>CAMCWB010000162.1 GCA_945882315.1 Bauldia litoralis | reverse complement strand
GGTATCAGGCTGAACGGCTTCGGGCTTCGTGGTAGTGCTCGTCATGGCGTGGTCTCCTGTCCGGCGCGTCAACGCTGGACTCGTTCGGGTTAAAGCACCCGGAGACTACGCCACCCTCAATTCCAACCAACTTCGCGACGGCACCCATTTTCGAGTTCCTCGGATTTGACGTCCGCAGCGCCCGTCATATCCAGCGTTGGTCCGATTATGTGGAAGACGTCGCAAAGCTTTTAGGCGAGTCCGCATTTCTGGTGGCGTTTGCCCGGATGTTTGAATCCATAGAGCGAGCTAGTCATCTTTCGCCGCCCAGGGAGTCTCGCTAAGCAATCCGGCTTATCGAGGTGCCGGCGGGCGGAACCCGTTGCCGAGCATCCGGGTTATCCGCGGCATCCGAGGTGAGTTCCGTGCCGATTCCGCCTCTACGCCGAGGGCCGCTGGCCCGGCGCAGATCGCGACTACCTGGCCCAGCCTCAGCGCGCCCTCGAACCCATCATCAAGCCCGTGTCAGGGACGGAGTCCTGATTTTGGAGCCCGGCGCCATCGGCCGGGCGGGCGGAGTATCGGCTGCGATTTTTCCTGAAGGCTTTGAGCCGCGATGAGGTTTATCTGTCCTCGAGCGCGGCGGCCACAGCCCGGAAGCGCCGGATTCATACTGCAGTTTCTGAAATGCGAGATTCGTAGATTTGCGTGACGTAGGAATCGTAAACCCTGGCAAATGCTATCAAAAACGCGCATTCGCCAGCAAGTTTGCAGGTGTCCTCGATCAATTCGCACCATTTCTGGGCCCTATGTGCGGCTTCGGCGTTGAGGTCAAAATACCGCAGAAGATCAGATCGATTGCCGATCACGTCCATGAGCACCATGATAACGAGAAAACCAAATCCCGTGACGACAAGGCTCTGGTGACGGCGAAATCCCCAGAATTCCCCGCGGTGAAAATACAGGATGATCAGGCCGATGATGCCGTAGAGAAGAACGATTAGGTCGTCCATCCGATCCGACAAAGCTGTCTCTTTCGCTTGAAACATCCAATGGATGAAAAAGTCGATTCTTTCATGAAAGGAAAGAGCTTCGTCCAAGGCGAGATATAAGAACCCGATCGAAACGAGAAGCCATATCCGGGCCTGGGATCTGAGGGACGAACCCGATGTCGGGCGCCTGACAAGATAAATGTGGAAGGCGACGTAGGCCGTCACCGCGAGGATGAAAAATGACGGTACGTCCATAAAACTGGGGCGGAAGAAGCCGGCCAAAAGAGATGCCAGCAGCAGCATGCAGACGATGAAGATCCACAGCGCTCGCCACGAAGCTGCTCGACGAATCGGATCCATAAATTCCACTCTGCTGTAAGGAAGATCGCTCGAACGGCGATCCAGAGAGACGTTCGAGGCTGGCCTATGCGTTCAACCCAACAGCGCTTTGGCATTGCCCGACAGGATGGCCTCGCCCTCCGGCAGTGCCCGGATCGCGGCGATGAAGCTTATGAGGTCGCTGTCTTCGCGGATCTCGACCGGGCAATCGGTGCCGAAGACGATCTGGCTTTTCGGAATCATCAGGAGTGCCGCCCTGATGACGTCGACCGAGCCGAAAAGCCCGGCGGTATCGAACCACAGGCGTTCGGCGAGATAGTGCCGAAGCGGCTTCTCCGGGCGCTGGCCGTGGCGCGGGTCTCCCACGGTGCCCCATTTTTCGCGCTCGCCGAAGCCCTCGACGCGGCTGAGATAGATGGCGGCGTGGCCGCCGAGATGCCCGACCTGGATCTTCAGGTTCGGGAAGCGATCCAGCACGCCGCCGAAGATCAGCCGATAGATCGCGGTCGAGATCGAATATTCGCGACCGAGCGCGCGGACCAGGTCGGAGACATCGAGATGCGGCCCGACCGCCGGCCACATGGCGCCGTGCATGAAGACGTAGACGTTCAGCCGCTCGCAAGCCTCCCAGAAGGGATTCAGTTCCGGTGAGTCGAGCGTCAGAGTCTCGTACTCGGACTTGATGACGACGCCCTTGAGACCGTACTCGCCGACGCATCGCTCGAGCTCCCTGATCGCCTCCTTGCCGTCGAGCAGCGGCACATGGGCCAGCGTCTGGAAGCGGCCCTGATAGGGGGCAAGCGATTCGTGCATCGCGTCGTTGACGACGCGGCAGAGCTCGGCGTCGCCAATGTCGAACCCGGCGCCGCAGGTCAGCACCGACAGGTCGAGGCCGGCATTGTCCAGTGACCGGAGCTGCATCTCGATATCGAGGACCGCCGGCGGACGCTCCTGCGGCGGGCGGGTCGCCACCGTCGGCGCCGGTGTCCTTGCTCTCAGGAACTTGCCGACCGCAGGAGGGGTGTAATCCCGGATTCGCCGGATAACACCGTAATTTTCTGCAATTTCGTAACGATTCAGGTATAAGAATCAATATCTTAATCTGGATCGCACGAGGCCATTTTGCAGAACCCGGCGGGTGAATCGGTCGATGGTCCTCTCCGGCTCGATTTCGACCGCCGCGTGAAGCTGGAGTTCAATGGCTCGAGGATCACCTCCGATGCCGGATTGCTCGCCTATCGCGAACTCGATGACGCCCTTGGTCTCAGCGCAATGGCCGCAAACGTGCTCGCCGATGCGCGGACCGGCAGGAACGGCCGCCATGCTCTGGTCGGGTTGCTCCGGCAGTCGGTGTTCGGGCGGCTCGCCGGATATGATGACGTGAACGACGCCGAACGCCTGCGCCATGATCCGGCGATGCGCTGGATCGTCGGTGGCAAGGCGGCGCAGGGTTCTGCGGCCTCGCCGAGCCAGATGGGCCGCTTCGAGACCAAGTGGCTCGCGGCGTCCAACAACCTCCCGGCACTCGCCGACCTCTCCGGCCAATGGATCGACAGTGTGCATGGCCGCCGTCCGCCGCGAGGCATCGTCCTCGACATGGATTCAAGCGTCAGCCCCACCCATGGCGATCAGGAGATGAGCGTCTGGAACGGCCACTACGCCTGCACCTGCTATCATCCGCTGTTCGTGTTCAACCAGTTCGGTGATCTCGAACGGTGCGCCCTGCGTCCGGGCAACGTCCACAGCGCCGACGGCTGGCAGGATGTGCTTGCCCCAGTCGTGGCCCGATATCGCGGCAAGGTC
>CAMCWB010000161.1 GCA_945882315.1 Bauldia litoralis | reverse complement strand
GAGTCCGTCCGCCGAAAAGAGAACACAGGGTAGAACCGCCAGAACGGCCGAAAACCGGCCTCAATGAGCCCCCAGAACCCGGCTCTCTGCGCCGTCATGGCGCGCTGGAGCGCGGTAAACCTAAAACATGTCTATTGGGCGACAGGCTCCGAGGCAGAATTTGTAGCCTGCCGCGATGGTGAGCTTAGTTTCCTGGCCGCGGTCCTCGCCGGGAATGAGACGGTTGTTGAGGAAGCGTCCATAGGAATGGACCTCGATATGCTGCATCAGTTCGCGGGCGAACTCGTTACGTCCGCTGAGATTGAAGCGAGCCGACTAGAACATGACCGCCGGCGCGGTTCCAGTCTTCGGCGGGATCGGCGCCGCCAATGCCTGCTCGAAGGTCGCCGCCCGCGGAATATAGGGACACCAGATGTCGGACGACTGCCTATAGGTCATCGCGAGGTCGTATTTCCGCATGAAGGCTGGATCGGTCAGCCGGGGATAGTTAGCCTCGCTCTCTATTGACCAGGCGACCCAGAGCTGGCCACGCGGCTTTCGCAGCCAGAAGCTCCTGCTGAGCGTGGGGATATGGAAGACGACGGCCGCCGCTTTCCGGAAAAGGCGCCGGTCCTCGGTGAACCGGCAAGGACCCGCGATCGCGAAATCCGCCGCGGCGAGCGGTTCGTCGAAATAGTCGTTGAAGAAGAGAATGAGTGGTTTGTCGGCCATCCCCAGTCACCGCTGCGTGGTTGGCGAACCAATTCCCAACGCGGCAACGGCGTCCCCGACACGGTTATGCTGGTCGGTCAAAAACACGTATGATAGGTGAATCGCCCGCGCAACCTTTAGCGGCGCCTTACCGAGTCACCGCCGGCAGTACGATGGACCCGATTATCGACGGCAAACCGCCAAGGCAGTATTGGCGCGAGATATTTGCTGTCTATCTGGCGCGTCCCGTTTTGATCGTCCTGTTCCTGGGCTTTTCGTCCGGACTGCCGCTGGCGCTTTCAGGGTCAACGCTTGCGATCTGGATGCGAGAGGCTGGCGTCGACCTCGGCACGATCGGCTTGTTCACTCTTGTAGGCACGCCTTACACAATCAAGTTTCTATGGGCGCCCGTGGTCGATGCAGTTGACGTTCCCCTATTGACCCGCCTTCTCGGAAGGCGGCGCGGTTGGTTGATGCTATCGCAGATCATGCTAATGGCGGCGATTTTCGGTCTCGCGTTATCGGGTCCACAAAATTCTCCGCTTGCCGTGGTCGCCGGCGCAGCCCTGTTAGTCGCCGTCGCGTCCGCGACACAGGACATTCTGATCGATGCCTTCCGGGTCGAGAGTCTAAATAACTCCGAACAGGCCGCCGGGATGGCAGCGTATGTTGCCGCCTACCGGATTGGGATGCTGGTATCGACAGCGGGTACGCTCTACGTCGTCAGCGCTTGGGAGGCGTGGGGTGTCGGCAAAGATGCAGCTTGGTCACTTGCCTACATCGTCATGGCCGCTTTTGTCGCTATCGGGACGGCGACGACACTGTTAGCGACTGAGCCTGAAGGCTCCGCCGAAGCCGAAACACTCGGTCGCGTCGAGACAAACCCGCTTGTACGAGTCGCTACAGTCGCTTACGGCGCGTTTTCGGATTTCCTCACCCGTGACCTCGCATTCGCAACGTTGCTTTTCGTGGTCCTCTTTAAGTTCTGCGACGCTTTCGCGGGCGCGATGATGGCACCGTTTGTCATCGACCTCGGCTTCACGCGAACGGACTACGCCAACATCGTCAAAGGCCTCGGCTTGGCAGCGACTTTAGTCGGAGGTTTTGTGGGCGGCCTCGTGGCCCGCGCGCACCCGCTGTTGACGGCGTTGTGGTTCGGGGCCCTGCTGCAAATGTCGTCAAACCTGGCCTTCACATGGCAGGCCTACATGGGCCTCAACCACTGGGCGCTTGCGACGTCGGTCACGTTCGAGAACTTTACGAGTGCTTTTGGCACCGTAATCTTCGTCTCGTACCTCTCGGCACTCTGCCGGTCGCCGCTGCACACCGCCACCCAGTTTGCGTTGCTCACCGCACTTTCTGCTGTGGGCCGAACCTACCTCTCGGCAGGCTCGGGCTTTGTCGTGGAGGAAACGGGCTGGCCGCTATTCTTCGTCATCAGTTTCCTGTCCGCTATTCCGAGCCTGGCTCTTTTATGGTGGTTGCAGGTACGAGGGCATTTCCGGTCCCTTGAGCCGGAGAACCCATCAAGATGGGTTGGTGAACCCTAGGAGCCTGTCCGAGTAATAGCAGGTTTTTTTGCTGGCGTGGGAAGCGTGAGTCGGATTCTGTTTTGTCCCATGAGCAAGACATTCCGCGCCTGGAAGATTGATGAGCCACTGTTCCTGCCGCCAACGGTGCAGGACTTCGTGGCCGAGGACCATCTCGCCCGCTTCGTGTTGAGCCTTGTCATAGAGGATCTCGATCTCTCCGAGATCACGGGCACCTACGGCAGCGAGAAGGGCCAGCCGCCGTTCGATCCCGTCATGATGGTGGCGCTGCTGCTCTACGCTTACTGCTGCGGCATCTATTCCTCGCGCCGCATCGCCAAGGCGTGCGGTGAGCGGGTCGATTTCATGTCGATCGTGGGCCTCGATGCGCCGAATTTCCGCACCGTCTCCGAAGATGAACGCTTAGGTCTTCGGCTTCCGGGAAGACCTCGGCATCTGTTCACCATGCGGTCGTGGGAAATTCGATCGGCAAGACCGTCGAAACAGCAACATCTGGACGGTCGTCGTCGGCGACAACGAGCCGATCTTCGCCAAGGTGCTTCAGGACAAGACGATCGACGCCTTCGCCGGCGGTTCGCCGCCTTCATCGAGGCGGCCAACGACTTCATAACCGACGACGTCAAGAAGAAGATGAATGCGTGGCGGGATGCCAATCCCGACAAGCGGATCCCGTAAGGGAGATCAATGTCGAAGACTGCGAACCCGCCGGCACTGCCGGCGGGTTTTTTCTTGTCCGGTCAGGCGTCGAGGATCGGCTGGAAGCCGCCATAGATCATCCGCTTGCCGTCGAAGGGCATCTCCATGCCCTGCATGCGCGGATCGTCCATCATCTTTTTCATGCCGGCATCGCGGACCGCCTTGGACGGCCATTCG
>CAMCWB010000160.1 GCA_945882315.1 Bauldia litoralis | reverse complement strand
AGTACGGCGACTTCCATCATCATCGACATGACCGCTGCGTCATCGGAGAATTCGGACGCACGCACGCCCCTCACCTGCAGAGCGAAATCGATCAGAATCTCGGCACTCGCCACGGCATAATAGGCGCGATGGGTGTGGCCACCGTAAAGATTACTTACATCCCGGTACTGGCTCAACTGTGCGAAGGGCGTATACTCGACTACCTGATCGGGCAATTCCAGACGTTCCTGAACCCAGACGCCGTTTTCGACGACATGCTCGACCGGATAGTACTGATCGGCCACGGCGCGTTGGTTCATCAGTGCATCGTCGGAACAAACCCGTAGTTCGGCCTCGCCAAGCCAGTTCTTGCTAGAAGCGCTACGCGCCAATGTTCCCCATGCGCCGTTCACCTCGGTGTAGCCGGGGCGAAAGTAACGACCCAACATCCCCTTGATGTTGCCCGAGTGGTCCACCACGAGGCGGTCTTCGGGGAAGAAGAAAAATCGCGCGCTGTAGGTCTCGGCCTCGCGGAAGCGGTGTGGCATCTCGTAGTGCGGCGCCGTCGGCATCACATGCTCGATCGCCTGAGCATACTCCGGAAAGGCGTCCATCATCATCACCCAGCGAGAGTTGTTGTGATATCCAGTGTGATCGTGAAAACAGCTGACGCGCTTGACGTCACCAATCACCTCGCTGTCGATGACCCGCTTTGCGATTCGGTCGAAGGGATAGCGGAAGAAGTTCTCGGCGACTCGCATGATGGTATTGTTATTGCGCGCTGTGTCGCGCATTTCCTGGGCTTGCTTGAGCAGGCTCGACATGCTGGTTTCGACCAGATGGTGAATATTGTTTTCCGACAGATAAACTGAAATCGCATGGTGCAGATCAATCGGGGTCACCACCAAGGCGGCCTCGATCGTACCGGACGCGACGAGATCCTCAATCGAAGTAAAGGACTTGATGCCCAACGCGGCGGCGAATTTGTCGGCATTCTCTTTGATCGGGTCGCACACAGCAACGATGTCCACCCAGGGCTTCAACAATTTGAAGAGCGGCTGGTACACAACGGTCGACCTGTTGCCCGCGCCGATGATTGCCAGTTTCACCGGAGCGTCGAGTTCTTGAATTTCCATCTTCATATTTTCCCTTGTGATCCCACCGGTTCGTCAAGCGGGCTTTTGGACGAGCCTTTTTCAAGGCTATCTGGTTTACAGGCGCACCTTTTCGATCCCAGCTGCGTCCAGCGCGTCTTGGATCTCCTTCACTGCAGCGTCTCCAAGATCGATCAGCGGCGGGCGCACTGTCGCATGGTCTAGGACACCCCGGTGCACCAGACCAAGTTTCAGCGCGACCGTGCCTTCCATGTGCGAGCCCCGGTGATAGACCGCCTTCGTCACCGGCAGAAGCCGGTCATGGATAGCCCGAGCCGCGGGATAATCCCGCATTTTGCCTGCGGCGATCAGATCAATCAGCGGTTCCGGGGTCAGGCTTCCGTATCCCACCAGAAGGCCGTCAACGTCGAACATTGTGGGAAGCAGCCATTCGTCGTGACAGCTCATGATCTGAAGGTCCGGATGCTCAGACTTCAGGATCGGGATTTCCGTATACCAGCGCCGCATGTTCCTGACGCCGTTCTTGGTGGCGACGACACCGGGCAAGGAGGCAATGTCCAACTGTGTTTGCAGGTCGTAGCACGCCTTCGTGACGTCAGGATACTGGAACAAAATGCACTGCAGACCGGATTCTTCCGAGATCGCCTTGTAGCGATCTCTCGGCGCGCCTTTTTGAAACCCAAAGCGAAGCCAGCCGTGGTTTGGGTAGACTAGGGCACCTCGGGCGCCCGCATCGTAGGCACGCTTGGCCTCTTGCGCAGCCAGCATAGTGCCTTCGCCTGTTATGCCGGCAACGACAGGGACTTTGCCTTCGACCGCGTCAACATAGGTGCGGATGAGCTCCAGCTTCTCGTCGTCGGTTAAAAAAGTCCCCTCGCCGGCGTGCCCGAGGATCACGAGACTCTTCACACCGTCAATCGACGACAACCAACGGGCGACGCGTGCATTCGCTTCGTAGTCGATCTTTCCATCGCGAGTAAATGCGGTGATAGGGGCAGGGTTCAGCCCACGAAAGTCTATCTCAACCATGTCTTCCAACTCCTGTTTAGGAACGTTATTGGGAACGTTGCCAAATCTTCTAGATCACTGTGAGACGTCTGTCAAGCACACGCGCGCGACGCACTTCGAGCTCTCGCTGACCTAGCTGTCGCGTTGCCCTTAAATCGGGTCATCCTCAATTTGTGTCTCGTATGCGGCGCTTACGCCCCATTGATATCGCGGGTTCCGTATAGGCTTTGGAGCGGCGAACCTTCTTCTGATGTTTTGGAGGTAGGCTGCGATGGCGGACGGTGGCAATGGGTTTGTCGGCTTCGTTGAGATGGTGCGGCGAAGGCGGGGGTATCGTCGCTGGCCGGAGGCTTTCAAGGCGCAGATCGTGGCGGAGAGTTTTCAGCCTGGAGCGCGGGTGGTGGACGTCGCGAGGCGACACGATCTCGCTCCGCATCAAGTCTCAGACTGGCGACGGCTGGCGCGGCAGGGACTTCTTGCGTTGCCGGCTGAGGCCATTGAGGCAGTGAGCGCGAGTGCGGTTGCAGCTTTCGTGCCGGTATCGGTTTATGGCGACACGGATGCATCATCAGAGGCTACGGATGCGCCCGAGGGGGTCATCGGGATCGAACTTTGCTGTGGGCTTGTGGTGCGGGTGCCGGGTGACGTGTCGGCCGAGCGGGCGGCGGCGCTTGTGCGCGCGTTGCGGGGAACAGCATGATCGTCGCGGGGCAGCGTCTGCCGATCCTGGTCGCAACCCAGCCGGTTGACTTCCGCTGCGGGCACCAGGCGCTGGCGCTGATCGTGCAGAACACGCTGCGGCTCGATCCGCACTCTGGATTGACGGTAATGTTTCGCTCGAAACGCGGCGACAGGTTGAAGATCCTTGTTTGGGACGGCACGGGCATGGTGCTGATCTACAAGGTTCTGGAACAGGGCAGCTTCGCCTGGCCGAAAGTTCAGGACGGGGTTATGCGGCTGTCGCGGGCGCAATTCGAGGCGCTGTTCGAGGGACTGGACTGGCGTCGGATGATGGC
>CAMCWB010000159.1 GCA_945882315.1 Bauldia litoralis | reverse complement strand
TGTCCGTCGTCAGAACATTTGGCGCAACTCGCGGCGTAGATTAGCGGAGTGCGGACCTCGTCTGGGGATTGATGTTAGGCGGCGAGCTTGCGGTGCTGCAAGCGCCGATGGTCGATGGTCTGTTGCTTGATCCTTTCACGCTGTTTGATGATGGCTGGAGCCCTGCCGAAGTAGGCGTCGGCCGGCGTCACGTTGCTCAGGCTCTCGTGGTAGCGCTGGTGATTGTAATGCTCGACGAACGCCTCGATCTGGGCTTCGAGGTCGCCGGGCAGGAAGTAGTTTTCCAGCAGGATGCGGTTCTTCAGGGTTTGGTGCCAGCGCTCGATCTTGCCCTGGGTTTGCGGGTGACACGGGGCGCCGCGCACGTGGCTCATCTTCCGGGCCTCGATGTATTCCGCCAGTTCGCCCGCGATGTAGCTGGGGCCGTTATCGCTGAGCAGCCGGGGCTTGTGCAGCACCGTGGCGCTGTCGCAGCCCGAGGCCTTGAGGGCGAGGTCCAGCGTGTCGGTGACGTCCTCGGCCCGCATGTTGGCGCACAGCTTCCAGGCGATGATGTAGCGCGAGAAGTCGTCGAGCACGGTCGAGAGGTACATCCAGCCCCACCCGATGATCTTGAAGTAGGTGAAGTCGGTCTGCCACATCTCGTTCGGTCGCGTGGTCTTCGTGTGGAACTGATCGGCGGCCTTGACCACGCCATAGGCCGGGCTGGTGATCAGGTCATGGGCTTTCAACAGGCGGTAAACCGTGGCTTCCGACACGAAGTATCGCTTCTCGTCGGTGAACCGCACCGCCAGTTCGCGCGGGCTCAGGTCGGTCTCTTCCAGCGCCATTTCGACGATCTGGTCCTGGATGTCCTCCCCAATCCGGTTCCACACCCGGCTCGGTGCCGATGGCCGATCCTCCAGCGCCTCCGGGCCGCCTTCGAGGAAGCGATCATACCAGCGGTAGAACGTCCGGCGGGGGATGCCGAGCTGGTCCAGCGTGCGCTTGGCGGGCAGGTGCGACTGCTCAACGATCCGGATGATCTCGAGCTTCTCCGATGCGGGATACCTCATTCGTCGTCGCCCCCATCCGCGATCATGCTTTTTTTGAGCAGACGGTTCTCAAGCGTCAGGTCAGCCACGCACTCCTTCAGGGCACGGGCCTCGCGGCGCAGATCCTTGACCTCGTCGGTGGTGGCGGCACGGGCCGTGTCGCCGGCCAGGCGGCGCTTGCCTGCTTCCATGAACTCCTTCGACCAGGCGTAATACAGGCTCTGGGCGATGCCTTCCTTGCGGCACAGCTCGGCAATGCTGTCCTCGCCGCGCAGGCCTTCCAGCACGATGCGGATCTTGTCTTCGGCCGAGAAGTGCCGCCGGGTCTGCCGGCGGATGTCCTTCACCACTGCTTCCGCAGGGGCCTTCACCGGCAATTTTTTCAAGGAGGATTTGGGCTTCATCTTCGTTCCTTCGTCACTACGACGAAGCCCAAATCCTCCTTAAATCACAACCTCAAATCTGTGCCATAGGCGCTGACGGCGGACACCCGATTGCAAAGGTGACGCACGCGTCAAGGCAGGGAGGCGCGCATCAGCATGACCGCCGCCGCCGCGTCATCAAGCCATCCCGCGACGGCTACGGCGCAGCCTTGGCTGCCCTGCGCGACCAGTGCGCTGGCGAGGTGCTCGGTCAGGCGCAAACGGTAGTCGGCGAAGGCGCTCTGGGGGCCGAGAAGGCTGAGAATGGCCGCGTCGGAGGCCTCGTCCGGAGGCTCCACCGCGGCATAGGCGGAAAGCACATCGCCGAGCGCCGTGTAGAAGAAGGGATCGGACGGACTGAACCCGGCCATGGCGCCGATGGCCGCGGCGAGGTCGGCCAGCGCCAGTGCCGGCTCGTCCCGCGCCGCGAGCACGGCGAGCTTGGCCCGCGCCGATGCCACGGCCGCCGGCGTCTCGAACGGGGCGACCAGTGCGCGCGCCGTCACGAGGCCCGAGGCGGTGGCCAGCTCGTTCATCAGCGCCGACATCGCCAGTTCGCGCGCGGCGTCCGATCGAATTGACGCCAGCCATTGCAACGCCTCGTCGGCCTGTCCGATGGACAGCAGTCCTCGTGCCAATCTCTGCTTCACGCCGGCCGACAGGTCGCGGTGGCCCTCGTCGCGCAACTCCCGCATGATCCGCGCCGCGATGCCCACGTCGTCGAACGACATCAGCGCGATCCCGGCGAGGAACTGGCGCTTGGCGGCTTTGCCGTCGGCACGGTCCATGCGGGCGGCGTCGGCAATGGCCTCGTCGATCAGCCGCTCGCCATCGTGCCCAAGCGCCGGCTCGCGTTTCAGCAGCACGCCGGCGCGCAGCCGCGTGCGGTGACCGGCTTCGCTGCCGCTGATCTGGTCAAGCAGCGCGCGGGCCAAGGGCTGTTGGCCGCGCCGGCACAGTTCCTCGAACGCGTCGCCGGCGGCGCGGGAGCCAAATGCGGGAACCTTGCCGCTGCGGATAATCTCGGCCAGTTGCGGCAGCGAGTCGGGCCGGGTCATGATCTGATTGGCAAGGTTGATGCCGTCTTGCCGCGGATCGGGCTTTTCGCGGGATGAAGAACTGATCCAGGACTCCAGCGCCTCAAGCTCGGTCGCCACCTGTGGTGCGGAAATGCCGAAATCCTCGGCGTCGGCGAGCCCGTCGTCGATCTGGGCCGCCACCGCGCGCGCGGCCTCGACGTCGCCCGCCATCATCTGCATGAATCCGAAGCGCGCGAGTACCGTCAGCCGATCGGCGATCGGCAACCGGTCGGCGATTTCCCGGGCTTGCTGTGCGAGATCGCTAGTCATGCGTCCCCATCCAACGGCGGGTAACGGTGTTCGCCGCCGCGAAAATCCGACACCGAGTAGCAGCCGTTACCTGTATCTTGCACCGCGCCGCCGTCGATCACCGCCTTGCCATGACCACCCGGGATGTCGAGCACATAGGTGGGCTGGGCGAGGCCGGAGACCCTTCCTCGCAGACCTGCGACCAGCGTGCGGCCCTCGTCGAGCGATACACGGAAATGGCTGGTGCCCGGCGCCAGATCGGGATGGTGCAGGTAGTAGGGCTTGATCCGCGCCTCGACGAACGCCCGCATCAGCGCCGCCAGCGTCTCCGGATCGTCGTTCACACCGCGCAGCAGCACCGACTG
>CAMCWB010000158.1 GCA_945882315.1 Bauldia litoralis | reverse complement strand
AGCGGCACGAACACCTCCTGGCGACGCTGGTCCCGCTCGCGCATGTAATCCTTGATGATCGTGTAGCCGCCGGTGAACCCGCATTCGTCTCGCAGACGGTCGAACACCCGCTTGGCCGTATGCCGCTGCTTGCGCGGCACCTTCACGTCCTCTTCCAGCCAGTGATCGATCGTCGAAACAAACGCATCCAGCTTCGGCCGCTGGATAGGTGACTGACGCCGATATCCCGGAGGGACCGAATACGACACCATCTTGCTGACTGTGTCGCGCGATATGTTGAAATGCTTCGCAGCCTGACGCCGGCTCATCCCTTCCGAGCAAGCCAGCCGAACCTTCAGATATAATTCCACGGTGTAAATCCCCAACCCTCCTGCCGTCGTTGCAGAAGGAAAATAGGTGGACGACTTTTACGCCGCCCGAAGCGAGAATATCCCGCCGCTACCGTGGACTAATTTTGCACCGCCGCTCTCAGTCTTGCGTACCGCGCCCACAAGCTCCCCAGAATTTTATTGTTCTTGGCTGCAAAGCACCGGAGTCATGTTATTCGATCCGGACGGCATGGCAATGCTTACAAACGGTTTGGAACAGCTAACCGGGAATGATTGCCCGCCCACGTCGGCCATCATGACAGTCGTCAATGGCGGGCTCAAGTTTGTTACGGGCATCAGGCTGTCAGCATTCGCTTCCTTGAACTTACGGATGCGGGCTTTGACCACGTCGGTCGTGAAATCATTGACCTCGTCAATGAAGGGCTCGTCGAGGAAGAAGGCGATGGGTCTATCTCTTTGAGCCCACGTAAGGCGGCTGGATGCGCCCAGACTTCTGGTTGGAGCTCGCCCATGCCATACGTGCCTCTTCGTTCCCAATGGGCGCGACAGTATCCGCCGCTTGATTGTTCGTTTGCGTTCGTGTTGCCCAGCTCAGGCGCAGACTTCAGCAGCGAATTCCGACCGTGTCGGCCGAGCGCGTGCGATCAATAAATCGCGCCCGCCACAAACGCCGCCACGCTTCCTTCTTGCAGTCAGTTGCCGAAAACTAATGTCGAGCTCGGGCGATCCGCGCAAGGTGCGGTAATGCAACTCCAGCCATGACAATCGCTATACCGGCAATATCGACCGGGCGAACAAGAGCGGAGACGATGAGCACGGCGGCAATGGTACCGATGACCGGATTGAGGGAGTTGTAGAGCGAGATCCAGGCGACCGGAATGCGGGAAAGAGCGAGATTGTAGCCGATGAAGTTCGCCATCGTCATTCCCAGCACGAGAAACACGAGTTGCACCTGGACCACCGAATTGTCGAGCGGCGGAATTACTAGGGCGCCGTCGAACAAGGCAGCTACCCACGCAATGCAGGCGGCGCCGGTGACCTGAAGCGTCGCGATTCTGAACCACGGAGCGCCCCGCGTATTGAGGCGGCGCCCGACTATCTGGCCGAACGCAGCTGACAACATGCCAGCTCCGACGAGCAAGTTACCGGCGAGGTTTCCCGCCCCGATCTCCTGACGATCAAGCGTCAGAACAATGATCCCCGCGAACGAGACTACCGCGCCGAGAGACAAGGTCCAGTGAAAATGCTCCCCCAGAAAAAGCCGTCCCATGAAGGGTACTATCAAAGGCGCCATGCCCCAGATCAGCGCAATTGACACCCCGTCGGTAAGCGCAGCGCCGGCACTGGCGAACAGAAAGACCAGACCCGGCGTAAGGCAACCCCAGAGCAGCCCGGGCAAGATTTCCGACATGCGTCGGGGGAGATGGCCGAGGAAAGCGCAAATCAGCCACATGGGCGCCAGAGAAAGCGTGAGCTGCAGGGCGACGATGTCCGCGGCCGGAACATATTGCGTCATGTCTTTCTGGACCATGATGCCAATGCCGAAGCCGGCCGTGGAAATGACCTGGGCAACATGACCCGTCAGCTCACGGCCGGTGAGTCGCCCCATTTTCGTCTTTTGGGGAAGCTGCGGTCCTGTCGTTGAGCGGGAGGCGGTCGACGCTTTCGCTATAGGCATTTTATCGCTTCGGGAGGAAGGCGCACTTGGTCCGGAGAAGTTGTGAAACCTATCGAGTGGCAAGCTGCCGCTCTATGCCGACATTGTCGCATTTAGCCAGGGCAGCTCAAGTAGAGCCCGGGCAAAATCGCCCGGGCTCCAAGAGCGGTTCGCAGGCTCGTCCTGCGCATGAACAGAGGCAGTGGATTCCGCAGCTGCCTCGGACGCTTGCTAAGGCGTCAGATATTCCTGATTTGCCTGGCGCCACTCCTTGAGAGCCTCTTTCACCTCCGCCGTCGTATAATCGCTGGCTGCCGCGATGAACGAGTCGTCCAGGAACGTAGCCGGGTCATGGATCTTGCTGACCTGGCCCTGCTTCAAATAAGTGGCCTGTAGCGCCTCCCAAACATCTGGTTGCGGTTCGCCACGAAGCCGTGTCCGCTGAAGCAGCAGCTCGTATGCGGATTGCTCGAGAATGGCCATTCCCTGGGCGGGGTCCTCCCACTGCTCCGGAACGAATTTCTTTGCCATTCCGGCGACGGCCTTGATGTCGATCATGGCCGCGGTCGAGGCCTTGTTCCAAGCCCGCAAGAAGGCGGTGATCGCCGGGCGGAGCTCCTCCTTGCGAGGTCCCCAGATTGTCATGTTGTTACCGGGTGCCTGGGAGATTTCCGGCGGTGTCAGATGGCGAAGCGCAATACCGTTGGATTCGAATCCGTTCGTTTCGTTTGAACCGCCTGCGTAAGCGTCGATATTGCCGTCGCGCATCTGAGCCACAATGAGCGGTACCGAGTCTCCGATAACGACGGATTGCACATCGTTCGCTGCCAGGCCGACCGTGTCGAGAGCGATGCTGACGGTGACAAGATCGCGATCGCTGGCCATGCCGATCGTCTTGCCCTTCAGGTCAGCAATGCTTTTGATGTCGCTGGACTCGGGCACGACAAGTGCCTCGGGTGCAAGCTGCATGTATTCGTAGATGATGGAGATCGGCTGCCCTGTCTCAACTGCCTGCAGCGTCTGCGCCGGGTGCCGTCGCTGGTCGTGTTGGAATTCGCGTGACGTGGCTCCGGCGTGGTGAAGGTATCGGTTCAGGCGGGCAGGTCAACCGGCTGATCGACGGGCTTGGTTGCGAGGGTCTGCCAACCGTCGATTTTGCGCATGACGATCTGTCCGG
>CAMCWB010000157.1 GCA_945882315.1 Bauldia litoralis | reverse complement strand
GGACAGATCGTCATGCGCAAAATCGACGGTTGGCAGACCCTCGCAACCAAGCCCGTCGATCAGCCGGTTGACCTGGCCGCCTGAACCGATACCTTCACCACGCCGGAGCCACGTCACGCGAATTCCAACACGACCAGCGACGGCACCTTTCTCGACGCCCAGCGTCGAATGCATCATCACGACCATGATGATGCAGAAGCCCTTGGCGTAGTCGACCCAATCGACCCGCGACCTCTGGGACGTCATCTCCGGCCTCTCCGACGTGTCACCCGCATGAGGGGAGATATACGCCAGCCGGGGCCGATCCGCGCCAATTTGAGATTCTAACTTCGGGTTAGGGTTAAACCGCCCTGATCGGCAAAGAAAAAGGCCGAGCCCATCCTCTCGGGATAGGCCCGGCCTTCGAAAGGAAGCGCCCCGCCGGTTGGGCGGGGCGCTTTAGAGATCAGACTACGGAGACGGCGCGGGGGCCGGAGCCATCGGCTCGGGAGCCGGGGCAGGGGCCATCGGCTCAGGAGCCGGGGCGGGAGCCATCGGTTCAGGAGTCGGGGCCGGCGGCGGCGCGGGAGTCGGTGCAGGCTCGGGCGCCGGGGAAGGCGTGGGCTCAGGTGCGGGAGCCGGAGCCGGCTCTTCCGTCGTCACCGGCGGAATGACAGCCTCTTCAGCCTTATAGTCGCTATAGGCGTAGTAGATAATGCCGAGCACGATGACGAGGATGATGATGTAAACGATAGAACGTCCACCACCGCCCTGTTTGGGAGTGTTTCCTGTATTGGACACCAGCGATCTCCTGTGGCCGATTGAAGCTAATAACCTTGCGTAACCGAAAAGGTCTGAACGGTCACGCGCACGATGCACGGCGATGTTGAATTATACCCACCTTCCGAGGCAGGTTTCGCGCCCTTGATCCGAATTGAATTCGGCATCCTCATAACTGCAAAATGTGCCTCCCGAAGGCGGCAAACATTCTGCTTCACCGTGCAAACGACCGGAACCAGACCGGCCCAAGGCAAGGCAGCACGTGCTTAGCAGGGAGTCCGACAATTTTCCAGAGCGTTGGAACCCAATGATTTTCAAGGCTTTTCTCGCCCGTCCTTGCAAAGCAGTGCATAAATAAAATGCACGAAGTTCCATTCCGGTTCCCTCGATTCGATGTCTTTCGCATTAAGCGGGGGAAATTCGGAAGGGGCGGACAGGCCGAAGAGCGGTTCCGAAGACGGACAGCGGCCTAGCCATCGGTCGGCGACACGCCGTGCTTGGCGCAGAGATCCTTGAAGATCCAGGCCGAATAAAGCTTCGGCATGCCGGCATAGACCGTCGAGTGGAAGCAGATCTCCAGGACCTCGCGGGGCGGGATGCCGAGCCGGAGCGCGTTGGTCATGTGGTAGGTCGCCTGGGTCAGCTCCATGACGCTGATCGTGTCAGCGATCATGATCAGGGTGCGATCGCGCTGGCTGAGGATCGGGCGCGAATACATGCCCTCATGGACGACGTCGATCCAGGCCTGCGCGAATTTCTCGTCGAGCGCGTCGCATTTCAGCATGACGCTCGGGAAATTCGCCGGCTGCATCATCAGGCCGATGCTGATGCCCTTCCAGCCGTATGTCTCGATGAGCCGGACCTGCTCGGGGAATTCGGCGGTGGACGCCAGCCAGTGCGGGCGCTCGGCCTCGATGTCGCGCTCGCCGTCCCAGCCGTCGCGATCGACATCGCTGACGACCTCGTCACGGCGCAGGCCAGCCTCGTCGCAGACCTTGAAGAAGCGGCGCAGCGTCCGCTTCATGCGCGGGGCGCCGATATAGACCCGCGTCTGGAGAATACTTCGAGGATTTCCTGCGGCGTCGCGGCGCCGGAAGCGAAAGCGCTGCGGATCTGCTCCTCGGCCTCCTCATCCTCGCCCATGGTGCTGCACTGGCCGATCACGGCAAGCTGCCGCAGCCTTTCGCTGAGGATGCCCCGGCCCTTAAGAAAAGCCTCATAGGCCTTCCAGATATGCTCGAAATGGGCGTCGGCGGCGATGGCGTCGGTCATGGCGTTCATGTTCCCCTTGGATTCCCGGCGTCTTATTGGCCGAGTGGTGGCCCATTGAAGCGGCTGACAAGAGAGTTGGCCAGCCGCGCCTTCACCCTTTGCAACCGGCGTCCCGCTTTGCTATAGCCAAGCCCGCTTGGCAAAGAGCACCATTCCCCGGTAGCTCAGTGGTAGAGCAACCGGCTGTTAACCGGTTGGTCGCTGGTTCGAATCCGGCCCGGGGAGCCAATCTTCTCGACAGGTCAGTTCCTGTTGGAACGATTGGTACACGCTCGATCGGACCTCTTGGTCAGCATCCGGGTTATTTGCGGCATCCGAGGTAAGCTCCATGCCGAGTTTTCGCCTCTATACCCATCAGCCGAGCATCGATGACGAGCAATTGGGTATAATTACCCAGCGGTAGCGTCATTGGGGCTTCGCATATAGCGTCACCGGCCGGTCCTGCCGCCGATCGCCACCGACTGGCCAGCTTCAGCGCGCCATCGAGCCAGTCATCAAGCCC
The DNA here is from genome assembly GCA_945882315.1 of Bauldia litoralis. Taxonomy (GTDB): domain Bacteria; phylum Pseudomonadota; class Alphaproteobacteria; order Rhizobiales; family Kaistiaceae; genus CAMCWB01. Next base: position 644 of record CAMCWB010000157.1, on the reverse strand, counting down.
GTACCAAGAACAGAGTCCTGATTTCGCGGCCGGCGCCATTCGCGGCCGCTCCGGCGGCTCTCTCAAAACTCACCCCAACAGCGCCTTGGCGAGATGGGCCTTTTTGCTTAGCCGTCACAGCGATACAAGGGGAAGGTGGCTAACCAAATTGGAACGATAATGAGTCGGCCCCCGGTCAACGTCCAAGCGTCATGGCGCGCGCTATGGATCTTTATTGCCTGCATGCTCCTGCTGGCGCTCTATCTGGCCCACTTCGTCAGACAGTCACTGATCGACATTCCGTCGTTCTTTCTCCTCGCCGTCACGTCCTACGTCGTGTGGCGCATCTACGACGTCCGCGGCAAACGGATATGGCTCTTCGTTTCCTTGGGGTTCGCGTATCTGGCGCTGGACGAGGCGCTGTCCATCCATGAAAGCATCGATATCGCAGGGCACTGGCTGCTCGGGGCCACCGAAACCGGGGTCACGGATCGCGCCGACGATCTGATCGTTCTTCGAGCTATGCCGGAATTTGGGTGACGCGGCCGATCAGGCGGCGTTGTTAGCCGGCGTTTCGATGACCTCGACGCCGTTTTGGAATTTGACGCCTTGGACGATCTTGGGCAACTGGTTTTCGCCCTTCAATCGGCGCCAGGTTTTTGCGG
>CAMCWB010000156.1 GCA_945882315.1 Bauldia litoralis | reverse complement strand
AAGCACTGGATGCGCCACGCCCAGAAGCGAACCGTCGAGGACACATGGCGCCATATCGGCAGCCTCGTCGACACCATTCACCCCGATGAATGCCGCAACTACTTCGCAAACGCTGGATACGCTTCCGTCAATCAGTGAAACGCTCTAGCTATCTTTTCGACAGCGAAGAATGGGCGTCTCTTATCGAGGCCGACGTCTTCTACGTCGCGCCGGGCTGGGCGGCCGGTGCCTTCGTTTCGGCCGGAGACGAAGAGGTCTACACGCTGGGCGGCGAGGCGGCCCTCTTCACCGAGCGTTTCGATTTCATCGGCGAGGTCGGCTATGTCTTCGCCAACACCGATGCGGTCGAAGCCGCGGCTGCGGCCTATTATTACATCACGCCCGACACCTATGTCGGCGCCACGGTCGGTTCGACCTGGTTCGACGGCGGCGGCGATTTCCAGACGGCCTCGGTCGGCGCCGAACATCGCTTCGCCGATACCCCGGTCACCGGCTTCATCGACGCCGGCTGGGACAATGCCGGCGGCGACAATTTCCAGGTGACGGCCGGCAGCCGGATTCTCTTCGGCACCTACGGCACGCTCAAGGATTACTTCCGCGCCAATCCGTTCTGATCGAGCGGAGCTTCAGATCAGGCGGGCGCGAAGCGCCCCTCGACGGTCGGCAAGCCGTCGCTCGTCACCTTGCCGGCGGCGACCAGCTCCTCGAGATGCGCCAGCACCGAAAGTCCCGCCGGCCGGTGCAGGCGGGGATCGACCTCGCGGTAGAGCACCGCGACAATCTCCGCAATCGTCCGGTCGCCCTTGACCAACCGGTCGAGGATCGCCGCCTCGCGCATCAGCCGGTGCCGGCGCAGCCCGCGGACGTAGGCGGGCGCGTCGTCGATCATGCCGCCATGCCCCGGCAGATAGCGCCGCTCGGACCGCACCGCGAGCTTGTCGAGCGAAGCCATGTAATCCCGCATCGAGCCGTCGGGCGGCGCGACGATGGTCGTCGACCAGCCCATCACATGGTCGCCGGAAAGGAGCAAATCCTGGCCGGGGAGCGAGAAGGCGAGGTGGTTGGCGGTGTGGCCGGGCGTCGTCACGGCTTCGATTTGCCAGCTCTCGCCGCCAAGCGTCGTGCCGTCGCCGAGCAGGATATCGGGATGGAAATTGGCGTCGCCCGCCGCGTCGAGCCGGGCGGTCTCGCCGGCGCGCGGCGGCCGCGACGGCCGATGCGGCCCGCTGCCGGCCGTCGCCGCACCGGTCGCTTCACGGAGCGCAGCAAGCGCGCCTGTGTGGTCGCGATGCGTGTGGGTTAGCACGATATGCGTGACGGTCTCGCCCGCGACCGCCTTGACGAGGTCTTCGACATGCTGCCGGTCGTCCGGCCCGGGATCGACGATCGCGACGCGGCCGCTTCCAAGGATGTAGCTGTTGGTGCCGTGAAAGGTCGTCGGGCCGGGATTGCGCGCCGTCATGCGGCGGACGCCCGGCGCCACCTCGACGGCGACGCCATGCTGCGGATCGAAGCTCTTGTTGAAGGTAAGCGTGTCGGCCATGCCGCCCTTTAGAGCAATGTCAGGAAAAGTGGAAACCGATTTTCCGTCCGACATTGCGCAAATTCAAGGGATCTGGAGCATGATCCAATTCCATGGAAACGGATCATGCTCCAGCCCAAAGCTGGAACGGCCGCCATATGTGGCGGGCGTCAGCGCCGGGCGCGGAGGATCGCCGTGATGATCGAGATGATCACCGCCGACGCGGATCCGGCCATCTGCACCGGCCGGCGCACGAAACCAGTCACGTCGTCGAAGGCGATCCTGGCGTCGAGCTCCAGTGCCTGGACGGCCTGGTCGCGCAGTTCCTCGGCAAGCGCGATCTCGGCGTCGCGCGCTTCACGCGTCGCCAGGAAGACGAGGATGCCGGCGAGGATGAAGTCGGCGACCGCCACGATCACCATGGCGCCCGCATCGCCCCAGTCCGGGGCGAGCGCCATATAGGCCGCGACATTCAGGAAGGCGAGGCCGAACGCGGCAATCAGCCCGGCGAAGGCCAGGAGTCCACTGCGCTTGGCGAACATGCCGAGCTTGATTTCGACGATCGTCGTCTCGGCGCGCCAGAGGGCGCGAAGGTGACGCATCGCGGCGTTGAGGGTGTCGTCGTTATTCACTGCGGTTGAGCCGCCCGATCAGCCAGCCGATCGCGAGCGCGCCTGCGAGCGCTGCGATCGGATGCGCCGCGACGGTCTTTTCCGTCCTTTCGGAATAGTCGCCGACCAGGTTGCGGAGATCGTCGATATGCGCCGAGATCTCGTCGGCCGCAGCGCCGGTGCCGTTGGTGACCTTGGCCTTGATCGCGTCAATCGTATCGACGAGGTCGTCGCGGATGGCGCCGAAACGCTCCACGCCCTCGGTCTTCGTCGCGCGAGCCCGGCCTTTCAGCCGCGAATAATCCTGCTGGAGGCCGGCGATCTCCTTGCGGAGGTTGTCGAGTTCGCGTTGAACATTGCGGGTCGTAGCCATGGGTTCAGCTCCTTTTCGGTTCACATGATAACGCCATGGAACTCACGTCGTTCCGAATATTTCCGTTAAAATGCAAGGCATCCGGGGACTAACTGTCTGATAGTTAAGAAAAAACAGCTCAATTTTATCCTCTGAAAATCTCGGAACCTTTTACCGAGTTCGGCGTTAACGCCCGTTCCGGACCAAGTTCGCCAATCCCCGATTGGTCATGCCATTCCCCGAGATGAACGCTTAGGTCTTCGGCTTCCGGGAAGACCTCGGCATCTGTTCACCATGCGGTCGTGGGAAATTCGATCGGCAAGACCGTCGAAGACAGCTACATCGCGACGGTCGTCGCCGGCGACAACGGGCCGATCTTCGCCAAGGTGCTTCAGGACAAGACGATCGACGCCTTCGCCGGCGGTTCGCCTCCTTCATCGACGGGGCCAACGACTTCACCACCGACGACGTCAAGAAGAAGATGAATGCCTGGCGGGATGCCAATCCCGACAAGCTGATCCCGTAAGGGAGATCAACGTCGAAGACTGCGAACCCGCCGGCGCCGCCGGCGGGCATTTTCTTGTCCGGTCAGGCGTCGAGGATCGGCTGGAAGCCGCCATAGATCATCCGCTTGCCGTCGAAGGGCATCTCCATGCCCTGCATGCGCGGATCGTCCATCATCTTTTTCATGCCGGCATCGCGGACCGCCTTGGACGGCCATTCG
>CAMCWB010000155.1 GCA_945882315.1 Bauldia litoralis | reverse complement strand
CTTGTCCGGGTCGATGGCCTGGGTGACCGGCTGCTCGACCAGCGGTTTCGGCAGCGGCAGCTGCACCAGGATGCCGTGGACGCGGGGATCGGCGTTCAGCTCGCGCACCAGGCCCAGCAGCGCATCCTGGGTGATGTCGGCGGGACGCTTGAACTCGAACGAGTTCATGCCGGCCTCGATGGTCTGGGCATGCTTGTTGCGCACATAGATCTCGCTGGCCGGGTCGGCGCCCACCAGCACCACGGCGAGGCCGGGCGTGAGGCCGTGATCCGCCTTCAGCGCCGCGACCTGCGTCGCCACCCTGGCCCGCAGATTGGCCGCGAACGCCTTGCCGTCGATGATCGCCGCTTCAGACACCCTGTTCTCCAATCAGTTTCTCCAGCGCCGCCGTGATCTCCGCCGGATCGCCGCGCACCAGCACGTCCTTGTTCCGCGACGTCAGCCCGCCGGTCACCTCGACCCGGCCGCCCGCCACGCCCAGCGCCTTCGCCAGCAGCTTTTCCAGCGCCGCGTTGGCTTTGCCCTTCTCCGGCACGGCGGTGACCTTCACCGCCAGCACCCGGCCGCCGCTGGCGTCTTCGCGCAAACCCTCGATCGCGTCGCGCGACGCCTTGGGCGTCAGCCGCACCGGGACGATCAGGCCGTCCGGCGCGGCGCGGCCGATCAAAGCATGCGGCGCAGCAGCGGCAGCAGGTCGTCCAGCAGCAGCGTCTGCACCACGATGATGATGATCACCAGCACGATCGGCGAGAAGTCGATGCCGCCGAAGGTCGGCACGTAGCGCCGGATCGGCCGCAGCAGGGGCGTGAACAGCGCCTCCAGCGAGCGCATCACGCTCTGCACGAACGGGTTGCGCGCATTGATGACGTTGAAGGTGATCAGCCAGCCCATCACCGCCCAGATGATGAGCATCCAGATCAGGACCTGGCCGACCAGATAGATGAGCGTCGCGAGGGCGTTCATTGGCATTTCCCGTCCGTTGTGCGGCAGGTTTAATATGGGGCGGACGCCGCGCGCAAGTGCGGTGAATTCCCCGCGGGCATGCATGAGCGGCAAGGGCGCGGTCGGCGCTTGACTTTGGGGACGCGCCGTCACAAGGTGCGCGCCGTTTCGCCGGTCGGGGCCGTAGCTCAGTTGGGAGAGCGTCGCGTTCGCAATGCGAAGGTCAGGGGTTCGATCCCCCTCGGCTCCACCAGAAACGATGTCCTTGATCTTGCTGGACTCTGGCGAACCTGATCCCTCCCCTTACGACGTGAACTGGCCTTGCCGCGCCATCTGCTGGAGATGGCGATAATGGGCAATACCGCTGTGGTTCGCCCTGCAGGCCGAACAGCGGCACCAGCGCCGCTCCAAGAGGCGCCGCGGGCGAGGGGATCGAAACCATCGAACTGACCGCCGATTAGGCTATCATCTGCGCCATGGCGGCAGAACGCCGGGGAGAGTTCATGTTCAAGCACATAATGGTGCCGATCGATCTTCAGGAGGCAACCTCCTGGGCTCGTGCGCTCCCGGTAGCCGCGGAGGCTGCCAAACGAGATGACGCGCGTTTGACGCTCATTTCTGTAATGCCAACCTCTCAGGCGCTCGCCCTCTCCCTGGCGCCCGGTATTTTTTCGTTCCGCCTGGATGAGATGGAAAGCGAGCTGGCGGGGTTGCGCGTGCGCTTGGTGCCGCCAGATGTTCCAGGCGAGTTGATCGTGCGAGAGGGCTCGATCTACGCCGAGATACTTTCGGCCGCGCGAGAGTTGGGTGTCGATCTCATCGTCATGGCCTCGCACCGACCCGAGATGAAGGATTACCTGATCGGCTCCAATGCGGCCCGCGTGGTGCGACACGCGCCGTGTTCGGTGATGGTCGTGCGAGACTGGCCGGTAGCCTGACGTGCGACGACAATATCCGCTTGATCGGCAAATCGACCTCCGCACCGATGGCGAAGGGCTGGCCATCGATGAGGCCAGCCGCCGCCGCGGCCTCTACGGCGCCAACAATATCGTGGAAGCGGCGCCAGCAGGCTGGCGGCAGATACTCCGGGATACGCTGACGGATCCGATGATCTGGTTCCTGCTGGTGACGAGCGGATTGTTCGTTACCATCGGCGACCGAATGGAAGCGGTGATCATGCTCGCGGCGATCTTGCCGCTTCTCGGCATGGATGTGTTCCTGCACCAGCGCACGCAGGCCTCGACCACCGGGCTGCGAAGCAGGCTCACGGACTTCGCCGTGGTCGTGCGCGGCGGCGCGGAGTCGAAGGTGCCGGCCGCTTCCCTGGTACCGGGAGATCTGATGCTCATTGCTCCGGGCGAGCCGTTTCCGGCGGATGGGATCATCGTGGGCGGCGACGGCCTCCAGGCTGACGAGGCCGCGCTGACGGGAGAGGCGTTCCCGGTGCGAAAGAGACCGCTCGCGGCCTCCGAGGCCGCACAAACCATGATCGATGGCGCACACTGGGGCTTCGCCGGTTCGCGACTTCTCACCGGCACGGCACATATCCGCGTCGTATTCACAGGACCCGAGACCCTTTATGGCGAGATCGTGCGCTCGGCGGTCGAGGGATCTCACGGGCGCACACCGCTTCAACTCGCGATCGGCCAGCTGGTCAAAATCCTCGTGATCGCCTCGGTCATACTTTGCGTCGCGCTGGCATGGATCCGCGTGCGGCAGGGCTTCGGCATCGTCGATGGCCTGCTGAGTGCCGTCACGCTGGCCGTCGCCGCAATCCCCGAGGAGTTTCCGGTCGTCTTCACGTTCTTCCTGGGCGTCGGCGTCTATCGGCTCGCAAGGCGGCAGGCGCTGGTTCGCAGGGGCGTGGTCGTCGAGAACATCGGCCGCATCACCTGCATCTGCTCCGACAAGACGGGAACGCTGACCGAGGGCGTGCTGAGCCTGCAGCATGTCGTTCCTGCCTCCGGTCACAATGAACAGGACGTGATGGCCCTTGCTGCACTCGCATCGCGAGCGGACAGTGGCGACCCTCTCGATGCCGCGATCCTGGACCGTGTGCCGTCAGCTCCGGACAAACGACGGCTCGCGACTGATCCATTCACCGAGGACCGGCTTCGCGAAGCGGCCGTGTTCGACGACGACGCGGGGCAGGTTCTCATCGCCGTAAAGGGAGCCCCCGAGACGATTCTCGGCCTCTGCCATCTGACCGAAGCCGAGCGGCGCGACTGGTTGGCCAGGGTCGGCGAATTCGCCGGCACCGCGCACAAGGTCATCGCTTGCGCCGAATTGCGTATGGCGACTGACCGCTGGCTGGGCGGAGAGCCGGAGCGTGGCTACGGCTTCGCCGGCCTCCTCGCCTTCGAGGATCCGGTTCGCGACGGTGTGGCGGATGCGGTGCGCATGGCTAGAGAGGCCGGCATCCAT
>CAMCWB010000154.1 GCA_945882315.1 Bauldia litoralis | reverse complement strand
ACGCATTGAATGCCGAGCGATTCAGCGACGCGCGCGGTGTAGGGATCCCAGATGCCGAGGGCGTTGATGAAGCCGGGCTTGTTGAGGAGCTCGCGGAGCCGGGCCGGAGCGGAAGTCTGCGCCATTCTCGAATGTCCTTGTTCTTGGTTTGCTGGCTTACGGTAAAAAAAATGCGCGACGGTCAGAGGCCGACGGCGCCGTCGTATTTCTTCAGTTCGTCTTCTGGTAGGTATTTCTCTTCCATCGCCTTGATCTTCGAGAAGCCGGCGAATTCGTGGAAGGCGCCCATCGGGTGGGCCTTCAGCCTCTTCTGGAAATCGATCTCGGCCTCGGCGCCGCGCGTCTTGAGGTCGACGGCATAATCCCAGGTCGCCATCATGGTGGCGCGCATGCCGGCGAGCGAGGTGTGCATCGCCTTGTAGCCGGCGGCGGCGACATCCTCGAAGCCGATGCCTTTGCCGCGCCAGTCGAGATTGGACGAGAAGTTGAAATAGAGCGGCAGGTCGGGGAATTCGGCATGGACGCCATCGGCGAAAGCCTTGGCGAGCTGCATGTCGGTGTTGGGGAATTCGCTCCAGACCATCTGGCAGCCGGCCTTCGCATAGGCGATACCGCGCTTCACCGCCTCGTCGAGGCCGCCGCCGAGGGCCGCCACCGCGTCGGTGCGGCCCATGATGATGAAGTCCTTGTCCTTGCGCGCATCGAGGGCGGCGCGCATCTTGCCGGCCGCTTCTTCCAGCGACACGAGCTGCTTGCCGGCGACATGGCCGCAGCGCTTCGGGCTGACCTGGTCCTCGATATGGATACCGGCGACGCCGGCCGCCTCGAAATTCTGGACCGTGCGATAGACGTTGATGGCGTTGCCGTAGCCGGTATCGGCATCGACCATGACCGGGAGGTTCACAGACCGGGCGACATGGCCGGCATTGGTGACCATCTCCGGCTCGGTGATGAGGCCGACATCGGGCAGGCCGAGCAAGGTCAGCGAGACGTCGTAGCCGCCGAGGTAGATGTAGTCGTAGCCGGTCCTCTCGACGATCATCGCGTGGAGCGGCGTCGTGATGCCGAGGGTGTAGAGATACGGTTTCTGCCGCAGGAGATCTTGCAGCTTGCGGCCCATGCTCATGTCGCGCTCCCTGTTCTTCTTGCTTGCGGCTGTTCTACCCGGCTTCCGGCCCCGTGAAAATGGCGTGGTGTCGCGTGCCGCGTTAGGGGACCTTCGCCAGCGCTTCCCGGAGCGGGCGGAGCAGGCCTCCGGCTCCAGCCGACTTCCACCTGTTCCGCAGGTTTGGCAGCTTTCGCCTTATGGCCGGCGAGGTTTGCGCTTCCCGACCGGGTGCGAAGAGCGCGCTCAATTGTCCACCCGAAGCGGCATCTGGGGGGAAGTGCCTCTATCTCGCGCACGCAAAAGCTGTCCTGGCCCCGATCGATGATCCCGCGGCAGTTAGATGCGCCTTGCAGGCAAGTTCTCCCGCCAGCAGCCTGATAAACGTCGGAGCAAATGCGCGAAGTCGATGGATGCAGAATTTCCCACTGCGCCCTCTGAATCAATTTGCAGGAGGTCAGTGGCGCTAGCCCTTACTTCGGGCGCAGGGAAGCGACTACCAAGTTAAATTACTACCCAAGTCGGCGGCGCTAGAGGCATAGATTCTATTGGCCGGCCCCTGATCCAAACTTTCGGAGCGACCACCGGTTTGCCCCGCTGCGAGGCAAACCAGCCCGCCCACCACGAGAAAGTGCTGTTCGCAATCACGACAGCACCACATAGCGACATAGCAAACAGATCGCGATGAGGGAGTTCTAAGTTAGCCGGCCAGAAAGACGCGCCCGAAAAGTACGGTTGGCCGCGGCACCATTGTGTGTCGTCAGAGAATACAGTTAAACGATCTAGCTTTGACATGCTTCGGGCTACCGCGATTCCGTTCGTATAGTAGGCGTCCACGTCCGCCATCGGGAAGCCGGAGGTAGTTAGGTAGTCGCCCCTTCGAACATGAACGGCAATGCTGCCTTCGAGAGTGCCGCGCTCGGCGTCTGTCAAAGTTTCCGCGACACTCGATGTTAAATCGATTTCATCCGCAAATTGATCGTAGTAGTCCGCGAAGTATCGATACGACTGGTAGTAGCCGGTTATTTTTACGTGGCCTGGGTTCTCCCAAAAGCGGTCGATGTAGAAAGGGGCATTATACATAAAGTGCGGGCGCCCTATGTCGGCTAGCTTCCTTCTGATGCGCCAGGATATCGAGTCTCTGCGGCGCTGCCCCTCACCGTAGACGATTACTTTCGCCTTCAATGGAAAATGCCCTATCTCGACCCGCCGCTTACGGCACCACAGAGGGTCAACGATGAGAGGCGTGTCTCTGAAAATCGAAAGTGACCGGGCCGCTGAGTACTGGAATAGTTGGTTGCCTAATCCGCCCGACAGGAGCACTTTTATGGACACCGTTCCCCTCCCTCGCCTGCATTCAGCGGCGTCGAGATGCTGAGGGTGTAAAGGTAGGATTCGCGATGCAGGAGATCCTTCAACTTGCGGCCCATCTCATGTCACGCCCTCTCCCGTTTTCTTGCCTGCCAGCCCTTGCGGCCACTGCAAATGGCGCGTCGCCGCGGCTATATATCTGTGCAAAAATTGAACTTAGTTCAATCCTAAGCGGGGGAAAAGGACGGACAGCGTTCGCAGAAGAAACTTCAGCGCCCATGACTTTTTAGAAATCCTCAGCGTCATATTCTTCCAGCGGCTGGCGGACGAGCGGATAGGCGCCGCCATTGACAAAAAGCTCCTGCGCGGTGGTGTAGCCGGCGAGGTTGCTGGCCAGGAACAGGCAGGCATCGGCGACCTCGCGCGGCGCGCCGAGGCGGACCATGGGGATGCGCTCCTTGCGCTCGGCGAAGCCGGTGTCGAGGCCGGGATACCATTCCGGATGCGGGCGGACCGTATCGATGGTCCCGGGGACCAGCGTGTTGACGGTGACGCCGAAGCGGGCCACCTCGACGGCGAGCGCCCGAGTCAGCCCGGCGAGACTGTCAACGCCGGATCAAAAATGCATCGGCGTTCCGGAGCAAAAATGCATCGGCCGGCCCGGCCTGACGGCTGGGCCGGGAGGCATTTCGGAGTTTTCGATCAGACCTTGGGTTTTTCGTCCGGCGGAGTTTCGTCAGGAAGGCTGCGCGCTCGACGCTTGCTCTGTTTGAGCCGGTAGCTTTCGCCGTTCATCTCGAGGATGTGGACATGGTGGGTGAGCCGATCGAGGAGAGCGCCGGTCAGGCGCTCGGCGGCGAAGACGCCGGTCCACTCGTCGAACGGCAGGTGTGAGGTGACGATGGTTGAACCGCGCTCATAGCGTTGGGAGACCTTGCCGCGATATCGGGCCACGACTGGGGCAAGCACATCCTGCCAGCCGTCGGCGCTGTGGACGTTGCCCGGACGCAGGGCGCACCGTTCGAGATCACCGAACTGGTTGAACACGAACAGCGGATGATAGCAGGTGCAGGCGTA
>CAMCWB010000153.1 GCA_945882315.1 Bauldia litoralis | reverse complement strand
TCGGTATCAGGCTGAACGGCTTCGGGCTTCGTGGTAGTGCTCGTCATGGCGTGGTCTCCTGTCCGGCGCGTCAACGCTGGACTCGTTCGGGTTAAAGCACCCGGAGACTACGCCACCCTCAATTCCAACCAACTTCGCGACGGCACCCGGCTCAATCCGCTCCAGCACACCATGGGACCGTAAACCTAGGACTATTGATGCACCTGAAACGGGGATGGGCCCTCCTGCCTTAGGGATAGGTCTTGGGCCGCTATTGCACCTGCGTTTTCCGGGTCAGCTTGTTGCGTGACGGCAGCGCGACATGCGCTGGCCGTTCGCCCCGAAAACCCGATCCCAGGAGCATGACAAATGTCCCGACATGTCTTTCCGAAATCACCGCTGCTCGCCGTCGCCGCATATGCTGCGCTCGTGACCGCCGCCTCGCCGTCTTACGCCGGCGTGGAGGCCGCGCAATCGCCCGTTCCATTCGAAACCGCCATCGCGGCGACAGCCGTCGCCGCAGCCGGTTTGCGGTCGCTTGGCGTCGAGGATCGCGGTATCTTCGAACTTGCGCGGCATGGCGCCGATGATCCGCTCGGCGACGATCGAGGCGGCAAGCGCCGTGGCGGTAAGGGGCGCGGCGGCCATGACGATGGCCCCAATCACACCTGACCTACTCTTCAGCCAGGCAGAGTTCGGGGCGGGCAAACCCGCCCCCTTCCTCGAAGGGCATCGGACGAAAGTCCGGTCCTTCGCGGGACCAAAGACAAGTTCCCGCCGGCTCTGAACCGCCCTAGGATGGCGCCCGATTGGATATCACCGTGCGGCGCCTCAACCAACTTCGCGATCGTTGGAATACGCAGTCCCTGGCGGTTCAGTTCCTGCTGGCTGGCGGGATCGTTTCCCTTGCGGCGATGGCGATCGTCGGGTTCCTGGTGACGAGCCAGATCGAAGATGGCGTGACGCGGAACTCGGCGGCGACCACCGCCCTCTACGTCGACAGCGTGATCGCCCCCATTCTGCCCGACATGCGCAAGAGCGAGGTGCTCGGCGACACTGTCTCGCGTGCTCTCGACGAGACGCTCTCCCAGGGCGCCTTGGGCGAACGGCTCCTGTCCTTCAAGCTGTGGCGCCGCGACGGCACGATCCTCTACGCCAAGGACAAGGGTCTCGTCGGAAAGCGATTCGAGCCGAGCGACGAGCTCGAGGCGGCGTGGACGGGCCAGGTCGTTGCCGAGTTCAACAAGCTCGATGATCTCGAAAGTGCTGGCGAACGCGCTCGGGGTCAGCCCCTCCTCGAAATCTACAATCCCGTCCTACAGCCCTGGTCGGGTGAAGTTGTCGCGGTCTCCGAGTTCTACGAAATCGCCGGGGATCTTGAGCGGAGCTTGAATGCCGCCCGCCTGAAGAGTTGGCTGGCGGTCGCTTCGGTCGTCGTGGCCTTCTTCGGGCTGCTATCGCTGATCGTCTTTCGAGGCAGCAGGATGATCGACGCCCAGAGGCGGTCACTGAAGGAGCGGGTTGGCGAGCTATCCGAGCTCCTGACCCTGAACCGACAACTACGGCTGCGCGTTCAGCGCGCCTCCCAGCGTACGGCCGCCTTAAACGAGCGCCTCCTGCGCAAGATCGGCGCCGATCTCCACGACGGGCCGGCCCAGCTTGTCGCGCTCGCCGCCCTGAGGCTGGACAGCGAGATTCTGACCGGCGCAACCGCGACGGATGAGGCGCGCGCAAGGGAGTTGGCCGCTGTGAGAGCGAGCCTTGACGATGCGATGCGCGAGATACGCGGAATCTGCAGCGGCTTGGTTCTTCCCCACATCGAGGCGCTCGAGCTTTCGGCCGTCCTGCGGCTGGCCGTGGCCGAGCATGAGCAACGCACCGGCAGCGCGGTCGATCTGTCCCTGTCGTCGGAGGCGCCCGGAGCGTTCTCGCCATCCGAAAAGATCTGCGTCTACCGCTTTGTTCAGGAGGCTCTCAACAATGCATTCCGCCACGCCGGCGGGGTTGGCCAGACCGTGGTGCAGTGCACGAATGGACGGAGGCTGGTTGTCGAGGTCACGGACAAGGGAGGCGGCTTCGATCCTGCCGGAGTCCGGCCGGATGGCCTTGGTCTCGCCGGCCTGCGCGAACGGATCGAGAGCCTCGGCGGCCGGTTTGATGTGGAATCTTCTGCGTCGGGCACTAGGGTCGCCATGCATCTCAATTCGGAGGAGTTTGAACCGGCATGACGGTCGCAATACGTCTGGCAGTTGTCGACGACCACCCGCTTTTCCGCGAAGGCGTGACACGGAGTCTCCTGGAGATCGGCGGCTTCGAGATCGTCGGCGAGGGCGGCTCGGCAGACGATGCCCTGCGCATCGCGGGCGAATGCCGTCCCGACATTCTGCTGATGGACATCTCGATGCCCGGCGGCGGACTCAACGCCCTTGCCGCGGTTCTCGAACGTCACCCCGAGCAGAAGGTCGTGATGCTGACCGTCTCGGAGGCCAACGAGAATATTGCGCTCGCCCTCAACAGCGGAGCGTGGGGCTACGTTCTGAAGGGCGTGGGCTCGCGGAGCCTCGCTGACATTCTTCGAATTGTCGCCGCCGGCGAACGTTACGTGTCGCCCGTCCTGTCCGCGCGGCTGCTCTCGCTGCTGACGGCGCAGGCAAACCCCGACGCAGCGTCGAACCCGCTTTCGAAGCTCACCCCGCGCGAGCGTGAGATTCTGGAAAACGTCGCGGCCGGCCTCAGCAACAAGCGCATAGCCCTGAAACTCGAGCTCCAGGAAAAGACGGTCAAGCATCACATGACGAGCGTCCTGTCGAAGCTCAACGTGTCCAATCGGACCGAGGCGGCGATGCTACTGCGCGACGCCAGGGAACAGCGCAGCTGACAGAAAAGAGAGGCGCGGAGCGCCCCTCGGATTTCGCGATAGGTCGCAGGGTCAGCCGGCCAGCGCCATGAGTCGGGCGCGGTCCACTTCGGTGGCGCGCCGCTCGATGATCGTCCGACCGTTCCGGTCCTTCATCTCGTACCGGCCGTTCTCGATCTCCTCCTTGGTGCCGTCCGCATGGCGCACCTCGATCTTCGATCCCTCGATCTCGACCTTGTCGCCGGTTGCCGGATTGATGTGCTCCGCGCCGCGACGCCCGGACACGTTGTCATCATCGTCGTCGTCATCTCTGCCGCTGCTGCTGGAACCGCTGCTACCGCTCCCCGAATTGTCGTCACTGTCGTCGTGTCCGGAGCCGCTGCTGCCGCTTCCCGAATTTCCGCCGCTCCCGGATTTACCGTCCTTCGCCAGTGCGGTGGCGTGCACTAGACCCGGGAAAAGACCATCGGTCGTGATGCGGAAGGGCGATGCGACGAGGGCGAGCGCGGTGGACGCGCCGAGGAAAGCGAGTGCGACATTGCGGGGCGAGAATGCGGTCATGACTGTGTCTCCGATCGGGAAAGCCCGTTCCGGGCGTTTCGTGACACCAGATGGCACTCCAGCCCGTTGTCAGGGCAGAGGCCCAGGACTCTTGCTAGGCTTATTTGACCATTGTCGGCTGACCGGTCCGACCAAAGTCCTATGGCGAGCACCCGAGCCTAATCCATTCGGTGCCGTCGCTGGTCGTGTTGGAATTCGCGTGACGTGGCTCCGGCGTGGTGAAGGTATCGGTTCAGGCGGCCAGGTCAACCGGCTGATCGACGGGCTTGGTTGCGAGGGTCTGCCAACCGTCGATTTTGCGCATGACGATCTGTC
>CAMCWB010000152.1 GCA_945882315.1 Bauldia litoralis | reverse complement strand
CTACCGCGCGACGATCTCCGCCTGTCATCTTCCGTGTCGGCATTCCGGGCAAGGTTCGGCTGCCGCCCTGGTTTCTGCCGCTTGGCCCCTTTCTTGCGCGCGGGGCTCTTTTCGGGGTGGTATCGCTCCTCGCGCTTCAGCATGCCGGCAGCCTTGATTACCCAAGCTGTACTGTTGGGGACGAAGGAGCATGTAGCGCGGACCGAAATCACGTAGTCTTAAACATGGTCCCTCGAGGTACGCATGTATTCTTATCGTTTCATTCCAGGAACAGAATTTGATGGGCACGCCGCGGAAGAGTGCATTGACCTGTTCAATGGACATTATGGGGTATGGGCCGACAGTCATCCGCGCGCGGGTAAGCACATTCATTTCAGTGTCGGCCGACTGATGAATCTTCTTCGTGCTGAAGGTAGTTTTGTTTTTTTGTGTCGAGATGAGGTCGGCAAGCTCGCGGGATATGCTGTTGGGGCTCGCTTACGCGCGAACGGCCATGTCGTTAGCTGGGTAACGCAGCTGGTAGTCCACACCGAACATCAAAACCAAGGGATTGCATCGACGCTTTTGGGAGCCGCTTGGTGCTTTTCCGATGACTTTGCATGGGGTCTGGCAACGGCCAATCCGTATGCGGTGAGGGCCCTCGAAGCGGCGACGGGGCGTAGATGTGATCCAGAGCTTTCGCGAAAGCTCGCCTCAGATATTGGGCCTGCCTATCGCGGTGCAGGTGAGTACCTGTCAGCGGCTAAGCTCACGTTCGAAGGAGGGCGAAGCGCCCTCGATACGAAGTTCTTCGTGAGTCATGCCGGCGTTCCGGAAATGATCAAGGCCGTCTCGACCGATATTCCGTGGACGCTGGGCGAGCTAGCCGACGGTGAGGAATGGTTTGCCGTGACCTTCCGGGAGCAAGTCCGCCGGCCCGTCACAATGGACGATCTGCGTCGACTGGAAGAAGCGAGCTCCGAGATTGTCGCGGATGCGTACGATCGAATGGCAGTCGCTTTTGATGATAGTAAGCACCTCTGGACGAAACACACACAGTCTGAAGTGGCCGCCCTATGGACCAAGCTGCATCTGATTGCCGGCGCGACGGTACTCGACCTTGGCTGCGGGAATGGACGACATTCGACTGCGCTCGCGAGTCGAGGCGCTGTGGTGACCGCCGTAGATCGATCGAAACCGTGGCTGGATACTGCCCGCGAGAGGGCGCTGCAACAAGGGTGCGACGTCAGATTTGTCGAGGGTGATGCTCGAGTTCCTTTGAACCTAGGGCCATTCGACAGCGTGATCTGCTTGTACGATGTGGTCGGAAGCTTCGTATCCGAGGGGGATAACCGCGCGATTTTAGAGGCGATCGCCAGTTCGCTGAAGCCCGGCGGGACGTTTGCACTGTCAGTTATGAATAGACAGGCTGCGGACGAGATCGCACATCACAAGGGGGAAATCGAAACCAATCCGAACGCCCTTATGACAATCAGCCCAAGTTCGGACATGGAGCAAACTGGCCAAATATGGAATCCGGACCACTTGTTCCTCGACGTGGCGAGCGGAGTTGTCTACCGGCGAGAGCGATTCACAAAGGGTGGCGATTTACCGATCGAGACGATAGTTCGTGACCGCCGCTTCTACGTGAACCAGATCGTACGTATGTGCATCGAAAGTGGTCTGCTCGTTGATGAGGCTCGCCCGGTACGTCTTGGGTACTGGGCCGACGACAGCGGCAACTTTGGCTCAAGCAATAAGGAAATTCTCGTGATCGGCCATCGGACTACAGAGACCTAAGGTGGACGTGGCTCACGTTGTCGATATCACTATACCCCCCCGCTGCGCAGGGGAGGAGCCGGTGTTCGCTAGTCCGCCGGGGCCTCCAAGACGTCGAGTTCCATTGCGCGCAAGCGTTTGACTTCATCCCGCAGCCGCGCCGCCTTCTCGAACTCCAGGTTCGTCGCGGCCTCCCGCATTTCGCGTTCCATGTCCTTGATCACCGCGGCGAGGTTGGCGCCGGCCTGGACCTTCTCGCGGCCGGTCTTGTCCTTGCCGATCGAGACCGTGACGTGGTCCTGCTCGTAGACGCTTTCGACGATGTTCTGGATGTTCGACTTCACGCTTTGCGGCGTGATGCCGTGCTCGGTGTTGTAGGCGACCTGCTTTTCGCGGCGGCGGTTGGTTTCGGCGATGGCGCGGTCCATCGAGCCGGTCATGTTGTCGGCGTAGAGGATGACGCGGCCGTCGACGTTGCGGGCGGCGCGGCCGATCGTCTGGATCAGCGACGTCTCGGAGCGCAGGAAACCTTCCTTGTCGGCATCGAGGATGGCGACGAAGCCGCATTCGGGGATGTCGAGGCCTTCGCGGAGCAGGTTGATGCCAACGAGGACGTCGAAGCCGCCGAGGCGGAGGTCGCGGATGATCTCGATGCGCTCGATGGTGTCGATATCCGAGTGCATATACCTCACGCGGATTCCCTGCTCGTGCAGGTATTCGGTGAGGTCTTCGGCCATGCGCTTGGTGAGCACGGTGACCAGCGTGCGGTAGCCGGCCTTCGTCACCTGGCGGATCTCGTCGACGACGTCGTCGACCTGGTTCTTGGCCGGGCGGATCTCGACGGGCGGATCGATGAGGCCGGTGGGGCGGATCACCTGCTCGGTGAAGACGCCGCCCGCCTGCTCGAGCTCCCAGGAGCCGGGGGTGGCCGAGACGTAGACGGTCTGCGGGCGCATGGCGTTCCACTCCTCGAAGCGGAGCGGGCGATTGTCCATCGCTGACGGCAGGCGAAAACCGTATTCGGCGAGGGTGGCCTTGCGGCGCAGGTCGCCGCGATACATGGCGCCGAGCTGGCCGATGGTGACGTGGCTCTCGTCGATGAACACCAGCGCGTCGTCGGGCAGGTATTCGAACAGGGTCGGCGGGGGCTCGCCGGGGCGGCGGCCGCTGAAGTAGCGCGAGTAGTTCTCGATGCCGGCGCAGGAGCCGGTGGCTTCCATCATCTCGAGATCAAACAGGGTGCGCTGCTCGAGCCGCTGCGCCTCGAGGAAGCGGCCGGCGCCGTTCAGCTCCTGCAGGCGGGCGGCGAGCTCCTTGCGGATGTCCTTGATGGCGCCCGACAGGGTGGCGCGGGGGGTGACGTAGTGGGAGTTGGCGAAGACGCGGACGGAGAGGAGGTCGGAAGCCTTCTTGCCGGTGAGCGGGTCGAACTCGGCGATCTGTTCGATCTCGTTGCCGAACAGCGTGATGCGCCAGGCGGCGTCCTCGTAGTGGGCGGGGAAAAGTTCGACGGTATCGCCGCGGACGCGGAAAGTGCCGCGGACGAAGCCGGCTTCGCCGCGCTTGTATTGGAGCGCAGTGAGGGAGCGGAGCAGCTCGCGCTGGTCGACCTTCTGGCCCTTGCGCAGGTCGACGGTCATGGCGGTGTAGTCCTCGACCGAGCCGATGCCGTAGATGCAGGAGACGGAGGCGACGATGATGACGTCGTCGCGCTCGAGCAGGGCGCGCGTGGCCGAGTGGCGCATGCGGTCGATCTGCTCGTTGATGGTGGATTCCTTCTCGATGTAGGTGTCGGTGCGCGGGACGTAGGCCTCGGGCTGGTAGTAATCGTAGTAGGAGACGAAGTATTCGACGGCGTTGTCGGGGAAGAACGACTTCATCTCGCCGTAGAGCTGGGCGGCGAGGGTCTTGTTGTGTGCGAGGATCAGTGCCGGCCGCTGGGTGCGCATGATGGTCTGCGCCATGGTGTAGGTCTTGCCCGAGCCGGTGACGCCGAGCAGCACCTGGTCGGTCTCGCCGTTGCCGACGCCCTCGACCAGCTCCTCGATGGCGGCGGGC
>CAMCWB010000151.1 GCA_945882315.1 Bauldia litoralis | reverse complement strand
GCTGGCGTCAAACTGCAGCGCGTGATCAAGAAAATCCGCCGCCATCTGTTCGTCTTCGTCACCAATCGGGCGATCCCGCCGACCAACAACGGATCGGAGCGGGCGCTGCGCCCCCGCGTCACTTTCCGCAAAATCACCAACGGCTTTCGAACCGAGTGGGGCGCCCGCCTCTATGCCGACATCCGTTCCATCATCGAAACAGCACGCCGCCGCGAAATCGGCGATCTCGAAGCCATCCGTCTCACAATTGCCGGCACGCCACTGCCAGCGCCGGCGTCACAGGGGGTGAGCAATTACCTTATTTTACCTTATACGGGTTTTTTTGGAGTAAGTACGTGGAGTTTTCACATTTGTCTTTGGTAACAATTTCCTAATTGGTTGATTTGAAAAAGAGGGGGGGGGACGTGTATTATCTAGTCGTGACACTTACGATCGCGGCGTCAATCGCCGCCAGCAGTGTTATTCGGGAGATAAGTTCGGAATATATCGCGAAGTATTTCGTTGAATCCGGGCTCGGAGATCTCGGGGTGCCTGAGCCAGGTTCTCCTGACGCGCCGCTGGTCAACAGTCCAGTTTCGACGAGCGACGCAACAAGCGGGCCGGCGGTGGTCGCTGAGGGATCCAGCATCGGCGAGGTCACTCCAGTTCTTTTGGTCGGGGCAGCTATAAAAATCGCATCGGCTTCGCACGCGCCCCCCGCGGTTGCAGAAGTCGTGCCTGAGAAGTCGCCGGATGGGTTGGGAGAAAGAGCCGACGACGTCGAAGCGGCGGCGCCGGCGAGCGCGCCGGGCAAACCTGACTTGGTGGGGTCGGCCGTCGATGGCGGGAAACCTGACGAGGCGACTAAGACAGACCCGGACAATCAGGCGATACTGGAGCTCATTCGCGACACGCCGCACCGGCGGCTCGACGGGACGGCGTTCCTGCCGATAGCGACGCAGCGGGTCTTCGACATGCGGTGGCAGGTGTCGCGCCGCGCCGATGTACCCATAGCCCACGAAATTCCCGGGCGTGTCATCACCAATCCCGCTACCGGTACGATGATCCACGCTGAACTCGCCGGTGTGATCGAGGCCGCTCAGGGCACATTCCCCTATCTCGGCATGGAGGTCCGTGCCGGTGATCTTCTGGCCTATCTGAAGCCGACGATCGGCGTTTCGGAGAGGGCTCAGATCGAGGCGCGTATCCAGCAACTGGTCAATCTCGTCTCGCTCACGGAGAAGCAGATCGAGCGCCTCAAGGAAGTGATGTTCATTCGATACCGCGTTAACAAGATCGAGGCGATGAAGGTCGAGATGGACGGCTACCGCCGCGAGCTCGCCTCGTTGCAATCGTCTCTTACGCGGCGTCAATCGCTTCGCGCGGCGGCCGACGGGGTCATATCGCATATCGACGCCGTCCTTGGTGGGATGGTCAATGAGGGGCAGGCGGTCTTCGAGATCGTCGATCCCAAGGCACTCTGGATCGAGGCAGCGGCATATGACCCGGCCATCGCAGCGAATATCAGAAGTGCAACCGCCGTGACCAGCGACGGTCATGGCATTGACATGGAATTTGTCGGTGGCGGCCTTGTTCTCAGCAACCAGGCCATCCCTCTCCGTTTCAGCGTCCTCAACGCGCCCCCCGGCTTGTCGGTGGGCACGCCCGTAACTGTCATCGTGCGCCACGACGAGACGATCTCCGGCATTCCGGTTCCGTCGGCGAGCGTGATACGCGACGGGGACGGGCGCAGCGTTGTCTGGGAACGCATGACCGCCGAGACCTTCTTGCCGAGACAAGTAAAAGCCGTTCGCGTTACCGGCGCTATTATGGTCGTGCAGTCGGGGTTGGCAGACGGTGCACGCGTGGTGACGAACGGCGCCACGCTTCTCAACCAGGTACGATGAATGACGCCTTTCGCCGAAGGAAAACATTCGATGCGAATGATAGTCGCGATTGTGATCTCTCTCACTTTTGTCGCATTGCTGCCGCGGGCCTCGTTGGCTGAGGAGGTCGTCGCCAGCCGCGCCGAGATCGCGATTCCTCCCGAACTTGTAAGCGAGACGGTACCGGAGAGCACAATGAGCCTCAGCGCTCAGGAGATAGTTTTTGGTACCGTCGCCGTTGGCGGGGCTTTTGCCGTCGGGCTTATCGCCGGCGGTAGCTTGGCAGCAGGTATCGTGGCGGTTAGCGTGCTCGCGATCGGCTACAGCGTCTTGCCATAAGATAGAATCTCCCGGTGATGCTCAGGAAGGAAGCGACCATGGCGAATAGATTTGCGACAATCGGGCTTGCGGTAGCCGTGTGCGCATCAACGGCCCTTCCGGCGATCGCGCAAGAGACGGTTGTTACCGCTTGGGATCCCCTGGAGGATCTGAACCGCGCGACGTTCGCCTTTAACTCAGCGGTGGCCACTGTCATAGCGCCGGTCATCGGGGCCTATCGGGAAATGGTTCCCGAAGCAGTCCAGACCGGCGTAGACAATGTATTCACTAATCTACGCGAGCCGCTGACCACCGTGTCGAGCGCTCTGCAGGGTGACCTCGACAATGCGGGGATTTCGGCACGACGTTTCGCAGTAAATTTGGTTGCCGGCATCGGCGGAATTCACGATGCCGCGACACCGATGGGTCTCGTGTCGCGGCCGGAGGACGTTGGATCTGCGCTCTGTTCATATGGAGTATCAGCAGGGCCCTACCTCGTCTTGCCGCTCCTAGGCTCTTCGACAAGCCGCGAAGCGCTCGGCCTCGCCGTTGCCTATTCGGTCGGCTATGAGCTCAGCGACGATTTCGCTGCGCGCTATTATCTGGCTGATGGAATTGTTGCCAAGCTGTCGGATGCTCGGACCCGGTCGGCGGCCGGTCCGACCGACTTCTATGCGGAACAACGCGACGCGTATGTTGCGCTCCGGGAGGAGATTTGCCAGGATGCCTTGCCCCCCGCCGACCTGAAGGCGAGCCCGTTCGGCACGATTATCCGTAAGCCCAGCTCCTAGGGCGATTGGGGCGGATAGTCTGTGTCCGAAGCCTCGTCCGGCCACTGTTTGTTGCCCGGACAGTCTCGATAATCCGGAGCATGAACGCAGAGCGTCCAAATATTCACGTCGGCCTCGGCATTCCGGTCAGGACCAATAGACAGAGATGACCGAGGACCGTCAGAAGTCTGTACTATGGGCGACGATATTGACCGGCGGCTGCATGGTCGCGCAGGTCGTCGGCGGCTTTCCTTCCAGTTTGCCTCATCGCCGATGCCGTCCACATGCTGTCCGACACCGGGGCGGCGGCGCTTGCCTACGTAGCGTTCCAGTTGAGCCGCCGGCCTGCGGATTCGCGCCGCACATATGGCTGCGGTCGTTTCCAGATTGTGGCGGCCTTTATTAAAGGTTTCGCGCTGTTTCTCGTTGCAGTGTCGATATTTTAAGAGGTAATCGAGCGGCTTCGCGATCCCATCCCCATCGAGGTGCTCGGCTGACCGATGCTCGCGGTTGCTATGATCGGCCTCGCGGTCAATGTCACCGGCTTTTCTTGAAGCGATGTGATGCTACGGTGGATCCCTGAGGATGTCGCGCTCGCCGGATAGGCGCCGCTGGATGAAGGCCCATGACAGGCCTGTCCCAAGAATCAGCGATATAACGGCCTCGACCATGTAGGTCGTGAAGGTCACATCCTCGAAATCGAGGAGGCCGAGGCCGATGCAGAAAACAATGCCTAATAGTATCATCAGCATCATTGCCCCCGTGCCCAGATACCCCGTGCTCAGAAACGCCATTCTGACGATGGCAATGACTGCCGTGAGCACGAGAATGCCGACGGCGATATAGGGCGGCGAGACCGAAGGCGTGCCTGCGATCCAGTGAAAGTAAGAGGTACCGCTTGGATTATAGGCACCGAAGACGACGAGCGCGCTTAGCAGCCAACGCAAGGTGAACAGCCGGAAGAGTTTGAGCGGCGGGTTCTCGTCAATGCGGGGCATCGCCTTAACAGGCTGTTGAAAAAGGATTTTTGGTGTGGGCCGCGCGCAAAATCGATTCTCCTTCACCCGGTTCAGCGGAAAAATAATACAAGAAAAGGCGAAGATCGCATTGTCCTTTGCGCATCCGTGGCCGCCAACCCGCTCAGCTCCGCCT
>CAMCWB010000150.1 GCA_945882315.1 Bauldia litoralis | reverse complement strand
CGGTATCAGGCTGAACGGCTTCGGGCTTCGTGGTAGTGCTCGTCATGGCGTGGTCTCCTGTCCGGCGCGTCAACGCTGGACTCGTTCGGGTTAAAGCACCCGGAGACTACGCCACCCTCAATTCCAACCAACTTCGCGACGGCACCCCGTGATCGACCAAGATCAAATCATCGACCGGAAAGCCAAGGCTCCGGGCCTGATCGACCAGGCGGTTCCTGACATCGGCCGAGAGGTTCGGCTGGCGCGCCAGGATCCAGAGGTATTTCCGCGACGGGCCCGATATGAGAGCCCAACCGTAATCCTGCTTATCAAGTGCAAAGACGTGGTACCCGCCGGCGAACGGCCAAAAGAAAGTGACGGAGAGGCTCGCTGTATCTCGGTCGCCCTGGAATACGGCGCGACCATCGGCTTCCTTCCAGCGGCAGGTCTTGCGATCGAAGCCACGGTTGAGCACGCCGACGGACCCGTCATCGCGCAGCGTGTAGGTCGCCGTCACGTTCGTCAGTCCCCGCTCGAATCTATGGTCGAGGCGCATGATCTCGAACCATTCGCCCATGTAGCGTTGGACGTCGAAGGAACTCACCGGCTCGACGCCATCGGGACGACTGGTGCATCCGCCAAGAGTTACGAGCAGCGCGACAACAAATATCAGCCTGGACTGCTTCACTGGGCTGACCTCCGCCATCCTGCCCTCAGTGCCTCGTTTTCGGAACAGAACCATCGCTCGCCCTTCCTTTCGTCTATCCCGGTCGGCCCATAATCCCTTGCACCCGGCACATGATAGATGCGCTCGCCATTTCTATTGATGTTGCCTTTGATCTGGCAGGCATCAGCCGTCGTCTCGTTCGGGGATTGTAACCGATCGCCACGGCGCCAGTTCGCCGGCTCGACGAAGCGGCCGGCCCACATGCCGGCCCGCGCCGCCTGTGCTGCGTTCTCGTCATCGACATAATCAAGCGAATACTGACGGTAGGCGATAGCCCAGCCTTGGCGGATCATCCAGGCATTGAGATCTATCTTGCCAAGCAGGCAGACAGCGGCGATTCGTTGGTAGCGATCGGTATCGCGCCGCTCGCACCGAACCGTTGCCCGACCGACCTTGTCGGCGAGCGCCAGGGCGGCATGTTGGCCGCAGCGATATTGTCGTCCGTCCCTCTCGCAGAATTGCCCGCTTTCCGGGGCATCGATCCCGTGAAGACGGATACGCTGTCCGTGGATTTCCAGTGTGTCGCCGTCGATGACGCTGGCGACCCCGACAATCGGCGACGGCACGACCGCGCTCGCAACGGAGGACGTTACTACCAAAGACACGACTATGAGGCACCGCCACGTCATCGGCCGTTCCGGCGCGGTTCGTCGACTTCCCCGGTCTGGTACTCCAGATTCACCGTCTTGATCTGGGCCGGATCAGTATCTTCGAGTTCGCCAAACTCGGTCACTTCAAATCTCTCGCCCGAACCACATGATTCGCCCGATGATTCTGATCTCCTCTGCCGTTCGCTCATAAGGGCTATAGAACGCGTTGTCCGAGATGATGCGGACCTGTGGCGGGTCGGAGTTTGGAATGTGTTCCAGCCGCTTGGCCACCAGGCCCATCCCGTCGAACAGCACAAAGATGCCAGGTGGCGTGGGGAGAGCCCGACCGACGTCGACCAGGACGACATCCCCGTCGTGAAGGGTTGGCATCATGCTGTCGCCTTCGACGTGCATGATTCTCAGATTTGCCGGATTGGCGCGCAGGCTATGCGTGATCCAGGAGTTTTTGAAGTGATAGGGCTCGCCGTTTTCCACCTCGTCGGCGACGATCTTCCCGCCGCCCATTGAGGCAGTAACCTCGACGGAGGGGATCGCAACAAACCCGTCCGCTTCCTCACCCATCACGGGCTCTTCGCCTTCGACCTCGCCCCTGCCATGCAGCAACCAACTCCGGTCAACCTTGAGCACCGTCGCGATCTTGTCGAGCTTTTCCAGGTTGGGATGCTCCGACCGCCCGCGCATGATGTCATAGACAAACGATCGGTTGACGCGGGCCTGCTCCGCCACTTCGCGCGCATTCATTTGCGACTTTCCTGCAGGATGCGTGCACGAACCTTCTCTCGGTGACCAAGGGCGCCTGCTATGTCTGCATGAGCTCGTCCTGTCAACGCCGGCGTAAAATCAGGCCACGGGGCGGCGCAAAAGTCGGCCACTCCGGCGTTTGGAGTGGGGTGCCGGGAAGAGGGACAGCGGCCAGTCAGCCGCGCCCACAGGAGGCTGGCGGTTGACTGGCCGCTGTGGCCCGCGAGGGCCAATCCAGGGGGATGCAGGTTACTCGGCTTGTGTTGATTTTCTTGCGCGGCTCTGGGCAAGGCGATAGCTGTCGCCGTTCATCTCGAGGATGCTGACATGGTGCGTCAGGCGATCGAGGAGCGCGCCGGTGAGCCGTTCGGTGCCGAAGGTCTCGGTCCACTCGTCGAAGGGCAGATTACTGGTGATGAGGGTCGAGCCCCGCTCGTAGCGCAGGGAGATCATTTCGAACAGCAGCTCGGCCCCGGTCTTGGAGAGGGGTACGAAGCCGAGTTCGTCGATGATCAGCAGCTTGTAGCCGGCGATCTGCTTCTGCAGGCGGAGCAGGCGCCGCTCGTCGCGGGCCACCTCCTCGACATAACCACGGATCCACACGTCCTGATGGCCATGGGCAACGGGAACCGAGTAATCATTGGTGTCGTAGCGCACCAGGGCCTGTGAGCTCACCTGGCCGGAAGCCTGGGCGCAGGCCTCGAACGGCGCGGTTGCCACAGGCCTCATCGCTTCCAGATCGCGTTGCAGTCGTGCGCCGATCGTTTCCTTATGGCCGCGAAGAATGTCGTTCCAGCGCTTGCGGCACTGCGCCTCCAGGTAGGCGTTGAACTCTTCCCAGCTGGCAAAGCGGGGGATTGGCACCATGAAGTTCCGCCGGGCGAAGCCGACCAGCCCCTCGACGCTGCCTTTGTCGTTGCCCTTGCCGGGGCGGCCATAACGGTCGTGGAACAGGTAATGCGACTGCAGAGCACTGAACAGCCGTGCCCGCTTGCGCGTGCCGTCCGGCAGGATCTTCGAGACAAGGCAGCGATCGTTATCGTAGAGGATCGAAAGCGGAACCCGCCCGAAGAAGGCAAAGGCATGGACGTGACCATCCGCCCACGCCTCTGCCGTCGCCGCCGGATAGGCCCTCACGAAACCGGCATCGCTGTGCGGCAGGTCCATCACGAAGAAGCAGGCCTTCTGCTCGATGTGTCAACGCCGGACAATTCGAGTACTCCGCCCTCGCAGGGACACAAGCCGTCGGAAGAACCTTCTGTCGGATCCGACAGCAAGAGCCCGCGCAAGGCGCATCCCGGCGCGCACCGGCGGCTGCATCCAAATCCGCCCACGCGGCGCGACGTGATGGCTTCTTCTTGCCAGCACTGTAGCGCCGCCGTCTCCAGCGTGCCGCAGATGGCGTGTGAAGCCTATGACCACATCGAAGTTCCCGCGATCGTGCCGGAGGTGACGCGCGTCACACTGCATGGCGGAACCTGCCCGTGTTGCGCCAAAACGTTCAAGGCGGCGCCGCCGGACGGGATGGAGCCCGGCTCGCCGTTCGGGCCGAACCTGCGCGCCCTTGTCGTCTACCTGCGCTTCACGCAAGGTATTGCCTTCGAGCGTCTGGCGCGGCTCCTGTCCGATCTTCTCGGCCTTTCCATCAGCGAGGGCGCGCTGGTCAACGTACTGGACGCCGCCCGTGACGCCTTCGCGCGCCAGACGAGCCGTATCTGCGCCCGTCTCATGTCGGGAACCGTCGTGCAATCAGATGAGACCGGCTTGCGGGTCGGCAAACGGAACTGGTGGCTGTGGGTGTTCCACCATGAGGACAGCGCCGTCTTCAAAGTCGAACCTTCGCGTGGCAAGTGCGTGGTTTCGACCTTTCTCGGCGAGTTTCGGCCCGACTTCTGGGTGTCCGACCGGTATGGCGCCCAGATGGGCTGGGCGGCAAAGGAAAACCAGGTTTGCCTCGCCCATCTCATTCGCGACGTGCAATACGCCATCGACGCGGGCGACGCGGTTCTCGCGCCCGACATACGCCACCTGCTGGGCCGCGCCTGCCGGATCGGCCGACGACGGGACCGGCTCGCCG
>CAMCWB010000149.1 GCA_945882315.1 Bauldia litoralis | reverse complement strand
CTCTGACCCGCCGGCCCGCCTTAACATAAGTGCCCACACGCGCCAAGAACACGTGCTGTCCTGGCCTTTGGAGAAATGTCAGCCCCGAGAAGCTCAGCTTCCGGAACATCGCGCCAGCGTGTAGCGCCGACGATCACGCCTACTTAGCCGCCGGTGAACCCGCATTCGTCTCGCAGACGGTCGAACACCCGCTTAGCCGTATGCCGCAGCTTGCGCAGCACCTTCACGTCCTCTTCCAGTCGTCGAAACAAACGCATCCAGCTTCGGCCGCTGATAGGTGACTGACGCCGATATCCCGGAGGGACTGGATACGACACCATCTTGCTGACTGTGTCGCGCGATAAGTTGAACTGCTTCGCAGCCTGACGCCAGCTCATCCCTTCCGAGCAAGCCAGCCGAACCTTCAGATATAATTCCACGGTGTAAATCCCCAACCCTCCTGCCGTCGTTGCAGAAGGAAAATAGGTGGACGACTTTTACGCCGCCCGAAGCGAGACTATCCCGCCGTTACCGTGGACTAATTTTGCACCGCCGCTCTCAGAAGTGCCCGAGATCCTGCTCTCCCATTACCTCAAAACTCTCAAGCTTCCGACCTTCCAGCGTGAGTATCAGAAGCTGGCTCGGCTAGGCGCCCGCAGCTTGCCGCGGCGCTCGCCGCCGTCAAGTCAGGCAAATGCCCCGTCATCGTCGCCGAGCTCGACCGGCTCTCGCGCGACGTCGCGTTCATTGCCGGGCTCATGGTACAGCGGGTCCCCTTCATCGTCGCGGAGCTTGGCGCCGTTCATGCTGCACCTCTACGCTGCACTGGCCGAGAAGGAACGACGGCTGATATCAGAGCGGACAAGAGCGGCGTTGCCGGCCAAGCGAGCGCAAGGCACGAAGCTTGGCAATCGAACCAATGCAGCCGGTGCCGCTGCCTCGGGCCGGAACGCTCTTTCATTGGCTGCAGACGCGTTTGCCGCCAACGTGTCGCCCGTCATCGAGTCGTTACGGCAGAGCGGCGTCATCAAACTTCGGGATTTGGCCGACGCTTTGAATGCCAGGGGAGTGCGAACCGCGCGCGGTGGCCGCTGGCACGTCTCGAACGTCAAGAACGTGATC
Source organism: Bauldia litoralis (assembly GCA_945882315.1). GTDB lineage: Bacteria > Pseudomonadota > Alphaproteobacteria > Rhizobiales > Kaistiaceae > CAMCWB01. The sequence continues at coordinate 3,050 of CAMCWB010000149.1, read as the reverse complement.
GATCGCGTTGTCCTTGGCGGCCACGAAGACTACCATGCCTCCAGAGTCGCTGGCGCTCATGCGCTATTGCAACAGCATCGCGACCTTATAAGACCCCGTTCGGACAGCGACCCCGGGCGGGGTTTTGCTTGAGCACCTAGAGTGGGATCTGAAGCATGTCGACCTCGTGAGGGCCGTCCGATCGGGTCCTCTCATCCGCTGACGTAAAGCGCGGTGGGCAACTCCTTATCACCGCCCGCTCCTCCATCATCGCCGGATTCTCCTGCGTTCCAGAGGACTAAATCGGGCCTTCACAATGCCAGCAACGCCAACTTCTTAAATACAATGGTGGACCGGCAGCGGACTTCTGCACTTCACAAAAAGCCCCTCTATTGGCGCCTTCATCGACGTTCACCGTACATGTTGACATTACGTATGGCGGGGAAAATCCACCACCATGACAGCGACAGAAAAATTGTAATCAAGCCGCCGACGGCAATTGCGGGTGCGAGCCCTATCGCTGCAGCGGTGGCACCGGCGCGAAAGTCACCGATGTCATCCGATGTTCCCGCCATCACCGAATGAACCGACGCGACGCGCCCCCGCATATCGTTGGGCGTAACCAGCTGAACCAGAGTGTGTCTGATATTGGTGCTGAACATGTCGGCCGCCCCATAGGCGGCGAGAAACAGGAGCGACAGCCAGAAAATCTCGGAGAAGGAGAAGGCGATTACCGACAGCCCGATCGCCACGCAGGCCGCGATCAGAGTGCGGCCCACATTGTCCTTGAGGGGCACCTGCGTGAGCACAAGCCCGACCGCGAGCGCACCTACTGCGGGCATCGTTCTCAGTAGGCCCAGGCCCTCAGGCCCAACATCCAAGACATCCCGGGCGATGGCGGGAAGCATGCCGAGAATTCCGCTGAAGAGAATGGCAACCAGATCCATCGACATTATCGCGAAGACAAGCTTGTTGCTCCACACGTATGAAAACCCGCTGACCAGATCGGCTACGCTGATCGCTCGCGGAATGCGCGCACGAGGCGGCTGCGTGATAAAAGCCGCGCAACCCGCCGCCACCGCGAAACACACCAGGGCGATCAGGTAGACCCACTCGCCGATAAGCGCGATCATAATCCCCGCTGTTACGGGCCCGGCGATCTGAGTCACCTTCTCGAGCGACGTAACGTATGCAATCGCGGTCGGGAACTGCTGCTTCTCAACGAGGCTCGGCAGTATCGACATAAGGCTCGGCTCATAAAACGCCCGTGCGCTACCATGAATGAAAAGAATCAGAAAAATTGGCCAGGAAGCCCCTGGCCCCGTCACCGCATAGGATAGCAGCGACCCTGCCACCAGCGCATGGATCAAGCTGCAGACGGACATGACTGCCCGACGGTTCAGGCGATCTGCTGCCAGGCCTGCGACGAGGAACAGAAGAAAGATCGGGACCGCTTGCGACAACCCGACGAGGCCCAGATCGAGCGGGTTCCGCGTTAATTCGTAGATTTGCCAGCCAACCGTGAGTGTAATGAGTTGAAGGGCGAAAGAATTAGACAACAGTGCCGCGATGTACTTCCGGAAATTTGGCGATTGCCACACAGACGGCATCCGTGATGGGTCGACCGGTGATGCGCCGGCCATATCGGTGGCGTCTGGCATTTGTGTTGCAGTCCCGTTGGTGAGCAGGAAGTAGGGACTCTACACATTTCGTACAGCAGCCGCACAGCCGCACAGCGGCAAGCGGGCTCTTCGTAGTCGAGCAGGGGGAGCCGCCTGCATCGTCGTCGCGGCGCGATCAACGAGGCGCCCGGCGCCGCCTCGGCGCCGCGGAAACAGATTGCAATCACCTGACCACACTTACGCGAGTCCGTCGGACTTTCCCGCTTCCGGCTGGCCCATCCTTCGCCGCTATGCCTTTTATAGGCGGGCAATACGCAGGCAGAGCCAAGCTGGGGGCGCCGCGAGCTCCCGTGAGCCATCGAGCACGATCCGGATCTTGTCTTCAGCAGAGAAGTGCCTCCGCGTCGCCCTGCGGATGTACTTCACCACCTGCTCCGGAGGCCCCCTCGCATTCGGCGTCCTGGCCATCTTCATCGTTCCTTCGGATATGCGACGAGACCAAAACCCTTCTTAATTCACAACCTCAAATCTCGGCCATAGGTGCTGACGGGGACAGATCGGGTGTGGAGCAGAAGGGCGCTGTGTGGAAAACAAGCAGGGTCATACCGATGCGTCGAGCGCCGTGCGGAAGTACTGTTTCTCCACCATCAAGTGGATGCCCTTGTTTCCGTTCACCACCTGAGTGACTCGCAGGTCGCCGACGTAGCTGAGAAGCTTGTAAGCTTCCACTCGGCTGATGCCGCTCAATCTTACCAAAAGGTCGATCATCTGCCTTACGGCGACCACCACCGCATCGTCCAGATCCGGATCGAAAGCCATGGTGAGTATGTGGGTCGGGGTTTCGGCCATCGGCCATTCGAGCTTGAAATCCCGCCGAACGCTGAGCTTGAAGGTCCCGCGCATCCCCATCTCGATGGCCGCGACGCAAATCTCGCCATCTCCTTGAGCGCCATGCCCGTCTCCGACTGAAAAGAGTGCGTCCTCGACAAATACGGGGAGGTAGAGGGTGGTGCCGGCCACGAGCTCCTTATTGTCCATATTGCCACCATTCTGACGTGGCGGGACCGTGGAAAGCTCGCCCCATTCCGAAGGGGGGGCGGTGCAAAGGACTCCGAAGAACGGTCGGAGCGGCACAGTCATATCCCACGGCAACTCGGCGAGCCCCTTCTCGCGATTGATCTTTATGTATGAAAGGTCCCGCTTATCGAAGTCGTAGGGAAGCGCCCCGGCCAGCGGTCGAACGCCGGTGTAAGCCCAGTCCGAGTCCGGCTGGACAGCTTCAATGTCCACCTAGAGGACGTCAGGTGCCGTCGCTGGTCGTGTTGGAATTCGCGTGACGTGGCTCCGGCGTGGTGAAGGTATCGGTTCAGGCGGCCAGGTCAACCGGCTGATCGACGGGCTTGGTTGCGAGGGTCTGCCAACCGTCGATTTTGCGCATGACGATCTGTC
>CAMCWB010000148.1 GCA_945882315.1 Bauldia litoralis | reverse complement strand
CGGTATCAGGCTGAACGGCTTCGGGCTTCGTGGTAGTGCTCGTCATGGCGTGGTCTCCTGTCCGGCGCGTCAACGCTGGACTCGTTCGGGTTAAAGCACCCGGAGACTACGCCACCCTCAATTCCAACCAACTTCGCGACGGCACCCTGGTTTTGCCGGCGGCTACTCCGCGAACGCCGCGATGACGCGCGCCCAGGAGCGGATGCCGCCATGGAAGGACGACAGCTCGTATTTCTCGTTGGGCGAATGGATGCGGTCGTCGTCGAGACCGTAGCCGATCATCAGCGAATCCATGCCGAGCAGGCGCTTGAAGGCGCCGACCACCGGGATCGAGCCGCCGGCGCCGACGATCGCCGGATCCTCACCCCATTCGGCGGCGAGCGCGCCCCGCGCCTTCTGGAGGAAGGGGCCGTCGAAGGGGAGCCGCAGCGCCGGGCTGCCGCCATGCGACTTGAACTCGACCTTGCAGTCGGCGGGAACCTGCTTGCGGACGAAATCCTGGAAGAGATCGCGGAGGCGGTCGGGATCCTGGTCGCCGACGAGGCGGAAGGAGACTTTCGCCGAGGCCTTCGAGGCGATCACGGTCTTGAAGCCGTCGCCGGTATAGCCGCCGAAGATGCCGTTCACCTCGAGGGTCGGGCGCGACCAGATCATCTCCAGCACCGAGCGGCCCTTCTCGCCGGCCGGAATCGACAGGCCGATGTCACCGAGGAATTCGGCGCCGTCGAAATCGAGGCTGTCCCAGATCGCCTTGACCTCGGCCGGGATTTCGCCGACGCCGTCATAGAAGCCGGGAATGGCGATGGCGCCGTCCTTTTCGTGGAGCGCCGCGATCACGTCGGCGAGGACATGGATCGGGTTGCGGGCAGCGCTGCCATAGCCGCCGGAATGGAGATCGCGGTCGGCGGCGGTGATGGTCATCTCCTCGCCGACGAGGCCGCGCAGCATGGTGGTGATCGCCGGGCGCTCGCGGCTCCACATGCCGGTGTCGCAGACTAGCGCCACGTCGCAACGGAGCTCGCCGGCATTGGCCTTGAGGAAGGGCTCAAGGCTCGGGCTGCCGGATTCCTCCTCGCCCTCGAAGAGGATCGAGACATTTACCGGCAGCTTGCCGGCAACCGCCTTCCAGGCGCGGCAGGCCTCGACGAAGGTCATGAGCTGGCCCTTGTCGTCGGCGGCGCCGCGGGCGCGGATGCGCTTCGAGCCATCGGCGGCAGTCTCGATCTTCGGCTCGAAGGGCGGCGAATTCCACTCGGTCAGCGGATCGACCGGCTGGACGTCGTAATGGCCGTAGAAAAGCACGTGCGGGCCGGCCGGCGCCGTCTGGTCATGGGCGACGACCATGGGATGGCCGGGCGTCGGGCGCGCGGCGGCATCGAAGCCCAGCGTCGTCAGCTCGCCGGCCAGCCAATCCGCCGCGGCGGCACAGCGCTCGCGGTAGGCAGGGTCGGTCGAAATGCTCTCGATCCGCAGAAGCGCAAAAAGGCGGTCGAGGCTCTGCGGAAGGTCGTCATCGATCTGCTGCAATACCTGGTCGAGAATGGCCATCGGAGTCCGTCATCCTTCTGTCCGCTCCGTTTGCAATCGACATGCGGGCGGTGATTTGACTTTAGGCAATGCCGGACGGAAAACCGGTTCGCTTGCCGGCATTGCTCCAGATGTCACCATAGCCAGCCCGGAGACGAAATCCCATGGATGAACTGGTCGCTCAGATTGCTGCCAATACCGGCGTCGACGCATCGGTCGCCCGGAAAGCGGTGGCGATCATCCTGAAATTCCTCGCAGCCGAGGGTGGCGGCGACAAGATCCAGGCGCTGATCGACGCGCTGCCCGGCGCCAAGGATGCCGTCGCGGCAGCTCCGGCGGTCGGCGGCGGCGTCATGGGTGCCTTCGGCGCGCTCACCGCGGCCGGCCTCGGCATGGGCGAGGTGCAGAGCGTGACGCGCGAATTCGTGGCCTTCGCCAAGACGAAGATCGGCGGACCGGCGGTCGACGAGGTGGTCGGCTCGATCCCGGGGCTCAGCCAGTTCGTCTGAGCCACAGGGGAATCACCAGCCGGCCGCTTCCGAGGATTGCCGGAGGCGGTCGAGGAGCCGGTGCAGGCCGACCGCCGTCTCGAAGGTCGGCTGGCGGCTCTCGCCGCCCCTGATCGCCTCGGCGAAGAGTGCATAGACGCGGCCGACATTGATCGCCTCGGAGAAGGGCCGGCCGTGGTCGCTGCCGGAAATCCGCTCCGGCACGGGCAGCGGCGCCATCCTGCCGCCGGCCTTGGCGCCATGCAGGAAGACCTCGCTCATCTGCGGCGATTCCGGTCCGCTGGCGACGAGCGTCCCCGCGCGTCCATAGACCTCGAAGCGACAGCCACTGCCGAAAAACGGGATCGCGGCGACATGCAGCGAGAAGACCGCGCCGTTCTCGAGGCGCCCGCTGGCCAGCACATTGTCCGGTGCATTTACCGCGACCGTCTTGCCGGTGCTGGTGTCGAGCCACTCCTTTGCCTGCGTCGAGAGGAGCGCCGAGACGCTTTCGACCTCGCCCGCGACGAAGCGCATCGCGTCGAGCGTGTGACCATTGGCGATGGTGAGCGTGTTGGCGCCGACGCCGGCATCCCATTGCCACAGCCGGCCGGGCGGCTTCGACAGTATGCCCTCGGTGATCAGGCTGACATGGACCGCCACGATCTCGCCGACATAGCCGCCTTCGACGAGCTCCTTCATATAGAGAAGCGTCGGGTGGAGGCGGGCCTGCAATCCGACCGCCGTCACAATGCCCTTCGCCTTCGCCAGCGACGTCAGCTCGACGGCCTCGTCGGTGTTCCGGGCCAGCGGCCATTCGCAATAAACATGCTTGCCGGCTTCGAGCGCCGCGCGCACCGGTTCGGCATGGGAGGGCACGCGCACGACGACGGCAACGGCGTCGATTTCCGGCGAGGCAGCCATCTTGCGATAGTCGTCGAAGGCGAGGCGCGCGCCGAAGGCCGCCCGTGCCGCTTCGGCCGTCTCAGCCCTGGTCGTGCAGACCGCGGTCAGCTCGAAATCGGGATGCGACCGGAGCGCCGGCAAATGCGCCCGCGCCGACCATGTGCCCTTGGCGCTGGCGCCGATGACGCCGATCCTGATCTTCTCCGCCATGTCGTCCCTCTTCCGCCACCCGGTTCTTTCGCCGGAAGGCTATCTTAGGGCGCAGCGAAGCGACTATCCTTGCCGGGGATCGAGCGGCTCAGATCGCGATCTGCCCGTAGCGAACGGCCTCGACGACCGTCTGCGTCTTGTTGAGGGCGCGCAGCTTCTCGCTGGCGTTCTGAAGATGCGCGTGGACGGTGCGCTGCGAGATGGTGAGCAGCTCGGCGATCTCGCCCGCCGTTTTGCCTACGGCCGATAGTTCGATGACCCGGCGCTCGCGGGCCGAAAGGTCGCCCGGGCGCTCGCGGCGCAGGAAAGCGAAATCGAACAGGCGCGCATAGGCGGCCTCGCAGAAGCAGGTGAGCGCCATCATCCGCCATTCGCCGAAGTTGAAATCGGCGCCGGCCGCGACGATGCAGCCCTGATAGGGCGGAAAGGCAATGATCGGCACGACCAGAAGCCCTTGTTCCGCCGGCAGGCCGGCGATGAAAGCGGACTCCGGCCCGAGGCCCTCATAGTGCTTCGGCCATGTGAAAGCCGACCGGGCGCGAAGTGCCGTCTGCAGAATGGGATCGTCTTGCGGAACCGGATTCGGCCGCTCGCCCCAATTGGCGCGCAGCACCAGAGGCGCAAGCGGACGCCCCGGCAAGGGAAGGCCGGTCGCCATGAAGCGCGTGGCGCCAAAAGACCTGAAACGGTCTTCGACGTAATCGAGTATCTGCACTCCCGTCGTCATGTCGCGGAACCGCTCAGCATCCGCGAACAGACTCATTGCAAACTGCATATTCGAGTCGTTTCTTATTTTGCCAGAGGGCAGATAGAAGCAGGAAGGCCTTCGGTTCAATTGTGGAAACTGACAGTTTTAGCCACTAATTTGCTTACGATTTCAAGAGCTTAAGCAAAATTCCACACTTCGCCAAACACGGGAAGACCCGTCCCGGGTGCCGTCGCGAAGTTGGTTGGAATTGAGGGCGGCGTAGTCTCCGGGTGCTTTAACCCGAACGAGTCCAGCGTTGACGCGCCGGACAGGAGACCACGCCATGACGAGCACTACCACGAAGCCCGAAGCCGTTCAGCCTGATACCGAGACGGGGGTTTATCTCTTCGACGACTGGTTTGAT
>CAMCWB010000147.1 GCA_945882315.1 Bauldia litoralis | reverse complement strand
GTGCGTCGGTTCCATGCCAGTTTCACCTATCAAGCGGGAAGCTGGACGAGGCCGCGCCGGGTGGTCGCCAAAGTCGAGTGGCACCCGGGCGAACTCGTTCCGCGCGTCGGCTTCATCGTCACCAACCTGTCGCGCCCGGTCGAGCGGGTCCAGAAGAGGCTTCTGATCAGCCATCTAAGCTGCTCGGCTTCTTGAGGCGGAGACCTTCGCCCCCTCCGTTGGCATCGGTGAGCCTGCCGCCTGAGGCCCTCTAATTGGCTTTGTTCTGCCAAACCGCGGTTGGCTCCGTTCTGCCAAAGAAGCAAAGCGCGCGGGGAAATGGCTTTGTTCTGCCAAAATGGTGCTTTCGGCCCTCGGCCAGAATGCAGCCAGAATGCGTCAATTTATGGAACATTCTGTGGCGCAGCTGCAACAGCTCTCCTCAAACTGACGATTCAGACTACACGGCAGTTGACCCTCGCCCCGCCGCAATCACTGGTAGCGGCGGGGAGGGGAGCCCGTGAATCACCCAACGGCCGCGGAAGTTATTCGGCAGGTGGTTGGTCGCACCTGTTTGCGACCTGTCCGAGATCGCGAGCGCCTTGGTGAGGACCTTCGTCTGGATGCCGCCGCGGCGATCGAACTGCAGGTTGCGCTGGAGCTGGCGTTGCGGTGCGAGTTTCAGGACTTCCCCCCGACCGATGAACTGACCGTCGGGGATCTCGTCCGCATCCTTGCCGCGCGGCTCGGGGGCTCGCGCCGGTGAAGCACTGGAAGCTGGACGATGAGACCCGGGCGCCCATTGGCGGGAAGCCGATATGCTGCGCGTGGCACGCGCGTATGAGGCGGCAACGCCCGAGTTTCGCAATCTCTATCCGCCGATGACTTGACCGCCGCAAGCAGCGAATGGCCCGAGTCCGGCCGGACGCCGAATACCATCGCCCCATGCTGCCGAAACGGCAGGTCGACAGGAGACAATTGTGGACGTCCGGATCGACCCAGTATGGCTTGAAGATTGGCTGACGCAGTTCGCGACGTTCGGCGCTTACGGCGAGACGGGTGTGTGGCGGACACTGTATTCGCCGGAGTGGGTGGCAGCCGCGGACCAGTATGCAGACTGGGCCCGAGAGGCAGGGCTGGACGTCCACCGCGACGCGGTCGGCAATATTTGGGCCCGGCTTGAGGGGCGGGAAGGCGGCACGTCGATAGTCACCGGTTCGCACATCGACACGGTTACGCCCGGCGGGCGCTTTGACGGAGCCCTCGGCACGATCGGGGGCCTGATCGCGGTGGCATCCCTGATGAAGCAGCACGGACGGCCGCGGCGAACGCTCGAGGCCGTCGCCCTGTGCGAGGAGGAATCAAGCCGCTTCCGGGCCAATTTCTGGGGATCGCGCGCGATCATCGGCGGGATCTCGTCCGGCGATCCTGACAGCATTCTGGGATTCGATGGTGTCACCCTTGCCGACGCCATGCGCACGGTCGGTCTGGATCCCGCCCTTTGCGGGGCGGCGAAGCGCAGCGATATCGGCGCGTTCATCGAACTTCACATTGAGCAGGGGCCGTTGCTGGAAGCCGCAGGGATGCCGGTCGCAATCGTCACCGGGGTTTCTGCCATAAAGGCCGTTCAAGCGGAGCTCACAGGAACGGCGAACCATGCCGGCGCCTTTCCCATGACGGGGCGCCGCGATCCGGTTGAGGGCTTTGCCGAGATTGTCACCGGCTTGATTGACTGCGCGCGTCGTGTGGGACCGCCGGCGGTCACAACGGTGGGTCGGGTCGAGGTCGAGCCGAACCTTTCGACGGCGATCGCGGAAAAGGTCCGCTTTACGATTGATACCCGTCATACCGAGACCGAAAGCTGCCTGCGTCTCTGCGAGGATCAGGTCGCGCTGATGAATGATGTTGCCGCGCGCCGCGGTCTCGGGTTGACCATCCGGGTTACGTCAAAGCACGCTGCCTGTCGCTCCGACGAAACTCTTCTGACCGCGCTGAGACAAGCGGCCCGTGAGCAAGGCGTCGCGACCCTGGAAATAGTCAGCGGCGCGGCACACGACGCCCAGCAGATGGCAAAGATTGCCCCCATGGCCATGATATTTGTGCGCAGTCACGAGGGACGCAGTCATACACCTGCGGAGTTCTCAACGCTCGACGACATGGTCTCTGGCGTCAGGGTTCTCGCCGGGGCGCTTCATCGCCTTGCTTATTGATGCGCAGCGAGGGCGCGCTGATGATGACCGTGCGCACCTGGACCTGCCCTGCATGCGAGTGCGCCATGTGAGCGTGGCGGCTGAGGTTAGCTGCCGCGCCGTGTGCCGTTCTCTTTATTTAGGGTCGCTAATGTCGACGATAGATTACTTGCCTCATTCGGCGCCATATTTCCGGTCAAGGACCTCGGCTGGCAGATATTTCTCCTCCATCGCCTTGATCGCAGGGAATCCCTCGAAGGCGAGGATGTCGCCGAGCGGGTGTTTCGCGGTCTTTTCTTCGAGCGCCCATTCGGCCTCGGCGCCGTTCTGCATCAGCGCGGCGGTGTAGTCGTAGAAGGGCTGCATGGTGAGCCGCAGGCCCGCGAGCGAAACGTGCATTGCCTTGTAGCCCAACGCCGCGATGTCTTCGAAGGTGACTCGCGTCTCGTGCCACTTCATCAGTGAGGCGTAGAGAAAGTACATCATCGTGTCGGGGTATTCAGCGCGGAAGGCGTCGGCGAAGGCCTTCGCCTGTGCCGGGTCGGGGGAAGAAAAAATCGGCATGACCATGTCGCATCCGGCCGCGGCATAGGCTTTGGCGCGGCGGAGCGCCTCGTCCATGCCGCCGCCGACCGCCGAAATGGCGTCCGTCCGTCCGACGACGACGAAATCCTTATCCCGCCGTGCATCCAGCGCCGCCTTCAGCTTGCCGACCGCTTCATCGATCGGAATCAGTGTCTTGCCTGCCATGTAGCCGCACCGCTTGGGGCTATCCTGGTCCTCGATATGCACTGCGGCGACGCCCGCCGATTCGAGGTCACGGATCGTACGGATGACGTTGATGGCGTTGCCGTAGCCGGTATCACCGTCGATCATCACCGGGATCTCGACGGCATCGGCGACATGCTTGGCGTGTTGTGCCATCTCGGTCTGGGTCAGAAACCCGACATCGGGCAGGCCGAGCATGGTGATCGTCACATCATGGCCGCCCAGATAGACAAACTTAAAGCCGGCGTTCTCGACGATTTTGGCATGCAGCGGCGTCGCGACGCCCGGGGTGACGACATACTTGTTCTCGCTGAGAACAGCTCTGAACTTCTTGCCCTTGCTCATACGAACTCGCCTTCCTGGTGATGTTTGGGGAGAAACCCGGTTCCGATGGGAGCCGGGCAGGTGATGTCGACTTGGCTCTCAGGCGGCGGAGCAGGGGGCCACGATTGTGTCCCCCGAGATTATTCCAGTTGGCGGGCCTTCACGATCGTCAGCGCTTCGTCGAGCACAAACAACGCCAGGTCCCATGCATGCGGACAGCCGGTGCGATAAGCCTGATACGCAGCGCCGGCGGCTGCTGTCGCGCACGAGTCGTAGGACGTGTCCCCCCATACGCCGCGGGACCATTCGTTGCGCTGGGAGTAAAACCACCCCGCCAGTCTTGAAGCCTTATGCGCGCGGATCAGCGCCCAGTGGAGGGGCGGGAGTTCGTCGGGTCGATACCAAGACTTCAGAATGCTGTCTACGACATCTTCGGCGTCGTAGTCGCGGCGCTGTTTCTCGAGGAGTTCGGCCTCGTCTTCATAATCCTGAGCCCGGAGAGCTGCCGGCGCGAAGAGATGGAGCGCCTGCCACGCCAGATACGCGTTCAGCACGTGATCCAGTTCCCGATCGGCGGTGCCGATCAGGTCCGGCAGGAAAGCCACAAGCCGGTGGCGCTCCTCCTCGGGCATATGGTCGTTGAGGTGACGGACGTATCCAGCCAGGATCTCCGAAGTACATGCTGGCTTGTCGCTGTGCGGCAGTCCCGCCAGCCAGGCTACCGCCTCCATCGCGCAGAGGCCTTCTTCACGGGTGGCGTGATTGCCGGGAGCGAGCTGAAATTGTTCGGCCGCGGCAACGCGCACGAGTTCAATCGACATGGGGAAGTTCTTTCTCTTTATACCAGCCCGCACTGATCAGAACCGATGTGCCCAGTCACGCATTCCGATGGACATGATCTTCCAAGGTCGATCGATAAGGTTGTTCCAGGCGTCACAGCACAGGGCAACGATCTCGTCGTAGGTTTTGAACACACGGTTCGACAGC
>CAMCWB010000146.1 GCA_945882315.1 Bauldia litoralis | reverse complement strand
TCGAACCGTGTGTTCAAAACCTACGACGAGATCGTTGCCCTGTGCTGTGACGCCTGGAACAACCTTATCGATCGACCTTGGAAGATCATGTCCATCGGAATGCGTGACTGGGCACATCGGTTCTGATCAGTGCGGGCTGGTATTAGTCCCTTGGAACGCCCCAAGCCCGCGATCCGGAAGAAACCTAACCCAACGCGGTCGTACGGGCGGTGACGTCGGTCACAGCGTGAGCAAGAGCGGGCGCCTCAGACAACTATGAAAAGCAAAGCACAGATGACGGCAAAGAGGGCCGCCGGCAGATAGCGTCCAACATCCGGCGCAGCCGGTGTAGCAGGGCGCTGTCGTCGATCTCGGATCTCAGTCATGTGCGACTCCTCCGAATCGATGCGTAAAGCCAAGAGATACACCTTTCTGGCCGGAAGGATTCTACGATTGCCGAAGAGATTAACGAGGCTGGCGAGACGATCGACAGATTTTATCTTGCTGGTGAGGCCAACCGATGCGATAGCCGTGTGATATACGCGCCCCTTGCAGTGAGCATGCGTGTCTTGAGCCAGCGTGGCGAAGATTTGGAGAAGGCGTAGGAGACCGTGCCGGGATCGCGAGGTGACAGGCGGACCGGAGGATCGCTCGGGGACCGATGGCGATCCGCGCCCAAAGCATGGGCGATGCGTCTTGCTATCCTCGGCGTCGGCGCTGGGCTGGCTTGGGCCATTGTTGCGAACACGGCCTCGGATTCGCTTGCCGAGCGAGATCCTGAAACGGCGCTGGCCTGGCGCGATAACGCCAAGGCGCTCATCCGTCTCGCCCAGGAGTCCCTGCAAAGGGACGGCGCGAAAGTCGACACGACGCGCCTTCGGGATTTGGCGGACCAAGCGCTGAAGACAACGCCGCTCGAGTCCCCCGCCCTGTGGGTGCTTGGGTCGGCGGCAGAAATCGATGGCGACGCCGCAACCGCAAAGAAATTGATGTCCCTTGCGGCGGAACGTTCGCGGCGCGATCCGGTCGTCCAAACCTGGCTTTTCTATCAGCTGTCGCGGGAAGGTCGCTTCGCTGAAGCCCTTGGCTTCGCCGACGCTTTGCTGCGAACCCGGCCCAACCAGCGCGACGCCATCGGCCCAACGCTTCTGGCTTATGCTGCCGACCCAACCGCGATGCGCAGCCTCACCTTGCTGCTTGCGGCCGATCCGCCCTGGCGCGGCTGGTACCTCACGGAGGTCGGCAAGCAGGTCAAGGATCCCGGCATTGCCTACGCGCTTTTCGATGCGCTGAAGGATGGCAGGTCGCCTCCCAGCGCGGCCGAACTCAGTCCGCATCTCGATGCGCTGATCGGCGCGGGGCTCTTCGAACAGGCCTACCTCACCTGGATCCATCATCTGCCGGCGGACAGGCAACAGCGGCTGGCGCTCGCCTACAATGGCGATTTCGAGCAACCGGTCAGTGGCCTGCCATTCGACTGGTCGATCGGTCGCGTGGCGGGTGCCGAGACCCGGACGGTCGCTCCGGGCTATGGCGGCGATGGCGCCTCGATCGAGGTGACCTTCTCGGGACGACGGGTGGCCTATCGTCACCTGCGTAAGTTGATGATGTTGCCGCCGGGGCATTTCCGCCTGAAGCTTCAGGGCAGAGCCGACGCGTTGGTCAATGAGCGTGGCCTGGTTTGGCGCGTGAGCTGCGCCGAAGGCGAGAAACAGAGCCTTGCCTCGACGCCCCCCGTCATCGGAAGCTTCGCCTGGCGAGCGTTTTCGGTCGATTTCGACGTGCCGAATGAAGCCTGCCGGGCGCAATGGCTGACTCTTCTCGTCGACGCGCGGACCGCACTGGAGCAGTCGGTGGATGGCAGCGCGGGGTTTGACGGTATCGACGTCGAGCGACTTCCCGTGCCTCGAGAGCAGGCGGCGCGCTGAACTGCCCTCTCTTAGCGCAAGCTCGTCGACGGTCGCCGGTGCCGGTGGCTCGTTGAATGCCGAACCGCACCATGCGCCGTACCCGCCCCGGCGCGATGTTCCGGCGCTTTTGGATCGATCAGCATGGCCGCGCTCCAGGCGAAGAGAACCGAGATGGCGGCCGTGCGCATCGGGTAGTCGACAAGCGAGTGCAACGCGATCACGAGAAGGGCGATGGATGCTGCCTGGCGAAGCGCACGATCGAGGCCGGAAAGGTGTTGTGTGGCATTTGTCCAGGCACGGTAGCCGGTAATGCCCAGCCACGCGGTCGCCGCGACAAGCAGCAGCGCCGCGGCAAGTCCGCCTTCGAGAAGCAGCTCCAGCCAGTCATTGTGGGCATGGTTGGCGAAGAAGGGCGTGAGCGCCGAGGCCGGCTCGAAAAGCCGGTAGACGGCCTCGAAGCTGCCGAAGCCTGAGCCAAGCGGGAAATATGCCCAGGCCGCTTGCGCCGTAATCGCCGCGATCTCGAAGCGATTGTCCGCAAGCAGATCCGTTTCGAAGCGGGCGGCGAGCCGGGTGAAGGCAAAGTGCAGAAGGAGGACGACGCCGAGGCCGATGGCGATGGCAATCGCCCGTCGGCTGAAGGGCACGTTGCTGCGCCGGCTGCCGCCCATGCCGAGGCAGGCGACAATCGCGACGGCGGCCAGGAACAGTCCAGCCCTGGAGCGGGTCATGCCGACGCCGAGCAGGAGGATGGCGAAAACCAGCAGACCAACCGACAGGAAAAGAAGGCGGTTGCGATCCTGCTTGGCCAGAAATCCCAGAATCCATGCGGCCGCCAGCGGCAGCAGGCAAACCAGAAGCGTTGCGTGATGATTGCGGTTGGCGAAAAAGCCGTTGCTGTCCGAACCGCTATCGTAAAAGCGCAGCGGACTGCCGCCGCCTTGCATCAACTGCGCGAGGCCGAGCAGAAAGCTGAGGAGGCCCATGCCGATCAGCACCAGGCTGAGGACCTGGCGGCCTTTGAAGCTCAACTGCAACGTCGCCAGAAACACTGCGACAGGAGGAAGGAGCGAAAGCGCGGCCCGACCGGTCGCCGTCGGATCGAGGCTGATCGGCAACCAAGGCGTCGTGACGCCGATCTGCCCATAAAGGGAGGCAAAGACAGCGCGATCAGGCAAGAGCGACCAGAGGAAAGGCGGAAGCGGGATGAGTTGCAGGAGGGGAAGGATCAGGGCAGCCCCCAGCAGATACTCCAGGCGCCGGTCGCTGGGCAGGACCGCACGGGGCGCAGAGGCGCACCAAAAAAGCACCGCGATGAAGATGACGGAAGCCAACTGCACGAGCGCGTCGGACCAGCGGCCCTCGCGCGCACCGCCGCCGAAAATCAAAGCCACGACGATAAAAGTTGAGAGCGCCCAAGGGAGGACGCCAAGTGGGGCTTCGGTTGCCGGAAAACGCGCTTGATGGAGTGACGGCGAGTGTGCTCCTCGCGGAGCAGACGGCATCTAAAGCCTACTCGTCGCTGCCGTCGTCGTCACCACTGCCGCTCAGCAGGAAGTAGGTCGCGCCGCCTAGCGCCGCAGCGCCCAGCACACCGCCGACCACCATCGCAGTCCCCGAATTTGTCGTCGTCGTCGCTGCGGCCGTGGTCTGTGCCTCGACAACCGCCGCACAGGCGCACTCGCCGAGGGTACGGATCACCAGCGAGGACTGCGACGGCAGCGATACCGAGCAGGACGGACCGAATTGAAGCGATGCCGATCCACCGGCGAGCACGACAGCACTGTCGCCGATGCCCATGATGGCCGAGCCAGGTGTGGTGCCCGGATTGGCCGCAGAGACTTGAACTTGCCCCTGCGCATTGGAGAGAACGGCGCTCCCCGGCGGGAAGCTGGCAAGCGGCGCAGCACAGGCACACTCGCTTCCCAGACCGGTGCAAGCCGCCTGTCCCAAGGCCGGCGACGCGAACGGCAGTGCACCAAGAGCGAAAAGTATGGTAGCACTGCGCATCGGTGACGTCCCCACTGGTCAACTCTTGGTAAGTGTTATGTTACCCTGATTTGGCACAAGGCTTCAAGGGTCTGTCCCCCGCGGTTTTTACGAGACCGTATTTGCTCGGTTCCCGTGGTAAAATCATACACGATCAAACAAGTCGAATAAAGATCAAACGATTGACTGGTCTTCGCAATGTCGCATTTCTAGGCTTTGATTCACGCTACTAACAGGCTGTTGAAAAAGGATTTTTGGTGTGGGCCGCGCGCAAAATCGATTCTCCTTCACCCGGTTCAGCGGAAAAATAATACAAGAAAAGGCGAAGATCGCATTGTCCTTTGCGCATCCGTGGCCGCCAACCCGCTCAGCTCCGCCT
>CAMCWB010000145.1 GCA_945882315.1 Bauldia litoralis | reverse complement strand
GACAGATCGTCATGCGCAAAATCGACGGTTGGCAGACCCTCGCAACCAAGCCCGTCGATCAGCCGGTTGACCTGGCCGCCTGAACCGATACCTTCACCACGCCGGAGCCACGTCACGCGAATTCCAACACGACCAGCGACGGCACCGCCTACTCGGACAAAGGTGACTTTGAACGGGCAATAACCGATCTCGACAAGGCTCTTGAGATCGAGCCGGCCAACGCGGACGCGTTTTATGCACGGGGCGAAGCTTATCGCCTTCAGCGCGACTATGGTCGGGCCATCGCCGACTATGATGAGTCCATCCGTCTCAATCCGCGAGCAAGCTACGTCTATGTTAGTCGCGCTGCCGTCTACTCGGCCAAAGGCGATTACGACCGGGCAATAGTCGATCTCGACAAGGCTCATGAGATAGAGCCAGCCAACGCGGACGCGTTATATGCACGGGGCGAAGCTTATCGCCTTCAGCGCGATTATGATCGGGCCATCGCCGATTTCGACGAGGCTGTCGAGATGGATCCGGCCGATGTGTCTAACCTGATAGCCCGTGGCGAAGCCTATCGATTGAAGGGTGATCTGGTCCGAGCGTTTGCCGATTTTGAGGAGGTGCTGAAACGAGGCCCGTCAGCGCCGGCCTATTTGGGGCGCGGTAACGGCTATCTATCGGTCGGCGATTACGGCCGGGCGATTGCCGATTACAGCGAGGCCATCCTTCTCGATCCTCAATATTCCTCGGCCTTCGCCAACCGGGGCTATATTTACCGGGAGCAGCGCGACTATGATCGGGCGGCTGCCGACTACAGCGAGGCGATTCGCCTTGATCCCGGCGACTTGCAGACCTTTCTGTCACGCGCCGAAGTATATCGCCTGAAGCAGCAATACGCGCTCGCGCTCGCCGATGTCGACACAGCTATCGAGCTTAATCCAGAACGCGCGAACTCCTATTTCAGGCGCGCGCTGATCCATGAAGAGCTGAAGCAACCCGATCGGGCCATCGCCGACTACAGCGAGGCCATCTACATCAATCCGGACTTTGCAAATGCCTACTACAATCGGGGCATATTGCATAAGGATGCCGGCCGGCTCGATCTGGCGCTGGTCGACCTCAATGAGGCTATTCGCACCGATCCAGACGACGCATGGTCGTACCTCATTCGAGCGCGGATCTTTGTCGTCCAGAAGAAGAACAATCGAGCCATCGCAGACTTTACAGAGGCAATTAAGCTCGACAGCAAGTTCATTGAAGCGCTCATCGAACGCGGCAACGTTTACATGGCCAGGGAAAACCTGCGAGCGGCGCTCGCTGACTACGACGAGGCGATACGTGTCGAACCGGAAAACGTGAATGCTTTTCACAACCGCGGGACGGCTTTTGCCGATCTGGGAAAATATGACGAGGCTATCCGAGACTATGACGTCGCGATCCGGCTCGGGGCTGAGGATGCTCTCGTCTACAGTAACCGAGGCTTCGCCCACTACAAAAATGGTGACTATTCTCGCGCGATTAATGATTACAATTCCGGGATCGAACTCGACCCCGAGCCATCTAAATATTATCTAGGCCGTGCCGCGGCTCTGCTGGAACAGGGCGACTATGATCGCGCCATCGCTGATTTCGACATCGCGGTTCGATCCGAAGCGGACAATCCTTTTATCTATAGCGAGCGTTCGTTCGCCTATGTGGGAAAGGGTGACTACACTCAATCAAGAATAGATATGGACAAGGCAATCAGCCTGTCTCCGGGCAACCCGCAAATTTTCATGTATCGGGCGCGATTCTTTAGAGGCATGGGAGACCACGAGCGCGCCATCGCCGATTTCAGTCGTGCCATCGAACTTGGCATCGGCTTTCAAGGTTTTCTCGAACGTGGCGTGCAGTATCGGACCACGGGCGACTACGCCGCTGCCCTGAAGTCGCTAGAAGAGGCTATTCGTATCGAACCCTCGAATGACGCTTTCTACAACGAGCGCGGTCTCGCGTTAGCACTTAAGGGCGATTTCGACTTGGCGATGGCCGATTTCGATCGGGCCATTGCGATTAACCCGAAGAGCGAGGCGCGTCTGGGCTTGGCGAACGCTTACGAGAAGCTGGACGAACTCACCCTTGCTCGGAAATCCTACGACGAAGCGGTTCAGGTCATGGCTACCTATGAACGCGCGTACAGCGCTCGTGGACACTTCTTGTTCAAGCAGCGCGACATTCCTGGTGCCCTAGCCGATTTCGATAAGGCTATTGTTTTAAATCCGGACACTCAAATACCGTATTATCGACGTGGGTTTGTCCACTTGATCAGTGGAGCCTTGGACGCCGCGAAATCGGATTTTTCACGTGCCTCGATGTTAGTTCCATCAGATCACTTCGCGCTGATTTGGAAGCACATCATTGAGCGGCGCCTGGGAGCCTCAAACAGTCTGGCAGAAGATGCCGGGCAGCTCGACATGGCCAAATGGCTCGCGCCTGTGATCGACGCTTATCTCGGCAAGATCGACAGGCAAGCGGTCTTCGCTGCCGCCAAGAATTCCAATCAGCTTTGCGACGCAAATTTCTATTTAGCCGAGCTGGCTCTCCTGGAGAGAGACCGGGAGAGCGCGATGAGTCTTTTCGGCGCGGCGCAAGAGATTTGTGCGGCTGAGCTTCTGGAGCACGACTTTGCTCGCGCCGAGTTGGAGATACTGACGAAGGCGAAATAGCGTTCGGCGGTTCGAGAGCTCGACCGCGTGACCTCCTTCAGCGCCCGCCGTCAGTCCAGCCGATTTTCCGATCGCGTAGTTCGACCCATTTTCGCGTCGCCTCGCTCACCGTCGACAAGAAGCGTTGTAACACGGGCGACAAGGCCTCTGGCAGAGCACCGAGAATGCTGACAAAAAGCTCCTGTGCCCGGCCGATATCGTCTTGCGCGTCGCCGTCCCAGGCCGGCAGCGTCGCTTTCTCCTCCGCCAGTGCCTCCAGCTCCGCGACGATGTCGGCGATATCGGCGGGGCTGCATAAGGCCGCTACCTTCGCTATCGCTTCTTCCGGAACGCTTTCCCACGGCTTGCGCCCGGGCGTCGCCGCCAGGATGAGCTCCTGAAAGCGCTTCATTTCCCCATCGTCAGCACGATCTTGCCGATATGCGCCGAGCTTTCCATGCGCGCATGGGCTTCCGAGGCGCGTTCGAAGGGATAGGTCGAGTCGATGACGGGCACGACCGTGCGGGCTTCGAGAAGCGGCCAGACTTTCTCGTGCAGCGTCTTCGCCACCCCTGCCTTGAAGACGACGGGGCGCGGGCGCAGCGACGATCCCGTATGCGTGACGCGCTTGGTCTGGAGCTTGCGGAGGTCGAGCTCGACCTTGGTGCCGCGCAGGAAGGCGATCTGCACGATGCGTCCGTCCTCGGCGATGATGTCGTAATTCTTCGGCACATAGTCGCCGCCGATCATGTCGAGGATGACGTCGACGCCCTTGCCGCCGGTCGCTTCCTTCACCACTACCGCGAAATCCTCCTCCCGATAGTTGATCGCGCGCGTCGCGCCGAGCGTCACGCAGGCAGCGCATTTCTCAGGCGTACCGGCGGTCGCGAACACGGTCGCACCGAAGGCCTTGGCGAGTTGGATGGCCGTCGTGCCGACACCCGAAGAGCCGCCATGGATGAGGGTGGTTTCGCCCGCCGCAAGCCGGCCGCGTTCGAAGAGATTCGGCCAGACCGTGAAGAAGGTCTCCGGGATCGCGGCTGCCTCGACCACTGACAGGTTCTTCGGCTTTGGCAGCGCATTCGTCTCATGCACCTTGCAGAATTCGGCATAGGCGCCGCCGGGGACGAGGGCGACGACGGCATCGCCGAGCCTGAAGCGCGAGGCCTTCGCGCCCATCGCGACGACCTCGCCGGCAAACTCGAGGCCGGGAATATCGGTCGTGCCGGCGGGCGGCGGATACTTGCCCTGGCGCTGCGACACGTCCGGCCGGTTGATGCCGGCGGCGTGGATCCTGACGAGGATCTCCTCGTCGGTCGGAACCGGTACCGGGCGCGTTTCCGGCACGAGCATTTCCGGCCCGCCGAATGCGCGGATGGCAATCGCCGTCATGCTTTCCGGGATGGCGTTCATGTTCATTCTCCGAGCCCCTGACTTTCTTGTCCGCCTCCTCTAATTTTCGCGGAAGGAGGATGCGCTCATGGCACTATTCGACGAGGAACCACCGAAAAGGAAGACCGAACTCGTGATCGGCGAGGATCTTTCGCGCCTCTCCCTAGATGAACTCCAGGGGCGGATCGAGATTCTCCAGGCAGAGATCGCCAGGGTCGAGGAAACGCTGGTCCATAAGCGCGCCCACCAAGGCGCGGCCGAGTCTTTCTTCAAACGCTGACCTGTTTTTCTCCCGTTTTGGAACAAGGGCCGCAGCGTTGCGGGAC
>CAMCWB010000144.1 GCA_945882315.1 Bauldia litoralis | reverse complement strand
GGTCCCAGCGTCCACGCCGGCTACAGATCGGTCACCAGCACCGCTCGTATCGCTGGACAACCAGCCTTCGACACCATCCGCAATATCGCCGCTACGCTATTCCAGCCCCCTGCCCAGACCCTCTGAAACCAACCACGTGAGCAGTTACCAAGGCCCCGGCTCGGCTCCGCGAATATCAGGGCGGGGTCATGCCACCCGGCATTGCCGCACAGGTCCGTTTCTACCAGAGGCAGTAGGGGCTCACCCAGGAACGGATCGCTGACCTGATCGGGGTCAAGCGCTCGCAGCTCGCCGATGCGCTACGCGGGCATGATCCCCTGTCAGCATGGGCAGCGGCGCGGCTGCGAGAGGCGCTCTTGTGCCCCTCGGCAGCTGAAAGCGAGAACCGAAGCGGACATTTACCGGGAGGGGCGGCAAAAACTTTCAGCGATTGCCGACCTCGTCGACGACATGCCGATGGAGATGTTTTTGGAGTACGTGGCTGCGGGGTGCGCGCACCACAGTGATCCGGCCACGGATTCCATGATCATCCGGCCACCTATTCCACGAGCATCCGGCCGCCCTCGTGTAAGGTCCTGCGGGGCAATCTGAAGCCGCGTATCGTGCCGCGTTTCGACGTGGACGGGGGCGAGATGCGAAGGTTGCCCGATACACGCCCTCTAGCCCCTGCGCTTTCGCGCGGGCCATGATAGTACGGCAGGCGGCGGGGGTCGAAAGAGCGGATACGTTGTAGGGAAGCGGCATCGTTCCTCATCCATGATTGCATGCTAGCATGCAATCATGTTTACAGAGACTTTTGGTAGTCTGCCCACAGCTTGAGGAAGAGCTGCGACTTCGAGCCCTTGTTGAAGCCGAACTCACGCCCTGCCCGCTCGCTGAATTCCGCAAAGACGCTTTCCGGAACCCGAAACTGGATCGGGCGCATGGTCGCGTCGTCCGCACGTTCGTCGGCGCGGATCACATCGGGGGTGAAGTCGGCAGCCGGCGGTGCGCCCTTGGTGGTTTTGAGCTTCGTGATGTTCGTGGCCATTAGGCGACCTTTCTTTGCGACAGCTCGACGACGCGATCAATGACGCTTTGCGCCAGACGCGATGCGCGCTCGTTGAGCGATTTAAACGACGTTTCAGTGATTGCCTTGCCGACGTCCGACGCCGAGCCGTAGCCAGTCGAGACGCCAACGTCGCCATCGAGAACCTGATAGCCGGCTTGCGTCAGATACTGACGCGCGGCCGAGTTCTCGCGCTCACTGCCCGTCGTCTTGAACATGGCGAAGGCAATCTTGGCAGACGGCACCCCTTTTTTTAGAAGCGTGTGCGCCAGCACAACGCCAGGATGAAGATCATCGACGGTCTGACCGGTCGGGATCACAACGACGTCCGAGGCCTGTGCGATCTCGAGCGTCTGCTCCGAGGCATTAGGCTTGCCGTCGATGATGTAGACATCGAAGCGGCCAGCCTCATTGAGCGCGGTCTTGATGCCGGCGAAGCTCTGGACCTGGATTTCCGGCACGATGCCGTTCTCGGCACGTCGGCCGGCCCAATAAGTGCAGGTTTGTTGCTGTGTATCGAGGTCCGCGATCTTGACGGTCATGCCGCCGTCCGCGATCTCGCGTGCCATCATGCGGGCGAGGGTCGATTTACCCACGCCGCCTTTTTGCGACACCATTCCGATTATGTAGGTCATGAATGACTCCCTTCGGCAGAAGGTTAGACTCGTGCCATGCTACCATGAAAGCTGGGTTAACGCTAAACATGATTGCATGCTAACATGTTTACCTAGATGAACCCCGACACCCCAAGACTAGAAGACCTAAACTTTGGCTTTGTCGCCGCGATCGTGCCGGTTCGGTCCGCATCGTTCAGCCCTAATCGAGATACGCCGATGCCGGCGGCTTGCCGCTCAATGCCTACGGCAAGGGCCCGTTCTGCAAATTCCGGATACCGAATGGGCTGAGGGTTGCCGGCGTCTATGTCATCACGAATCGCGGGCGAGGCCCGCTACGTGGGCGAGTGCGCCAACTTCTCCGCTCGGTTCAATGCTGGCTACGCTCCGGCTTCCATGGAACAGAATTTGAATGCAAGCATGATTGCATGCTATCATGGATAGCCATGGTTTTCGCGCCATTTGCGGCAGAATCCCAAGAACGCCTTATCCGCATTCTTCGGAGCTTCCTTCATCCAGTCGCGCCACTCGCTCTCGAGATAATGCACGTCCCATCCAGGCGCAGCCTCGCGAGCCAGCTCGTAAGTGTCAGGGCTGATGAAGACCATCCGCATCTGAGAGCTGATCTCTTTGGCCGGTTGCATCGTGCCGCGATTGCGGAACATGACCTGCTCGCCCTCGAGCGTGATCGCATAGTCGGGCATGTGCTGGTGCAGGGCGTCCTGCTGGACGATAGTCAGGACCAACCGTTTGAATTCGCGGCTCGTGGAATTGGAGCCGCATTTCTTCTGCAGCGTCTCGAGCCCGATTTTCCACTCGTCCTTCATGCCGCAATGCTTGCGCGCGAGTTCGTAGATCCGCCGCTCCAAAGGTTTGCGGAGCCGAAAATAGCCGCGGTGAAGCGTCAGAACCTCTTTGTTCCGGATGGCATTAAACAGCCAGTCGGAAAGCTCGATCTCGATTTCCTGCATCCTGCCATCGCGCGTTTGCCGAATGATGCGAGCGCGATCGATGAGGCCGAACACGTCGAACTGCTCTTCGCCGCCGGTCACGATGTTGGTGCTGATAGTCGTGCCGCGTAGCCGCTCGAAAGCGGCCTTTAGGCCATCATAGCCCTGGCCATTGGTCATGCGGTTCGTGGCCGTCAGCAGGTCGTAGGCCTTGAAGCGAACCGTACGCGAGAGCGGCCGACCGGCATTGAGGCCCGCCATAAGCTGGCTAATGCAGTAGATCAACACGTCGCGATCGTGGATCGTCGCGAGACCGTGGGAGGAGGGGGCGATCTTCACGAACTGCCCATTGTGCTCGTACAGGCGCTCGCCGTGATCGGCCTTCGTCGAAAGCGAGAAGATGGGATGCTCCATCGAGGCCATGTCGCCCTTGGGCACAGCATCGAAGATGTCGCACACGAAGAAGTCCGGCGTCGGATGGCGATCCGGCAGGAGAGGGGACTTCGACTCTTTCGATATTTCACCCACCATCAGGCGAGTTTCGATATTTCACCCACGCACGTCAAGAAATTTTCGATATTTCACCCACAGGGGTAGGGCGCAGACCCGATTCCGGCTTTCGATATTTCACCCACAAATCTTCGATGGTTTGCACACACTCTTTCGATATTTCACCCACAGATCGGTCACGCAGATCGTTGAAATGACCCATTAAATCAGCGGCTTCCGGATTTTCCAAAAAGCCGTAACACAATTCAAACCCATATAAACACAGACGAGACACCCTCTTTCGAGCCTACAGACATCGGCAATGCCCTCAAAAGTGGTGCGGACGCCGGCTAGGCGCCGGCGAAGTCAATCTTCAAAAAAGAACCGTAGCAAAAGCCTATCAGGGTGCTCGCTACTGACAACCCCACCCTACGGGCAAGGGGATTGTCACCCGATGGGCGCGCTGATCTCATGGCGGTGTCGGCTGCGAAGGAATGTCGATCTTCGTGTCACAAAAGGAATAGCCCTGAAAGAATCGGAGCATCCGACTCGAGGCCAGATTTTCTGCTTACGAGGAAGAGGTCGCTTAGGGTGACGTGCGTAACGCAAGACTTTTGCATGATTGCATGCAACCATGTAGCCCTCTGAATTGATTTCGGCAAGGAACTCAGAACGGTAAGCACGGGATTTCCTTTCGCATCTCCTCCGTCCCCCCTTGCCTTGCATTGACGCGCCGGTGTACCAGTTAGCTTGTCAAGCGCGAGGCAGCTTCCCGGAGGCGACACGTCGGAGACCTTTTGAGCCAGGCCTCAGACACCAGAATCTGCCCGGTTGCGTTCGAAGCGCGCCGGGCTTTTTTCTTTGGTCGTTAACCAGAAGATATTGCTGATTTTCCCGAGTCCGGGAAGCACGCGCAAAAGCCTTGCGGGCGGTCAGCTCGGCGGCAATGGCGCGCAGAGAAGTTGCACCGGTCTTCTGAATGGCCTCGATGATCGGCAGCACCCGGGCGGCGTGTAGCCGTCCCGCTCAGCGCATCTCGATCCGTGCCGCCATCACCTCGTGGGTGCGCTTGGTCAGCCGGCTCTTGGTGTCGGAATTCCCAAAGCCCATGTCGATGCGGCTGAGGCCGGCGGCATACGCCTCTTGGACCATCAGCATATTGGCGGTGAATCCCGGCGACAGCCGGTCGAATGCGGGATCGTGGGTGATCTTGGAGTAGTTCAGGGTATCACGCTCCACGAAGCAGAGCTTGGCGGCAATGATGCGCTCGCCGGTCCGCATCGTCAGCATCCAGAACTCCGGCACATCCTCGCC
>CAMCWB010000143.1 GCA_945882315.1 Bauldia litoralis | reverse complement strand
GACCTTGCCGCGATATCGGGCCACGACTGGGGCAAGCACATCCTGCCAGCCGTCGGCGCTGTGGACGTTGCCCGGACGCAGGGCGCACCGTTCGAGATCACCGAACTGGTTGAACACGAACAGCGGATGATAGCAGGTGCAGGCGTAGTAGCCGTTCCAGACGCTCATCTCTCCCTCGCGTCGATGCGGTAGAGGGTTAGCTTTGGCATGCTTCACTCCTTTGCGGGGGGCCGACGCTTTAGTTGCGATATGCCATCATGTGCGCACTGGCTCAACGTAAAGGCCGGCGGGGATCGTACCAGCTAACCGTGTCAGCGGTCGGAAGCGTGCCGGTTCCTATCCAGGTTCTCAGATCACAGACGGCGTCGACCTGAGCGACTGAGATGAACGGTATGCGAAAGGCAGGGGTGAAGCGGAATCCTGGCTCGTGCATGGCGGTAAGAGTCTCAATCTCAAGCCAGGCGTCCGCGTCAAGTTGGCGGTTATCCTGACCACGCAAGGCACCTCGATCGACATTGCGAAGTCGCAAGACTACTGGCTCCTGCGGTTCATCCATACGGGTAGCAAGGCGCGAATGGGTTTGCTGTAACAGGTCGGCCGATGGGTCCTTCAGGTATGACAGTGCGACAAGCGCCTCGCTCAAAAACTGAAGCGCCTCCGACCCGGCCTTGTTGCGTATGGCGTAGCCGGCCGCACTATCAAAGCTCGTCGTTATCCAGGAGCCTCGGTAGTTAAAGGCAGACGGAGCGTAGTCCGAAACGAGTTGCTGAAGACCGAGGGGGGCTGCGACAGCATTGCTACAGCCCGCCGCATCAAAGATTTCAGCAAGCTCATAGACGGTGGCGCTATGCTTCATCAACGCGTCCAAAGCATCTCGCGCCATGGCACTGCAAGCTGGAAAGAACCAGTCATTGGGCTGCCCCGCGATGAGGGAGCCCGCCGCCTGCGACGACGTGCCGTGAAAGAAGTCCATGGTCACCTCATCGGCCATGTAAGCGACGAAAGGCCAGTTTCGTTCGGCATGGCTAATCGATCTATCGCTGAGGCAAACGTGTCGAATGCATATCCGCGTCCATAGCTGCGCCCAACTCTGCCGCCGCCCGAATGGCCGGTAAGCGCGTCGTGCAATTCCTCGCTTAGCTCTGCGCTCCTAGCCATGCGCTTGAACGTATGTCTGAACGAGTGAAACACCTTTCGGCTGCTGGTGATCCCGGCTTTCGTTCGAAGATATCTGCCGAACCATTTCGACCATGGCGTGGTGGCGCGATCCTCGGATTTCTCGGCCGAGCCGACATCGGGCCAGAGAGAATCATCAAGGCGGCTGCCCTTGGCCGAAAGCGATTCCCGATAGCGGAGCAGCCCGATGCGCTCCAGCTCCCGGTGCACGGGCACGCGGCGGATGGACGACGCATTCTTGACGCTGCGCTCGCTGTTCGGGCGCACGTCGAAGAACCAGCGACCGGTCTCCTCATCCCGTCGCAAGTCGCCGATCAGAAGGCCCGCCATCTCGGATAATCGCATGCCCGAGAAGAGCGCGATCAGAGGAAACCAGAAGGCCGCCTCTCCGCCACCGCCTTTCGGCCGCTTACCCTCGGAGAAGACCGCAGTTCCGAAGAGTGCCCTGAGGTCGGCCACATCGAACGGTTCACGCTCCTCGATCTCGCGAGCATCGATCCTCAGCTTCACGTCCTTATCGAACGGACTCACGAAGGATGGCATGCTGTCGAGCAGCCCGTCGCGCTGAGCATTGGAGACGATGGCGGCGAGGATCGTCAGTTGCTTGTTCACGGTCGTCGCCGAGCGCGGCGGAAGGTCGGAGAGGTCGCGCCTCAGGAGTTCCTTCAGGGGCAGCTTCCTGAGCCTGTCTGGCAACCTAGAGGGCATCTTCGCGAGTGCGTCGCGAAACTCGCGGGCGTGCGCCTTGGTGATCACGCCGAGCCGCCAGTCGCCGTGCCACTCCTTGAAGCGAAGCACAATGTTCTCCGCCGTTGACACTCCATGGGCGATGAAGTGATCCTGCTCCATGCCCAACTCATCGCGATCGAACGCCAAGGGCACCAAGTCGGGAAGAGCGCTACGCCCCATCGCAGCAGGGAGGTGCCGGCGATCATCGCCCTCCCGCTCTTCCTCGTCCCATGACAGGAAGTCGGCCGCGATGTCGTTGGCGATCTCCTCGAAGTCGACCGCCGCTTGTGGTGCGCGTCGATGAGCCAGCGCCGCGACGGCTCGCTCGATTATGTCGTGCAGCCGCGGGCTCTCCTTGCGGCCGAGCTTCTTGGCGGTCTCGGGATCGGAGGTGTTGAGCGAGCGCGCGATCTCGTGCTTGAAGCAGCCCGTCTTCGCATTGATGAGGTCGGGGAACGATCTTCGGAGATGCTCGGGGGCGAGTTTCCCGGCGATCTTCTTGGGCAGTTGGACGCGGCATTCATAGATGCCGGACCGCCGCCGCTGGACATTGCTCATCAAGCTCACCGTACCGCCCTGCTGTACCATGACGACGTACCAGGGGCGACTTCCTAAGGCCTTGATGCCTCAGGATTTCTGCGATTTCAATGGCTTGGAGAAAGCTTGGCGCTCCCTAGGGGAATCGAACCCCTGTTTTCGCCGTGAGAGGGCGACGTCCTGGACCGCTAGACGAAGGGAGCAGCAGCAAGGGCCTCTCTATAGTCGGCGCCGGGCCCGGCTTCAAGGCGCTTTGTCCGATGAAATTCGATGAAAGACTCCGGATCGTCGGCCATCGCTGCAACCGCGGCGCGGCGCGCCCTGAGCGAACGGCCGGCGGTTAACCGCGCCCGCGGATTGCTCTTTCCGTCAGGCGGCAGGCCGTCTAGGCCAGCCCCATGGCGCCGGGCCGATCGATTGCCCTCATCCTTGCAGCGCTGGCGGTTGCTGCGGCGAGCCCGGCTGTGCCGCAAGCCGACGCGCCGCTTTGCCTCGAATGCCTGAGCCTCCGCGTCGAGGCGCCGGTGATTGTCCGCGGCCCCTTCCCCGACGAGCTCGACAGTCCCTTCACTGCGCTCCGCCTGCCGGATGGCTCCCTCCGCGGCTTCAGCTCCAACGCCGCCGTCTACGCCATCGACGGCCCGTCACTCGATGCGATGAGCGGCAAGCGCCGGACAGTCTTCGAGCCCGGCGCCCCCGGCAGCGAATCCGATTGCGGACGCTGGCTGAACGGCCTCGTCGAAAGCGGCGGCACGCTGTTCGGCCTCATCCATCGCGAGAAGTCCTGCGATTATGACAAGGGCCAGACTCACAAATCCATGGCGCTTGGCCGATCAGACGATGGCGGGATGAGCTGGTCTGAGACCGGTACGATCATCGCCGGCCCGGATGCGGCGACGAGCGGCAAGGGCACCGGCATCGGCGATTGCTCCTGGGTCGACGGGCATGACGGCCACCGCTACGCCTATTGCCTTCGCCTCTTGGACTGGAAGACGATCGTCGCGCGCGCCCCGGCCACCGACCTCGCGCCCGGCCAATGGCGCAACTATTTCGAGGGCGGCTGGAGCGAGGATGCGATCGGCGGCAAGGCGGCCTCGCTCGGCTTCCTCGGCACCGCCGCCGGTTATTTCGAAACGCTCGACCGGGTCGGCCTTATCGCCGTCGATCCCTGGTTCGGCGGCGTCCGCCTGGCGCTGTCACGGGACAAGTTTACTTTCGAGACTTTCGCCGAGCCGCTGATCCCGATCGACGGCGGCGACTGGGCGCGCCCGGCCGTGACCGACCTCATCGCCTATCCGGCGCTCCTCGATCCCGAGACCGGCGCGACCGATCTCGGCGAGGATTTTCTGCTGAGCTACACCTACCTGGCGCCCGGAGCGACCTTCGCCGATCGCTATCTCGTGCTTCAGCGCGTCGGCCTGCGTGAAGACGCGGCGCCGCCAGGGATTCAGGCCGGCATCGCGCTGACCCGCTGGCAGAACGAGGCCCGCGGCGCCACCCGAAGCTCGACCGGTCCGCTCATCCCCTCGCCCGGTCTTCGGCAGGATCGGAAGCTCGGCTACCTGCTGACCAAGGCGCCGGCGGATGTGCCGAGCCTCAAGCTCGAGGAATGCGAAGCCCGAAACGGCGGCTATCGGCTCGTCGCCGACGGAACATGCGCGCCGCGCGGCGACAGGCGCCTCCGCACCGCCGGCTGGGTCCTCGCCGATGAGCGCGAAGGGACGATGCCGCTGTATCGCTGCAACGACGGTAAGGCCGAATTCACATCGAACGATGCGGCCTGCGAAAGCCAGGGCACGGTGATCGAACGGCTCGGATTTGCATTGCGGTAGGACGATCCGTAGGGCGGATTATACCAGCCCGCACTGATCAGAACCGATGTGCCCAGTCACGCATTCCGATGGACATGATCTTCCAAGGTCGATCGATAAGGTTGTTCCAGGCGTCACAGCACAGGGCAACGATCTCGTCGTAGGTTTTGAACACACGGTTCGACAGC
>CAMCWB010000142.1 GCA_945882315.1 Bauldia litoralis | reverse complement strand
GGCTTCGGCGATCAGCACCTGAGCCAGCATTCGCCGGGCGCCTTCACGGGCAACTTCGGTCAGGGGATCGTCGATCGCGTCTGGCTGACGCAACTGAATGACGGTGCTATCTCTCGACATGGCATATCGCTCCTTCCTGGAGGTTCTGGCAGGCTCTCACCCGCCTCGATACGCCGCCTCTCTCAAACCGTCGTCACCCAGATTCACGCATAACTCTGGCCAAGCCGAGGTCGACCCACCTGGCGTCCACTATAGTGAGCGGGCGGCGCCATCCATTGAAGCCACCGCCGTCAATGGGGGCCGAGCACCGGGCAACGCTGCCCGGCCGCATCGTGTCGAGAAGAGCGTCCTAACTCTTTCAGAGCCGGCGCGGGTTCGAGACAAAGAGCATCTGCGCTTCGTTGCAGCACAGCCATGTCTTCTCTGTGCAACGACGCCGTCCGATGCGCATCACGTCCGCTATGCACAGCCGCGGGCCATGAGCCGCAAAGTCAGCGACGAATTCACGGTCCCACTCTGCCGGGCTCATCACAACGAGCTGCATCAAGAAGGCAATGAAGCCGCTTGGTGGCATGACATGGGAATCGATCCGCTCGAGGTCGCTAAGCGGCTTTGGGAGGAAAGTGGCCAGGAGAGACAGGAAGGAGGACCGCTGGATCGACGATCGTCAACGGATTGAGCGGCACCCGATGAAAAAGCCGGCTTCCATCTTAGCGAACGGTAAGAAAATGTGCGTAAGATGCCGCCTTAAAAGGCCCGGATCGTGATGTATCCTGAACTAACCCAGATCGCTCAACATCTCATCGCTCGGCAGCCACGGTTGCTCAGCCGATTGCCGGCTTATCAGAGTGTCATTCGCGGCACGCCACAATGTCCTGTCTGCTGGATGGAGGATGAACTCCATGCTGACTTGTCGGCTGCGCCCACCGTCGACGACCCTAAGCGTCATGTATGCACGCTTCATGGCGAGCATGTCTTTGGGTTCTAGGGGCGAGGAACCGCGCTGCCATTCAATGGTTTCCGAGCCTGCGCTATGAGACAAGAATTTGATTTGCGTACCACCCACTCGGCCGCCTTAGAGCACCTCTCTGACCACTTTCACTCATAGATACCGCATGCCCCTCAACCAACTTACTTACTGGGAAGACTTCTCTGCCGGGGTATCCGTCGAGTTCGGAAACTCAATTGTAACAACACCGTTGGTAGTTGCTTTCCGCCATGAATTTGAGCCCGCTACCATAGATCCGGTTTCAGCGGCAGGGGCTGAGCTGTCGGCGAGCGATTGGCACAGCTGTGCCATTCTCATGCGCATGATGTGCGACGATTATCTGATGGCCGCGGCCGGTGCTGGAGCGCCTGGCGTCGAGCATGTTCGCTGGTTTGGAACAGTCCGGCCCGGCGATGTCCTGCGTGCGCGGCGCACACCTGTCGAAACGCGCGCCTCCAAAAGCCGGCCGCGCCTCGGAATCGTCAGAATGTATCAGGAGGTCTTTAATCAGCGCGGTGAGCTGGTGATGACTTGGCTACCCATTCAACTTTATGATCGAAGAGATCCCGACGCCGAGCCGCCTCCGACCGTTACCGCCTCCGAACCAGCAATGTCGGCGCCGCGACGGTCTCCTTTTGCCGGGTCACTGGCAACGCGATCCCCAAGCTTCGATGCAATCAATATCGGTGATATGGCGGACCTCGGAAGCAATGTCTTCTCTAAAGAGGAAATGCTCCAGTATGCGAGGCAATTTAATCCTCAATATTTCCACGCCGATGAAGCAACGGCAATAAATAGTATTTATGGGGGCTTGATCGCGAGCGGCTGGCATACGGGTGCAGTTTGGAACCGGCAAGTTTCCCTCTACCGGGAGACTATTGGGAAGACTTTCAACGATAGCAAATCCGCCGGGATTAGCGGCCCGTCGATCGCAGTTACTGATATGAAGTGGCCTGTACCAATCCGACCAGGGGATAGGGTTTCATTTACATCCCGGGTTAAAGCCAAAACAGTTTCGGACGAATTTCCGGGCTGGGGAATAGTCACGACTTTCAACGAGGGAGTGAACCAGCGCGGTGAAACCGTCTTCAGCCTCTACCACCATTATTGGGTCAGGCGGTGGGGCATTCAGGACGCGGGATAGCAAGAAGGCAACGAACCGCCCGCTGGCATGGCATGGAATCGAGCCGCTCGAGGTCGATAAGCGGCTTTGGGAGGAAAGTGGCCGGGAGAGTGAGGAACGAGGCTGGATCGACGACCGTCAACGGGTTAAGCGCCGGGCCTTCGAACCGGGGCAGCCGCGAGATCGGATGCCAGTATTTCCAACTGGCGTGGAGGGCGGTCGTTCGCTCTACATCGGCCACATGTCGTCGAAGATGATGGGGTACTTCCCGTTGCCCTTGGTCATCTCCTCGGCGCGCTGCTCGGCGAGCTTGAGGACGAAGTCGCGGGCGATATCGGGGTCCGGGTCTTCGCCCTCGATCTCCATGATCCGCATCATCGCCGCGGTGGCGGCGCGAACGTCGCGGTCTCCCGAATAGAAATGGCCGGGCAAGGCGATCGCCATCGCCATGTAGCGGAGATGGCCGTCGAGCATGTCATGGGCACCCTCGCGATCAAGCGCCGCGGCAGCCTCGGCAAAGTCCTCTTCGCGCAATGCGGGCAGGACATATCTGATGACCAGCCACAGCGCCGCGAGCATCGCAATTCCGAGCAGCACAAGGTGCATCGGCACGCCCTTTTGAGCATCATCCGCTTCAACGGAGGCGGATCATGCTCCGATGTCGGGCCCTTGTGCAATGCCCGGCCGGACCGGCTTGCGATCTTGCATAACGCGATTTCGGTTCGCCGGGCAGAGCACCTCGGCTCAATCCTCGTCCTTCGAGGCCCGGATTTTCTTTCCACGAGGTCAAACGACCGGCCGCCGGCAAATAATGACGCCCACCCGGGTTAGGAAATAGTTAGATTTAGAGGCCTTCTAGCTTTTGATCGCCACTCGACGAGCGGGATTCTGCTTGTTCTATCGCGACTCGTATTCCGTCTCTTCACGCGGCTCAGCTACGATCGACTAATGCCATCTTTTGTTGCCCGCGCACGGGAACCTCGTTACGGGGCGCGAGCAAATCCTCCAGAAAGAAGGCTGCGAGTTCGGCACGGCTGGCCAGCCCACACTTCCTGTAGATCGAAGTGGCTTGCTGGCGAACCGTTGCTTCGGAGGTGACGCGAAGGCGAGCAATCTCTTTGTGCGAAAGCCCTTTGAGCATCAGCACCGCGATGTCGGCCTCGCCTTGCGTAAGTGCCCACTTGTCGAACTGGTCCTGAATTGCTCGGCCAAGCCCGTCCAGATGGACTTTGGCGGCCTCGCGCCAGCGGTCTCCGTCTGCTCGGGCGCGCGCCAGGTCGTTGAGAAGCAGATTGCGGTCGCGTCGCATGTCCCGGCCTTCAAGCGCGACATAGGCAGTAGCTACGACCGCTGACGCCAGCAAACCCTTCTCGATCATGTCGAGAGCAAGCCCCCCGACGGTCAAGGGGTGATCGGCGTCCATGGCTTCGATCAGTCCAAGCCCGACGAACAGCGCCGCGGCTATTCCAGAAAAGATCCAAATTCTCCTCATGGTTCTAATCCTATGCGGCGCGGCCCCCAAGAGCCACGGTTTGGTAAACCTACAATCAAAGGCGGTGTTGATGGAGACGAATGGTAGAATATTCGCCTCCAGCCTGACGATCCCTATTTGGGGGTCACCATACCCTCGTCGGCGTAATCAGGCAGCAGCGGAATGCCAAATGCCCCGCTGTCGTCCACCTCTACCAACCTAGTGCGGGTCTCGGTTTCAACGTCGGGTCCGACCAAGTCGATTTCGAGCGTCATCGCGCCGGTTTCTCGGCAATAGAATTTGTGGGCTGTCTCGGAGAATAGCGGTGACCATTCGAACGTCTTTATGCAGTCCTCGAATCTTCCCATCGGCGTCTCTACCGTTTCGCCGACGCCGATGACTTCCGCCGCATCTTCTGCCTTGCCGGCGTAAAATTCCTGCCGAAATTTATCCCCGACCGCCGCATCGGCCTTCAGCCAGATTCCGGGTAGCGCTCCGTCCTCGCCAGCCAGCCAGGCGCCCTCATGGTCGACGAGTTTGCCGTCTTCGTAGTTGTCGACGTTCTCACCGAAATACCAGACATCGCCGTTCTTATGTTGGGCGAGGTAGTCCCGGGTGTCCTCGATGAGTTCGCCGTCGAGATAGACCCTGTCCCAATAGACGAGCGTCTCGAGACCCAGCACAGTTTTTGTCCAGCCCGGAATAAGGATTTCTATCCGTTCCTTGCCATCCGCTGTATCCGCCTCGAGAACGAATTTCTTTCCCACCGGCACCCCTAAGTCGAAATGGACTGGGCGCTCGTCCTGCCAGGCCCAAACGGCCGCGGCAGAAGCGCTCGCCGGCAAGCATCGTCCCGGCCGATTAAGGTCGGAATGCGTCAATTTTCGGAACAAATTGTGTCTAATATGCAACAGTTTCCTTCAAAATGACGGCTAATACCAGCCAGCACTGATCGAGACTCACATTGGGATTTCCGAATCGCGGAAAGTCTGAATCGATAAGGTGAACCAAGGAGGTTCACGATGGCAGCAGTGATTTCGCTACGGGATGATTTTGACGGGCCGGCTCTGCGAGAACTT
>CAMCWB010000141.1 GCA_945882315.1 Bauldia litoralis | reverse complement strand
TCGGTATCAGGCTGAACGGCTTCGGGCTTCGTGGTAGTGCTCGTCATGGCGTGGTCTCCTGTCCGGCGCGTCAACGCTGGACTCGTTCGGGTTAAAGCACCCGGAGACTACGCCACCCTCAATTCCAACCAACTTCGCGACGGCACCGCATCGGCGGCGGCGCCATCATCGTGCCGATCCTCTTCCAGGCCTACACCACGCTTGGCGTCGACGAGTCGATCCGCATGCATGTCTCGGTCGCGACCTCGATGGGCATCATCATCCCGACCGCGATCCGCTCCTTCATCGCGCATCGCCAGCGCGGCACCGTCGATATCGGCGTGGTCAGGCGATGGATCCTGCCGATGGGCTTCGGCGTCATCATTGCCAGCATCATCGCCGCCTTCATCTCCGGCAAGGCGCTGGCCGGCATCTTTGCCGTCATCGCGGCGCTGATCTCCATCCGCATGCTCGTCGGCGGCGACAAATGGCGTCTCGGCGAAGACCTGCCGCGCGAGCCCTGGCAGAGCATCGCCGGCGGCGTCATCGGCTTCTTCTCGACCTTCATGGGCATCGGCGGCGGCAATCTCGTCAACGCCTACATGACCCTTTATGGCCGCCCGATGATCCAGGCGGTCGGCACCGCGTCGGCCGTCGGCCTCATCATCTCGATCCCCGCCGTGATGGGCTACATCTGGGGCGGCTGGGGCGTGCCCGGCCTACCGCCTTTCTCGGCCGGCTACGTCAACCTCCTCGGCATGATCGTGATGATCCCGATCAGCGTCCTCGCCGCGCCCTATGGCGTTCGCCTTGCCCACGCGCTGTCGCGCCGCCAGCTCGAACTCAGCTTCGGCATCTTTCTGGCGGTGGTCTCGGCCCGCTTCTTCTGGACGCTGATCCCGTAACGCTTGGCCGGCGGATTACGCTTCGCTAATCCGCCCTACAGATTGTTGCGAGGGTTAGCCCCGAAGGGCGTAACCCGCCGCCCTTACGGTCACGGATGCAGCACGAGCCGGTCGCCCCTGATCGAATAGCCGCCGAGCTTGTCGAGGAAGCTCAACCCGAGGAGACTCTGGTCGAGCGCGCCGCGCGGCGCCACCAGCGCCGGCACGTCCTGCCGCTCGATCGGGCCGATGGCGATGCGGCCGAGCCTTATCGACGCCGCGCGGATCGTGCCGTTGGCGGTCTGGATCGGCACGACATAGTCGAGCGTCGCCGGGTCGATGCCGATCTCGGCGGCGGCGCCCGGCGTCAGCGTCACGAAGGTCGCGCCGGTGTCGACCATCAGCGCCATCGGCGCGTCGTCGATCGTGGCGCGCACGCCGAAATGGCCGCCGCTGTTGCGCACGATCACGACGCTGCCCGGGTCGCTTTCCCCGGAGAGCACGCCGGCGACCGGCGTTCCCGGCACCAGCGCGCCGACGATGCGGCCGCCGACCATGCCGAGCTCGTAGCGGAAGGCGTAGAGGCCGACCAGAACGACGATCGCCAGCGTCCAGAACAGGATGCCCTGGATGACGTCGCGGTAAGGCGTCGAGCGGCCGAAGATGCCGGCGCCGACGAAGGCCAGCACGGCGAGCATCATCGCCAGCCGCGAGAAGTCGTGGCTGCTCATGCCGAAGACAGTCCCGGCGTCGTGCCGGACCATCAGGATGATGGCGGCGATTGCGAGGAAGATGAGGAGGATGATCAGGAGCGCAGGCGGACGGCGCCTGTCGGTCGGCCTGCTCATGCAGCGCTCTCCTGCGCCGTGCCAACGGCGGCGCGGGCTGCGAGGCGTCTCGGCAGCGCCGCCATGATGGCGCGCCGCTCGTTGGCGGTGAGGCGCATCCAGCCGGCGATCTCGGCCAGCGTCCGGCCGCAGCCGGCGCAGAGCCCGCTGTCAGGCTCGATCGTGCAGATACGGGTGCAGGGTGACGCCACGGGGCTCATGCGAAGGCTGCGATGCCGATCAGGAAGGCGGCCGCGGCGCATTGCTGGCAGGCGCCCAGCGTATCTCCGGTGCGCCCGCCGATCTGGCTCGCCGTCAGCCGCTCGAATCCGATGGATGCCGCGATCAACAGGAAGCTCCCGAAGAGGACCGCCCAGAATCCGGATGTAGGGATGATCGCGATCAGCGCAATGACCGCCGCGATGAAGAGCGCCGTGTACATGGCCTGCTCGTCGGGCGCGCCGGTCTCCTCCGACAGGCTGCCGGCCTTGGCCGCCGGCGCGAGGCACCAGAAGCGCACCATCATCGCCCGCGACGCCGCTTCCGCCGCGACGAGCGCCGCCGCGGCTCGAATGCCGCCGAAGGGCGCGATGGCCGCCAGCGTCGCGATCCTCAAGATCAGCGAGAAGCCAAGCGCCACGGCACCATAGGTGCCGATCCGGCTGTCGTTCATGATCGCCAGCTTGCGCTCGCGCGTGTCGCCGCCGCCGAATCCGTCGGCGGTGTCGGCGAGGCCGTCTTCATGGAGGGCGCCGGTCAGGAGCACGGTCGCCAGCACGGCCAGTGTCGCGGCGATCAGGCTGGAAAGCCCGAGACGCAACGCCAGGATCAGGATCAGCCCGCCGGCCAGCCCGACGACGGCGCCGACCAGCGGAAAGGCCCGCGCCCCGCGTCGGAAATTCGGCCGCGTCCCCCCCGTTCCGCCCGGCGCCGAGGCCGGCGCGAGCGTCAGAAAGGCAAGCGCGGCGCGGAAATCCGCGCCGAAAGCCGAGGCAGTTTCCTTGAGGCGGTCGAAATCGGTCATCGGGTCACCATCCGCGCGTCTTGAAGTCGGTCGGACGCCGGTTATAGAAGACTGCCGCGGCCCGGCCAAGGAATGCCGTCGCGTTGAGAGTTTAGGATCCGAGATGCCTTCCACCGAGTCTGGCCTGCCTTTCGACGATTTCCGTGCCCTGATCGCCCGGATGCCGCCTGCCGACGACAAGGCGGTTGCCGCCGTCCGGGCCCGCGACGCGACGCTCACCAAGCCCGCCGGTGCGCTTGGCCGCCTGGAGGAGATCGCCGAATGGCTGGCCGCCTGGCAGGGCCGCTCGCCGCCCGCCATCCATCGTCCGCAGGTCGCCATCTTTGCCGGCAATCACGGCGTCGTCCGTCACGGCGTCTCGGCTTTTCCGGCTTCGGTGACGCAGCAGATGGTCGA
The DNA here is from genome assembly GCA_945882315.1 of Bauldia litoralis. Lineage (GTDB taxonomy): Bacteria > Pseudomonadota > Alphaproteobacteria > Rhizobiales > Kaistiaceae > CAMCWB01. Next base: position 1,641 of record CAMCWB010000141.1, on the reverse strand, counting down.
GAATTTCGCGGCCGGCGGCGCCGCCATCAACCAGCTTTGCCTGGCGCATGATCTCGGCCTGAAGGTCTACGACCTCGCCCTCGATTTGCCGACCGGCGACATCACCACCGAAGCGGCCCTCGACGAGGCGGGCTGCGCCGCGACGATGGCCTTCGGCATGGAGGCGATCGCCGGCGGCGTCGATCTCCTCTGCATCGGCGAGATGGGCATTGGTAACACGACGATCGCCTCGGCGATCTTCCTTGCCCTGTTCGGCGGCACCGCGGCTGATTGGGTCGGGCCCGGCACCGGCCTCGACGGCGAGGGCATCGCGCGCAAGCAGGAAGTGGTGGCGAGGGCGATCGCCTTCCATGAGGGGCATCTTGACGATCCGCTGGAGGTCCTGCGCCGTGTCGGCGGCCGCGAGCTGGCGGCGATGGCAGGTGCCATCATCGCGGCGCGCCTCGAGCGCATTCCCGTGATCGTCGACGGCTATGTCGCGACCGCGGCCGCGGCGGTGCTTTACAGGATCGACGAGCGGGCGGTGGATCACTGCCTCTTCGGGCATGTCTCGGCCGAGCCCGGCCATCGCCGCGCGCTGCGCCGCATGAACAAGACGGCGCTGCTCGATCTCGGCATGCGTCTCGGGGAAGGGACGGGGGCCGCCCTTGCCGCCGGCATCGTCAAAGCCGCGGCGCAACTTCACGCCGGCATGGCGACCTTCGCGCAGGCGGGCGTGTCGGAAAAAGGCTGATCGAGGAAACGCGTGGGCGCGGTCACCCGCGTCCACGCGTTCGATATGACTAGTTCGGAGCCGGCGAAGAGCCCGTGCTCTCACCCGCGTTGCTCGTGCCTTCATTCTTGCAGGCCGGAGCACTGTCAGCCGCCGTCTTGGCTTCGGCTTCAGTGGCAAACGGGCCGGCGATCATAGTCTCGCCTGCGACAGCGGCCACGCGCTCGACCACCATGCAGACATTTTCCGGACCAGAAACGGCCGCCGTCGGCTTCAGGACGTTCCACTCCGCGAACGCGGGAGCGCTGAATGCGGCGACCATAGCGCCGGCGAGGATAAGCTTGCGATACATGTGCGTGACCTTTCGTTGTGCCAAAACCTTGAGCTCGGGAAGCGCATGGCGTTAGGGCGGACCCGAGACGAAGAGGCCAACGGATGGTGTCGGCCTGCTGCGGCCTTGCAACGGTCGGTGGCAGGGCTTGTTCCTGGAGCCTCGTCAAAGATACCGAGATAAATATCGGGTTCTTAAAGGAACTTTTTTGGCAGTTGGTGCGGTGGGGCACCGACAGGGCCCGGTCCGGCTGGCGCCATAAGGACTATCTTAAGACCCTCTGGCGAGAGTCCGTTCGGGCTCTGGGGCACACCTGCGTAACGGGGTGCTGATGTCAGAATATAAACGGTCCGACGAGCCGCTTCGTCACGAGCCGAACTGGGCAAACCTCATCTTCGTGGTCGCCGTGCTCTTCCTGCTCGCGGCCATGCTCGCACGCCTGCTCATGGGCTAAGGACACTCGCAGCGATAACCGCTACGGTTCTTTGGGGATACGGGGCTTGATCGCATAGTTCCAGTCGGGATGGAACGCGTCGCCCACGATGTCGAGAAGCTTCATCTCGGCTTTCTTGATTCGGATGCCCTTCTGGTAGGTGCG
>CAMCWB010000140.1 GCA_945882315.1 Bauldia litoralis | reverse complement strand
GCCACGAAGTCCTGCACCGTTGGCGGCAGGAACAGTGGCTCATCAATCTTCCAGGCGCGGAATGACCTTGCTCATGGGACAAAACAGAATCCGACTCACGCTTCCCACGCCAGCAAAAAAACCGGCTATTACTCGGACAGGCTCCTAGTGCCCCTCAATTCTTCGTCGGACACATGAATCTCGTCGGCACCGATTCCAATGTTGTTCCGAACGGCGCCGTCACCGGCACGATCCGGACCGCCGACGGCGTGTCGTTGCGCTTCGCGCGCTGGAAGCCGACGGGACGGCGCTCGCAGGGCACGATCTGCCTTCTGCAGGGCCGCGCCGAGCAGATCGAGAAATATTTCGAGGTGATCGGCGAACTGCGTCGGCGCGGCTTCGCGGTTGCCACCTTCGACTGGCGCGGGCAGGGCGGCTCCGAGCGGCGCCTGCGTAACCGGCGCAAGGGCCATGTCGACAGCTTCTCCGAATATGACCGCGACCTCGACTGCTTCCTGCAGGAGGTCGTGCTGCCAGATTGTCCGCCGCCGCATTATGCGCTGGCCCATTCGACCGGGTCGCTGATCTGCCTTCGCGCCGCGCAATCGGGGCGGGCCCGGTTTGCGCGTATGGTCGTCCTGGCGCCGCTCGCCGGTCTCGGGCCGATGCGCCTGTCGCAGCAGAATGCCCACCGGCTGGCTGCAGTTCTTACCTCTATCGGCTTCGGCGAGCTTTATGTGCCGGGCGGCCGCGGAACCAGCATCGAGGAGATTCCCTTCGAGGAAAATCCGCTGACCGGTGACGCAAACCGTTTCGCCCGGAATGTCGAGATCGTCACGAGCGCGCCGCAGTTTGCGATCGGGCCGCCGACCATCGGCTGGCTCTATGCGGCCTGCCAGGCAATGCAGGAGGCGGCGGACCCGGATTTCGGGCCGACGATCAGGGTGCCGACGCTGGTGATTGCCGCCGCGATCGATAAAGTCGTTTCGGTTCGCGCCATCGAGACGCTTGCCGGCGAGTTGCGCGCCGGCGCGCAGGTGGTGATCGCCGGGTCGCAGCACGAAATCCTGATGGAGCGGGACTTCATCCGCCAGCAATTCTGGGCGGCCTTCGACGCCTTCGTGCCTGGCACGCGGCTTGTCGGAAACCGGACGGAAGTCTTCGCCTAAGGCTGGAAAAGCGTTCTGGTATCGGCCAGCCGTTCCAGAACCTTGTCGAGCAGGCGGGGGTCGCCGACGGCGACGATGCGGCCTCCGGCGGCGGCTGAGCCGCCTTCCCAATTGGTGACGCGGCCGCCGGCGCCCTCGATCACCGGGATCAGGGCGACGATGTCGTAGGGCTTCAACTCGGCTTCGACGACCAGATCGGCATGCCCGCCGGCAACCATGCAATAGGCGTAGCAATCGACGCCGTAGCGGGCGATGCGGACGGAGCGTTCGACCTGATCGTATTGCGTCCGGTCGGCGGTATTGAAGATGGCAGGCGTCGTCGTGAACAGCGTTGCCTCCGCGAGCGCGGTGCAAGGCCGGGCGGTGAGGCTTCGCTCGCCGCCGGGGCCCCGATAGCGCGACCGGGTGCAGTCGCCGCTGTAGCGCTCGCCGGTGAAGGGCTGGGCCATCATGCCGAGCACCGGCTTGCCATCGCGGAGGAGGCCGATCAGCGTTCCCCAGACCGGCAGCCCCGTGATGAAGGAGCGGGTCCCGTCGATCGGATCGAGGACCCAGACGAACTCGGCGTCCTCCCGCTCGAGCCCGTGCTCCTCGCCGATGATGCCGTGGGCGGGATAATTGTCATTGATCAATTTGCGCATGGCGGATTCGGCGTTGCGATCGGCCATGGTCACAGGATCGAAGAAGCGGCCGCCTTTGTCCTCGACGGCGCCGCCCGCCCGAAAATGCGGCATGATCGCTTGCGCGGCAGCGTCGGCCAGCGCGTCGAGAAAAGGCTCCAAGTCTCGGATGTTCATCGGGAATCTCTTACATGGCAGCTATGCGAAAATCGCAGAGCGCGACTTTGTCCGGACCAATTCCCGGAAAATCGAAGGTTATCTCCTTGCGATTCTTCACGATTTCTAAACGGCCGAAAATCGCCGGGCAATGGCGCCGATCGCCGCTCCGTCGCTGCCTGCGACAGCTCGACACTTGATTTTTGTGCGTCGCGGTGCCATTTTGTTGCGGTGCGGTAGATCGATTGGCGTTGGTCTATCGCTGCCCTCCTTGGGCGTTTCCTCCCTAGACTTGGGCCGCCTCGGGTATCCCCGAGCGGCCCCTTTTCTTTTTGGGATACCGTCATCGCAACGGACCCGAATCCCCGCCGCCTTCCCGACCTACTCGGCAGCGTCGCGGCGGCCGATGAAATTCTCGTCGAAAATCATACCAAGCTCGGCCGAGAAATCGGCAATGTCGGCCTGCAGCCGCGCGAAGCCCGGCGTCGGCTCGAAGGACCGCTCGTCCATATAGAGGCAGCGGTTGACCTCGATCTGCATGGCGTGGAAGCCGCGGCCGGGCTGGCCGTAATGCTCGGTGATGAAGCCGCCGGCATAGGGCTTGTTGCGGCTGACCGAATAGCCCATGCGCGACAGGATCTGCGCCGCGGCGTCGGTGACCTCGCCGGCGCAGCTCGCGCCGTAGCGGTCGCCGAGCACGATATCGGGCCGGAGGCGGCTGTGGCCGCCGCGCACGGTCGAGGGCATCGAGTGGCAATCGACGAGAAGGACCTCCCCGAAGCCCGCCTGGGTCGTGGCGACGAGCCTGCGGAGGGCGCGGTGGTAGGGCTTGTAGACGCAGTCGATGCGGGCCAGGCCTTCCTCGACATGAAGGGGAGCGGCGTAGATCTCCTCGGTCTCGGAAACGATGCGGGCGATCGTGCCGAGGCCGCCGGCGACCCGCACCGAGCGGATGTTGGCGAAGGTCGGCAGGCTGCCGTCGAACATTTTCGGGTCGAGCTCATAGGGCTCGCGGTTCACGTCGAGCCAGGCGCGCGGAAAGTTCGCCTTCAGGAGCGGGGCGCCAAGCTCGACGGCGGAGAGGAACAGGTCGTCGACATAGGTGTCTTCCGAGCGGCGAATGGATTGCTGGTCGAGGCGCGAGGCGGCGAGGAAGGAGGCCGGATAGCAGCTGCCGCTATGGGGGGAATTGAAGACAAGGGCGAGAAGCTGCCGTTCCGGAGCGATGATTTCAAAGGGCGGCACGCCGGCGAAATCGGCCGACATGTCCGGGGGAAAGGCGTCAGCGACGGAAGGGATGTCCATGACAACCGGGAAAACGGGGACGGGCCAGCGCTCGGATGTTGCCAAGATCGTTGGTTTCTGTCCACCATCGGTCGCAGCGCCAAAAGCTTGCATTCACGCGATCTTTACCCGGGTCGATGTTAATCATGTCCGGCGGACGCAGGACAGAACGGGGATATCCTTGTCACCCATGACGAGAATTTTGCTGGCGGAAGACGACAACGACATGCGTCGCTTCCTCGCCAAGGCGCTACAGAATGCCGGCTACGACGTGGTCGCATTCGACAATGGTCTTTCCGCATATGAGCGCATCCGCGAGGAGCCGTTCAACTTGCTCTTGACCGATATCGTCATGCCCGAGATGGACGGCATCGAGCTGGCGCGCCGCGCTACCGAACTCGATCCGGACCTGAAAGTCATGTTCATCACCGGCTTCGCGGCCGTGGCGCTCAATCCCGATTCGAATGCGCCCAAGGATGCCAAAGTCCTGTCGAAGCCATTCCATCTCAAGGATCTCGTCAATGAGGTCGAGAAGCTGATCGCTGCCTGAAGGCCGCGGCAACGCGCTTTTTCGGCCTTGGAACCCAACTTTGCAGTAAGGCTTGAATAGCCGGCTAGGGGCCTGTTATATGCGCCTCCTGCCGGGGCGTTCAGCCTCGAACGGACGGGCGGTTAGCTCAGCGGGAGAGCACTACGTTGACATCGTAGGGGTCACTGGTTCAATCCCAGTACCGCCCACCATTTAACCTCCTGATTTTCTTTATTTTTATTTTGCGTTCCATAACCGCGCCGCAGAAACGGCCGCAGAAACAGGTGTTTGTTTTAGTGTCAGGTTGTGGCACAACGCCTACGCACCTTGGGGAGGGGCTGAAATGGCGCGCGGAGACCGGCCTTTTCTATTCTGCCGATATCAAATTCTCTTCGGCGATGAAGTTCTGCAGCCGGGATCGCATGTCACGGTTCTTCAAGAGATGCAGGGACAGCGTGTCGTCCACGGGCGCTCGACTTCTGAAGATCGGTTCGCCAACACCCTCTTGATGCGCCCCAGAGAACATCAGCTGGGTGACCACCAAGTACTGACGTGGTCGGCCGGCTATGAAACTGACGATGCAATGCGTGCCCATTACGACAGCGGGGCGGACGAAATCGACCTCGTCCCCACCGGCGTAAGTGTCCGTTATGCGGACTTCGTAGCTGTTCCAAAACTCGGCGTTATGGCTGTCGATGATCGGGTCAACGATACGCTCATAGGCGGAAAGGCCGGCATCAATCGCTTGCGATCGGTTCTTCGATCACGCGATGACGGAGACATCTCGGTGGTATCAGAGGCCACCCCCGACGAGGTTCGTAAGGCGCTTCAGAACTGGAGCCTGACGCAATTTCTGCCAAAGCAAAAAGGCCTCCTCGACGTTCCAAGTGGATTTGCGCGCCCGTTGAAGGCCGCATTCAAGCCCTTCATGCTGACCTTGGGGCGGCATTGAGGACGGGACGATGGAAGCAGGAGACGTGTTTGCGCTCGGGCTTGGCTTGAGCGCACCTTGGAAGCT
>CAMCWB010000139.1 GCA_945882315.1 Bauldia litoralis | reverse complement strand
CAGCCTTATGCGAACAACCGAGATCTGAAGGACGAGATCATCGAGCGGTTTGGCAGTGTCATAAAGGAGTGGGAGCGTTATCGTTTCGGAAAACAATGATAGCCGGCCCGTTCCCGCGCGCCGCAACGCCGCTCTTTCGTCATGGAGTTTGTCCTCCATCCTGTTACAGCGAATTGTTCCCGTTGCGTGGGGCGTGAAGTTTAATTAGAATGGTTGCTCATCAGAAACGGTGGAGGCTCGCTCTGGCATGTCGCGGTGGTCTGGGTTGATGGTGAGCGCCGTTTCCGGTGCTGTGATGTCGTTGGGTGTGGCCGTTGCTGGTGAGGACGTGGTGTTTTCGTCCGCGAGCCTTTCTGGTAGCTATGTCTACAGCAATTCGACTGACGGTGTGGCCAGTTTCGGTATCATCGACTTCGATGGCAAGGGAGGCGTAACGCTCGATATCCGGATCAACGCGCGTCAGTCCGAAGGACAGCGAGCGACGACCGAGGCGCAGGGCAGCGGAATTTTTTCAGTCAATGGCGAGGGCATCGGCAGCGCGGAGATCGCAATGACCAATGGCCCGACGCCGCGCCTCGACTATGACTTCGTGATCGTCGCTGCCGATGATGGCGTGGCCGAAGAGGTTCTTGCGGTGCTGAGGAGCGGCGGCGTGAACGGCCAGCTCGTGCAGCCCAGTTGGAAACGCCGCACCAATGCGGCGATGGAGTGAGCCACAAACGTAATTGCTCACCGTCTCGCGCTGGCGGAATTTTGACGGTAGCAGAGCCGCCCTTTGTGATCTGCAGGCAAAGGCCATGGCCGTCGCCGTAGCGGCCTGGCACTTCCAAAGTGGCAATGGTTTTCTTCGTGAGTGGCATCGGCTGACCCCCGACCATGCCGCCATTACGCGACCGGTTCTCTTCGGTGATCTTCGGTATCAGCCGAGATAGGACTGCAGTTATCCGATTGCAATTAAAAAGGACATCACGGGCAAACTCGCCGCAAAGCTCACCTTGCTCCAATCCTTGAAGCCGGCCGCCGTTACGAGAAACGCGCCAAGCGGCAATCCGATGATGAAGGCCAATCGCCACGCCCGGCCGGCGGCGTCGTTCGGCACCATGGCATTCAGGACGATGCCGCACACGCCGGCGATCCGCCCGATTGTGAGCATCAATAGGACTGCCGCGAGGCCGATAAATGCCCCGCCTACAAGACCCGAAACCGGAGCAAAGCTCGTCACGCCGTTCTCCCTTCTTGGATTTGCACGATGGGGCCGCCCGCCGCTTTCCAAGCCGCAAGCCCGCCTTGGAGGTGGCAGGCCGAAACGACGCCCGCTTCCTGCGCCGCCGGCACGGCCATCGCCGAGCGCTCGCCATAAGCGCAGTAGAAGACGATGCGCTTGCCCGCGCCAAGCGCTTTGATGGCGCCGCGCGAGGCGAGATTGTCGGAGAGCTTCGTGTAGGGCTCACTGAGCGCGTCGGGAATCGCGCCATGCCGCTCGCGCTCGCCCTTCTCGCGAAGGTCGACGAAGACAGCGTCCTGTCGACCGAGGAGCGCCATCGCCTCCTCGGCGCGGAGCGCCAAGCCTTTCTGCGCCACCGCATCCTGCGCGAGGCCGATCTTCATGTTCGCCGGCACCGCCACGTCCATCATTTTCGGGTTGGGCAAGTTCAAGCTGTTCATTAGGGCTACATACTCGTCGATCGATTTCACCTGGAGCCGCGGGTTGTAGCGCTTCTCCTCGCCGATGGTGCTGACGGTGTCGCCCTTGTAGTCGTGCGCCGGAAAGACCAGCGTCTCCTCGGGCAGCCTCAGAAGTCGATTGAAGATCGAGTCATATTGCGATCGCGGATCTCCGTTCTGGAAGTCTGTCCGGCCCGTGCCGCGGATGAGCAGCGTGTCCCCGGTGAACACCCGGTCGTTGAGCGCGAAGGAATAAGAGTCGTCAGTGTGGCCGGGCGTGTAGATAACATCAGGCTGACATTTTCGATCTCAAGCTTGTCGCCATCGGCAAGCCGCATCGACACAACGTCGGCCTTGGTGTTCTCGCCCATCACCGTGACGCAGCGCGTCCGGTCGCGGAGGGCGCCGAGCCCGGTGACGTGATCGGCGTGGAGATGCGTGTCGACGGCCTTAACCAGCCGGAGGTCGAGCTCGTTCATCAACTGAATGTAGCGGTCGACCTTTTCCAGCACCGGGTCGATGATCAGCGCCTCGGCGCCTTTGCGGCTCGCGAGCACGTAGCTGTAGGTGCCCGACGTCGAATCGAAAAGTTGGCGGAAGATCATCATCGACCTCTAGAACGCGCTGCCGCAGCGGATTAGAAGAGGCTGCAGCGACCGAGATCCGGGCAACCTAACGAGTTCAACGGCGTCTTGGTATGCCTCTGCCCAGACTGTCACCAAGCCCCGTCCAGTTCAACCGGCGCATCGGCGCGGAAACGGCGCTTGCAGCCGCGTCCCCGCCGCCGCCTTTTGGCGACGCCACCTGATGCATTTTTGCTCCGGCGTTGACACCCTGTCCGCAAGCCCTTCCCGCAGCATCTGCCGCGCGAGCGGGTCGTCATCGCCGCGCCGACCTCATGCCCGTGCTGTGGCTCCATGAAGCTGTCGAAGCTGGGTGAGGACGTCACCGAGACCCTGGAGGTGATCCCACGCCAGTGGAAGGTGATCCAGACGGTGCGGGAGAAGTTCACCTGCCGCGAGTGTGAGGCCATCACGCAGCCACCCGCACCCTTCCATGTGACGCCGCGCGGCTTTGTGGGGCCGAACCTGCTGGCGATGCTGGTGTTCGAGAAGTTCGGTCAGCATCAGCCGCTCAACCGCCAGAGCGAGCGCTAGGGCCGCGAGGGCATCGACCTCTCGGTCTCGACGCTCGCCGACCAGGTTGGCGCGGCGAGCGTGCCGCTTGCGCCGTTGCATGAGTTGATCGCCCGGCACGTCATGGCGACCGAGAGGCTGCACGCCGACGACACGACGGGTGCCGATCCTGGCCAAGGGCAAGACCGACACCGGTCGGATCTGGACCTATGTGCGCGACGACGGGCCCTTCGGCGGCGCCGATCCGCCGGCGGCGCTTTCTGTTGGTTGCTGAGGTCGGACAGAACGCGCAGGACCGCTCCGGACAGGTGAAGCGCGTCGGCCGTCAGTCCTCCGCCAAAACTGACGGGTGAAACATTTCGGCCGGATTGATAGTCCTGTCGGCCAGGCCCTGTTCGTGGGCGTAGCGGGCCATGGCTTCCAACTCGCGGCGATTCTTCTCGATCCCATAGGGCCAGATATCCGAGCCCATAAGCGCGCAGGCGTCGTCAAGCGCGGCTCGCGCCCATGGCAGTGTTATTCGCTGTACGCCGGTTGACGCGAGGTCGGAGAGCGCCCGCCGGCGCCCTTCACAGAAAGCGTTATAGACGGCGCGCGGAAGCCATGGGTGCATATCAGCAAGGGACTTCCGTATACCGATGGCATGCATGATCGGGAAGAAACCAGTGCGGCGGAAATAGTCCTCTTCGGCGCCTCTATAGTTTGGAAAAAGCTGGCCGACGGAAGGCATTGCGAAAACGCTCGGCTGTCGGGGCGATATCAGAGCGTCGATTTCTCCAGACACGAGCATTGCTGAAAGCGTTTGGTCCGGTCCAATGGGTCTAACGGATATGTGCTCAGGCAGACTGACTGGAATACGTTCGCTTCCCCCAGCCTTTTCGAGACCGCCTGTCCGCCAAAAAATGGCGCTAGCGTCGACACCGTATTCGTCCTTCAACATACCTCGCACCCAAAGCGCGGCAGTCTGCTGATATTCTTGAATCCCGACCTGCTTACCGACGAGGTCGCCGGGTGCTGCGATGCCGCTCGAGCGATTGATGTAGATGGACGAGTGCCTAAAGGCGCGAGAATGGAACGCAGGGATCGCGGTGTAGTGCGCGGACCGGCGCGACGTCAGTATAAGATGCGTCGAAAGGGACATCTCCGTAACGTCGAAGATCATGTCGCGCGCCGCTGTCCGAAGAAGCTCTGCTGCTTCCCGGGTATGCAATTCCGTCTCGCAGCCCTCTACCGGTATCTCTCCTGAGAGGATCGGCCGCGAACGGTCGCTCGGCGAGCACGCAAGCGTGATTTTCGGAGGGGCCATATTGCTTCCTTGCGACTTGGCGTGGCGCAGATGCGCCTCCATAATGAATAGCTCGTTGATCGGCTTTTTGATGTCGAACCAGGAGATGTATGCTGCGTGGTTGTTCCCCTGAAGTAGCCACACACCCCAAAGCATGATGGAAGCCCCGATCCACCGGTCGGGTTTTTTTGGCCAAGAGGGCCGTTCATTTCTCTAACCGGATAGAAAAATGGGAAGCACAAGAATTCTCGTATTCGCAGGTTCAATTCGGCGGGGCGCACTCAGCGGCAGGCTGGCGGCCTGTGCTGCCGCCGAACTGGCTTCGCAAGGTGCCACTGTCACAGCCATATCGCTTAAAGACTACGAATTACCAATCTATAACGGCGACCTGGAAAAGGACGAGGGTGTTCCGGAGAATGCCAAGCGCCTGGCGCGGGAGATTGTCAAAAACCAAGGCGTCTTCATCGCGACGCCCGAGTATAATAACTCCGTTCCGCCGTTACTGAAGAACGCTATCGATTGGGTAAGCCGTATCAAGCCTTCCGAAGTTCCTTATCGCGACCGGGTTTACGGCATAGGTTCATCGGCTGCAGGACCAGTGGGTGGGGCGAGGGCACTCATTGATCTCAGGAAGATTGTAATGCCCGGGCTCGGGGGTATCGTCATCCCTGAGAAGGTCGAGGTTGGACTTGCCGCGGAGGCATTTGACGAACAGAATCGACTAATGGCTCCTGCGCTTGCGAATTTGCTCAAGGCACTCTGCGCAAATCTGATTGCCGTAGCGTCGCGTATTGCGGCGTAGGCTTTGTGCTTTAGCCTGCCATCAACGGACTTCGAGAGGGATGGAAAGATAATGGGACTGGGGATCGGAAGCGTCGGGCATGTCTGTCAACGGCGGCAAAGGAAAACCAGGTTTGCCTCGCCCATCTCATTCGCGACGTGCAATACGCCATCGACGCGGGCGACGCGGTTCTCGCGCCCGACATACGCCACCTGCTGGGCCGCGCCTGCCGGATCGGCCGACGACGGGACCGGCTCGCCG
>CAMCWB010000138.1 GCA_945882315.1 Bauldia litoralis | reverse complement strand
CGGAATGAAGCGGAGGACTTCCTTCAGCAGGTCCTCGCTGACGGTCCCAAAGCGACTGTTCAGATCCGGGCCGAAGCAAACTCGGCCGGAGTCGCTTGGCCCACGGTCAGACGGGCTAAGGAAAAGCTTGGCGTAAAGGCATCGAAGGTAACGCTCGACGGCGGCTGGAAATGGGCCATGCCCCGAGATGCTGCGAGCGAAGGTGCTCACTTCTCGTAGGATGAGCCCCTTCGAGAAATCCGCCATTCTGGTGAGCATCTTCGAAGATGCTCACCGAAACCGCAGAAAACCCGAAGGGGCTCACATGAGGAGACATGGGCACCTTCGAGCGCGGAAGCGCGTCTATTGCCCCACTGCGATGACATCAGCGGCAGGTTATCGCGAAATAGTTCGCCAGGGCCGACACGGCCTGTACCAAGTCACTCGGCAGTTCACGCTGCTCCTGCGGCAGCGAGCCCAGGATCGCCATGGTTGCCGGGTCAATCGATTCCGGCGGGTGGTGACGTGCCACACAAGTTGCGGCTCCCGTAAGAACGAGGCCCTTTTGTTCGGGAAATCCAAACTCGACGAAATATTCGCGGTCGAAAATCTCCAACATCGCAGGAGCGACAATTGCGGCAGGTTTTTCGAGCGGGAGCACGAAAAAGAGCGTTAGTCGCTCGTCTTGATATTCCAGCCAGTATTTTTTCGGTGGCAGCAGCGCGACCAAGTCCGACCCGATTGTGAAATATGAGAAGAAGCCGAAATCCCTGAGCGATTCAACGTTCTCTTGTGCCAGCGGCTTCAGTTCCGCCTCGCTGAAGTTGCCATCGCCGTCTGTGTCCAGCCCTTGGGTCGCATAGGCCGAAAACGCTGGATCAAATTTCCAGGCGTTTTGTATTTCCACGACCCGCTGTTCAGCGTCGAAGCGAATCTCGGCTGTCGCATCGACAAACACATGCGGGTGTGCGGCCGCCGGAGAACCGGTAAAAAAGACGACTCCGTTGATCGCTGCAAGCGCAACAATGCCTCGCATGCTCCTCATACGAGGTGTCCTGCAACTGTGGGGAGTCAATAACTTCATTGCCCTAGCGATTCGGCATGAGCCGTTCGAGCAGATTATCCCGACGAAATAAGTGATGCCAAAGCACCGCCAACAAATGCAGGCTCACCAAGGCAACGCCTAATTGAGTCAGCGCCATATGAAGGAAAACGAACTTTCCAGAGACGTACATGGCGGCGAAGCCACTGACGACTAACGCAAAGACTCCGAAATAAAGTGCGACATGGTTTGCGTGCGCTAGCAGCCGCTGCCATAGCCTCATATCCGGAGGAAGCTTAGGAGCCCCCTGAAGAAGGCGGGCTTCTAGCAGGAGGGCGGCCAACCCCAGAATCAGCCAGCCTGTCCACTCGTGTGCAATCGCCATCAGGTAGTCTTTCAAAGGCGGCTCAATACCAAAGGCGTGCCCGATATGCGCCCTTTGAATTCCTATAGCCGTTGGGAACGCGAAAACGCACAGGATTGCGAGCGCCCAGTGTGCGGCTTTTTGAATCGCGGAGTATTGGGTTCGATTTTCAGCTTCCCCGCTGGCCATCAGCTTATACTCACTTCCAAGCGCCCAGGCTCGTCCCCGCTCGCACAGATGTACAGTCCCACGTTGTGATGGATGGGGTTTTGTCTGAAGTTCCGCTCATTTTCTGTCCAGATTTTGCGAATGTATTCGTGGGGCATGAGGCCGCGTAGGGTCTTCTGTTCGACTTCCTTCGCGATTTCTGAGGGCTGCGCCATGAAAGTTCTACAAACCGAGCGCCAACGTTGACGAAACTATCGCTCGGAATCTCGAGCGTTGCGATAAGGCGGTCTCGCTCTGGTCTCGCCGATCCCGTGCCGAATGGTCCGACGACAATGGCTAAAGTCCGCTGTCATGCCGAAAGACGAAAACGCTATCGAAGCTTTTGAGGTAGTCGCTCCAAGTTCAATGGCGTCTGAAAGTTGCCGCACGCTCGCGACCTGAACCCACTCGCCATAGGCCACCCATGGTTCGATTACGGGCCGCTAGTCGATGGTGTCCCATCGCGTGGTGTAGCTGGCGGCATTGGTCGCTGAGCTTTCCGGCATTGCCGGGTTGATCAGCGGGCCACAGCTGGCAGGCTGATGAGGGGATTATCGCTCAATGGTGCGACGCTTTCCAGCGTCATGTAGCGGGCGCGCTGGACTGCCCATTCATCATTCTGTTTGAGCAGGAGTGCGCCGACGAGGCGGACGATGGCGTCGTCGTTGGGGAAGATGCCGACAACGTCGGTGCGCCGCTTGATCTCGCCGTTGAGCCGCTCGATCGGATTCGTGCTGAACGCCGAGCTCTGGGGTGAAGCCCAGGTCCCCGCTGGTGGCGGCCGGCCTAGCCATTTGGCGCGCGACTTCCTTACTTACCAGCCGCGGGCCGCCGTGAAGGAGTAGGGGATGAGAGGCGTGTCAATCGGCAGGCGGTACTTATCCGGGTCCTCGTGGTTGTAGGGCGCGGTCGGAAAGTCGATCACCACAACGTCGCTAGCGCCAATATTCCTCACCCCCTGAGGCTCCGGATCCCGCCGCCGGGCACGATTGAGGACGCCAGCTATAGCGGCTGCGCGCGAACCGATACCAAGTAAGCGAAGAAGCCAAAGAGCAACGCATGCCAAACTGTACCGAAGGCCATGTAGCCTAAGAAGGCGGCGATGGCGGCGACTGATGCGTGATTGAAGAATTTTGCGACCTGCACGGTGGATCACCCCGCCAGCCGCTTCCACCAAGCCCGCGGCGGTGCCGCCAGCGCTAGGGTTGCCCGCTGGGCCAGCTGCTGCCACTGGTCGCGACTGGTCCGAAGCTTATCCACTATGCCTTCAGCGCCCGCAGCTCCGTCTCCATGACGGCGAGCCGGACTGTTTCCGACGCAACGGTGCCCGCTACACAGATCGGTCGCGAGCAAGTTGACGATCGACGCGGACCCTGGCCGATGAGACCCCTATTTCCCTGCGTGCCGGCAGGGCCATTGGCAGCGCGAGCGCCTGGATCGGGGGCCTTGAGGAGGGCCCGGCATTAAGGCGAGTGTCAAAATCGTTCGGACTTTAAAACCCAACCCTTCTTATTGCGGACGATTTGAAACACCTGCCGCTGATATTCGCTAGCCTGTGCACAGGTTCTCGGCGGAGCATGATCCGGTGACACATGATTTCATTGTCTTCGCGCTTGTCGGATTTCTGGCTCAGATGGTGGATGGCGCTTTGGGCATGGCCTATGGGGCGCCGGACGACGCGGTCGTGAAAATCTCGGCTGCGTGAACGCTCGCTGATGTGTGAGCCGGCGGAACACCGAAGGCTAAGAGCACACTCGCAGAGACCGCGCTCAGGTCCAGTCCAGTCCGCGGCGCGAGTAAAGCCGCGCTACGCCGCCCTCGACGATGAGCTGCATCCGGTAGCCTTCATGCTTGATTTCTTGGATCCACCCACCGCCGGCCGGCGCCTTATCCACCAGCGTTGGTAACAGGGGCGGGATGAACTTGAGGACTATCAACGGCCCTCTATTGCTCGTGCAACTGGCGGGCCAGCTCGGTCGGACGGCCGGCGCTTTCAGCCTCGGCAATTAGCTCCTTCAGGCGGCGGATCTGCTCGGCCTGGCTGTCCCGCCTGCTCGGCTTATGGATACTTGAAACGTCGTCCATGACGGGAATCTGGGGAGTGATTCGCGGAATCCGAGTCCCAGAATGTCTCAGGCTATTGGATCACGCCCGTGCGCTGACGGTTCAAGACTTTTATCACCGGGCAGAGCTAACTGGGGCCACAAGTCGGTCTGAGCCTACTCGGCAAAAGCCGTAGGGTGATACGCGTCGCTACCGGCGGAAAGAAAGAACCGGGTCGGCCTCAGCCGACCCGGCACTTCGTAGGTTAGTTAATGACTTTGTCCGGGTTTGCTTCCTTCCACGCCTTGATGCCGTCGAGGACATCCTGGGTAGTGAAGTTCAGGGAGTCCTGGAAGGAGGTGTCGAGGAAGGTCGAGGGATCAACCTCCTGCGTGATAATGCCGGCCTTGAGAAAGCCCGGCTGGATGGACTTCCAGATATCGGCCTGAAGTTCGCCATACTTTACGGTGCGGCGGAGTTGCAGGTTGTAGACGCCGTTGTCAATCATCTTTGAACCGAGAGCGAGATTCTCGAACTGCTCGGGAATGGCTTCTTTGCACATGGCGACGACCGCCTTGGTGTCGATGACGCCGGCGTGCTGTGCTTTAGCCCAGGCGCGTAGGAAGGCGGTGATCATCGGCCGCTTCTCTTCAAGCGTCGGTCCCCAGACGCCTAGTGAGTTTCCAGGGTTCATCGAGATCGCATCCGGCGTGATGTTGCGGAACTTGACGCCCTGCGCCTCAATTGCGGCCCGATCGCTCGAACCGCCGGCGAAGGCATCGACCGTCTTGTCGCGCAGCGCCATGGCCATAACCGGACCCTGGTTTCCGACCACGAAGGTCTTTACGTCAGCAAGGGTCAATCCGACCGAGTCGAGCGCGATCTGGGTGGTGATCTCGTCGGGCTGTTCGGCAAGGCCGATGGTCTTGCCCTTGAGATCGGCGAGGCTCTGGACCGGGCTGTCGTCGACGACGACGATGCCTTCCGGCGCGCGCTGGTAGGCCTCGTAGACGATCTTCATGTCCTGACCGGCGGCCCGCGCGGCGAGCGTCTCGGCGGCGTCGAACATCACGATGTCGGCATCGCCATTCGACATGAAGGCGATATACGGCACGGAAGTATCGGAATCGAGGAGGGTCAGCTTGTAGCCTTCCTTCTCGAGGAACCCGAAGGCCTGGATGCCGAATTGCGGATAGACCGAACAGGATCCGTCATTCGACGACATGAAATTGATGTTCTTAAGCTCTTGCCCCTGGGCTGAAGTAGCCATGGCAATTGCAGCGACGGTTGCACCCGTCAACAGCAGCGACATTTTCATAATTCTCTCCCTAACTGGCTTTGGCAAACGCAAAGCACCTTTTAGATAATCGGAAAATTCTGAAGAGCACAAGTAAGTAAGCGGTGCCGTCGCTGGTCGTGTTGGAATTCGCGTGACGTGGCTCCGGCGTGTTGAAGGTATCGGTTCAGGCGGCCAGGTCAACCGGCTGATCGACGGGCTTGGTTGCGAGGGTCTGCCAACCGTCGATTTTGCGCATGACGATCTGTCCG
>CAMCWB010000137.1 GCA_945882315.1 Bauldia litoralis | reverse complement strand
CTCGGTATCAGGCTGAACGGCTTCGGGCTTCGTGGTAGTGCTCGTCATGGCGTGGTCTCCTGTCCGGCGCGTCAACGCTGGACTCGTTCGGGTTAAAGCACCCGGAGACTACGCCACCCTCAATTCCAACCAACTTCGCGACGGCACCCCTTTCGTTGCAGACAAGAATAATTTGAAAATCCTGCTGCGTCTGACTGAGCAGGTTGCGGAGCGTCCGTTCCAAAAGGGACTGAAGCAGCCTGACATTGCTGACTGACGAAAAGCTGCGCAGTGGAATTATGAAAAAATCCAGCGCCACGTTCGTAGTCGACCGATTCACCACCGCTATGGGCATGCAGGTCAAAGTTGATCCGCCCTCCGGTCGCCGTCCACGCGTAATCGACCACGTTTCCGGCTTCCATCGTCATCTTTATTTCCGCGGTGGCTCCGGGTTCGAGGGTAAAGGTCACTTCGTCCTGCCAGGCTTCCTGCGCTTCCTGGGCGTGGGCCGTTCCGACGAATAGGCCGAAGACGGCGTCGAGAACGCTCGACGACTGATCCTGAGCACGCTGCTCGTCCAGCAGGCGATCCGCCTCGGCCTCTTCGGCAAGCTGAACCTTGATCTCGCCCATTTCCGTCAGCCCCAGCACCCGGCCAACGCCGGTGGGGTCGATGGCATATTCCGCGGGCAGGTAGATGGTGACCATGATCGCGACGGCGCCGATACTCGCGATGATGCTGGAGCGGAACAGTTGCGCCTTGGTCGACAGATCTTCGAGGTTTGGTTTGGGTGCGTTGTTCATGTGAGTGTCCCTCTTGACTAGGTTGAAGCGATGTAACCGGCGACCTGATTGATGGTCAGCCAGATGCCAAGGCCCATCATCACCACGTTTGCGACGGTGGCCTGCCGCATGAAGTTGGGGTTGCGGCGCCAATAGCCCATGACGATCAGGATCACGGCAAGAGCGAGCAGCTGGCCCACTTCGACGCCGACGTTGAACGCCAGCAGGTTGGCGAGAAGCCCATCCTGTGGGATGTCATACTCGAGGATCTTGGTGGCCAGACCCGTGCCGTGGAACAGCCCGAAGATCAGCGTTGCCGCCTTGGTATTGGGCTGGAACCCGAACCATTTTTGATAGTAACCGAGGTTGTCGAGCGCCTTGTAGACAACGGACAGGCCGATGATCGCGTCGATGATGTACGCGTTGATGCCCCAGCCATACCAGACGCCCAGAAGCATCGTCACCGAATGGCCGATGGCGAAGAGGCTGACATAGATTCCGACGTCCTTCATCCTGTAGAGGAAGAAGACGACGCCGAGCAGGAACAGGATGTGGTCGTAGCCGGTCACCATGTGCTTGGCGCCGAGATAGATGAAGGGGATGATCTTTACCCCCCAGATTTCCTGGATATAGCCCGCGTCACCTGCGGTGACATTGTGGGCAAGGGCTTGGCTGACGGACAGCACGAAAGCCGCCAGCAGAAGAAGGGTCAGCGTGGCCGTCTGGCGCGGCGCCAAGGCTCGCAGGACCCGTGAAGTCAAGGTCATGGATGGATCTCCGGTGTGATGTCGACTGATCGGTAAAGCCGCAGGAGGACGGCGCCCGATCAGGCCCGCGGAGGTCGTTCGATCAGATAAACCCGGTGCGGCCCGCCTGTCGAAGGACGAAGCCGGAAATTGTCTCGATAGCCCAGAGACGGATGCGAGCCTTCGCCAAGCGCGAGCAGGGCCTGACTGTGATCATGGTCAGCCACTTCATGGCTGTGTCCATGGAGCGCCCAGTAAAGGTCCTCCTCCAGCCCATGAGAATGGCCATGCTCGGCAATCATTTCTGTAGGGTCGGCAACAACCTCGAAAACCGAGGGGATGTGGCTTGCGCTTGGCGCGATGGACCAGACCGCAAGCGACAGGCAAAGAAGC
Organism: Bauldia litoralis; assembly: GCA_945882315.1. Classification (GTDB taxonomy): domain Bacteria; phylum Pseudomonadota; class Alphaproteobacteria; order Rhizobiales; family Kaistiaceae; genus CAMCWB01. The sequence continues at coordinate 3,291 of CAMCWB010000137.1, read as the reverse complement.
GCCGCAAGCGCACTCCGTCCAAATCTCCGCAAGTGTTTCACCGGTTTGGCCTGCCTACTCGTTCTCAGTTCGCAGCACGCGCATCGTGCCATCTTGTTCTATCCTCTAGGGGAGGATAGCGTCCTTCTATGATAAAGCCCCATGTGCACGCAACCCATCCCGCCCTGATCGCACGGCTGAAGCGCGCCGATGGGCATCTTCGTGCCGTGATCGACATGATCGAGGTGGGGAAGCCTTGCCTCGAGATCGCGCAACAGATGCAGGCGGTCGAAAAGGCAGTTGCAAACGCCAAGCGCGCCCTGATCCACAATCACATGGATCACTGCCTCGATGCCGAGCATTCGGCCGCAGATCGCGACGAACTGAAAGCCATCTCCCGATATCTCTGAGGTCACCCCCGTGCTGGAAGTCCTTGCCGACCGAACCTATCGCCATCTCTTCGCAGCACAGGTCGTGGCGCTTCTGGGCACGGGGCTTGCCACGGTCGCGCTCGGACTTCTGGCCTACGATCTGGCGGGCGACAACGCGGCGATGGTGCTGGGCACGGTCTTCACCATCAAGATGGTGGCTTATGTGGGCATTGCTCCGATCGCAGGCGCCTTTGCAAACCGGGTGAACCGGCGGGCATTCCTGGTGGGCCTCGATCTGGTGCGGGCGGGTGTCGCGCTATGCCTGCCCTTCGTCACCGAGATCTGGCAGGTCTACGTCCTGATCTTCGTGCTGCAATCGGCCTCGGCGGCGTTCACGCCGACCTTCCAGGCGACGATTCCAGACGTGCTGCCGGACGAGGCGCGTTATACCCGGGCGCTGTCGCTGTCGCGGCTCGCCTACGATCTGGAGAACATCGTCAGCCCGATGTTGGCCGGACTGCTGCTGGCGGTGGTGAGCTACAATTCCCTCTTTCTTGGAACGGTGGTGGGGTTCGCGGCATCTGCGGCGCTGGTCGTCTCGGTCCTGCTGCCCAGCCCGAAACCGTCCGAGCCGCACGGCATCTACGACCGCACCACCCGCGGCATCCGCATCTATCTTGCGACACCGCGTCTTCGCGGGTTGCTGGCGCTGAACATGGCTGCCGCAGCGGCAGGAGCAATGGTGCTGGTCAACTCCGTCGTCCTGGTTCGCAGCACTCTGGGGCTGGACGCATCCGCGCTGGCCTGGACGTTGTTCGCCTTCGGGGCCGGGTCGATTATCGCGGCACTGCTGTTGCCGCGGGTGCTGGACAGGGTGCAGGACCGCCCGGTGATGGTGGGCGGTGCCGCGCTGATGGTGCTGGTTCTTCTGGGGATGGCGGGTGGAGTCGCCGCCTTTGGCCTTGTTTGGCCAGTGCTGCTTGGCGCGTGGCTCCTCGTGGGGCTTGGGTATTCCGCCGTTCTGACGCCTTCGGGGCGGCTCCTGCGCCGCTCTGCCCACGCCGAGGACCGTCCGGCGCTTTTCGCGGCGCAATTCGCGCTGAGCCACGCCTGCTGGCTGGTCACTTATCCGCTGTCAGGATGGCTGATGACGCGCTTCGGTCCTGTCATGGCGCTTGGCGTTCTGGCGGCACTTGCCGCTGCAGGCATTATTGCGGCGCTGCGCTTCTGGCCGAAGGGAGATCCGGAGACCCTGGAACATACCCACGACAACCTCCCAATTGATCACCCGCACTTGCATGGTGCGCGCCGGCACGCGCACGCCTTTGTCGTGGACAATGACCATCCCCGCTGGGCCTCCCAACTGTGAACTTGTGCAGAGCCTCTGGCCAAAGATGCCCTATGCAACGGTGCGCGCCAAAGCTGTTGTTTCTTGGCATTTCCATCCAACCGGAAACGGCTCCATCAGCACCGCCAGCGTCATCTCCGCCGACTGCCGCCCATCGAGAATCGCCTCGACGATGGCCGGCGCGAGCAGCGTGAGCCGCAGAACCCGACTGACGTAGGACGGGTTGATCTTCTCGGCCGCAGCGATCTCCCCGACCGTGACGTGGACGCCGGTCTCCAGAAGTTTTCGCCAACGGAACGCACGGGCGATCGCCTTGACCAGGGCGCTGTCGATCCGCCGGGGCGGCGCCGCCCATGCAGTGGTCGTACCGTCGGGCACAAGGACAAGTTTCCGGCCGGCGCGCCTGCGGATAGAAATTGGAATGCGGACGGTGACGGTTTGGCCATCGCCGGCGAGATTTGGCGCGTTCATCAGGCGGCCTTCCGCGAGTCAGTCTCGATGGCGCCAAGTTCCGTGACCAGACTCGACAGTCCCTCGGTGCGCAAGCGGATGTCGACACCGTCGATACCGACATCGACCCGCTCGACGAGAAGCTGGACGATGCGGGCCTGTTCGACCGGGAACAGTTCATCCCAGAGTGGATCGAGCCGTTCGATCGCCTCGCGGACCTCGGCCTCGGTGATTCCCGCGTTTTCGTTTCGCGCTGCCCGCCACGTCGCGACGATGATCTCGGGCGAGCGGAGAAGGACGCGAAGCTGGTCAATGACGGCGCGCTCGATATCCGCCGCCGGAACGCGGTTGATCGGACAATCGTCGGCGCCACCTTTGATCACCGACTGGCTGACATAATACCGGTAGAGCCGGCCGCCCTTGCGGGTGTGCGTCGGCGACATGGCGCGGCCGCTCGGTCCGAAGATCCGTCCCTTGAGCAGTGAGGGCGTCTGCGCCCTGGTTCTGCCGGCGCGTTTCCGAGGGCTTTCGGCGAGCACCGCATGGACCCTGTCCCACAGCGCCTTGGTGACGTGAGAAAACCTCGCCGGGCGTTTTGCGTTTCTGAGGTCTGGATGCGGATGATCGCCTCGACATCCGACTTGTGCTTGTCGAGAATCTCAAAAAGTTCCTTCGCGCCCTTGCCCCGAGTAGTTTCTCATTACGGCATGCATCTTCAAGCGGAATACCTCGCCGGAATATTATTCACCTCGAATGCGCTTACTGCGGCCATTAGTGATTCTTGAGGAGAATTCCGTGGCCGTCGAGACGGTCGGTGATGCCGTGCTGGCGTAGCGCCAGCCAGTAGGTCGCGCTGTTAACCGCGATGACCGGTTTGCCATGAAGTGCCTCGAGGTCATCGACGAAGCCGGCGCACACCAGGGCGGTGCCGACCTGAACCAGCGCCTCCACCTCGGGCGTATCGACACGAGCAAAAGCGTCGCGGACATCCGCTTCACTGATCCGCGCCGTGTAAACCCGGCCTTTGTGCGCGCTGGAGAAGCCAGCCTCGCCGACCACGGAGAAGCCAAGAGCCGAGAAGTACGACATGACGTTACGGTTCGCTTCCGGCAGAAAGGGTGTGACAAGCCCGATCCGCTTCAC
>CAMCWB010000136.1 GCA_945882315.1 Bauldia litoralis | reverse complement strand
AGACCGTCGACGCCGGCTTCCATGAAGCGCTCCTGCCAGCGCCAGACGCAGGTCTTCGACTTGCCGGTGGCGGCCATGATGGCGGCGGTGCCGACCCCATCGGCGGTGAGAAGAATGATCCGGGTCCGCCAGACATGCTTCTGCGGCGTCTTCGGGTCGGCGACGATGGCCGCGAGACGCCGGAGATCGGCGATCGAGACCGAGATGGATATCCCTGTGCGCATGGCGCAGACTCGCACGCGCCACGTCTCGAAGGAATCCCCCTAAGGACTCTTTTGTTTCAGTCAATCCACTAGAATCCAGCATTTTCTATCTGAAGCAAGAGAGCTGATCTGTCCGGCGCTACCGTTCGACCCGGACCGGCACCGATTTGAAGGCAGGCGTCTTGCTGCGCGGGTCGACCGCCGTCGCGCACAGGACATTAGCTTCCGGATAGTAAGCCAGCACCGAGCTGCGCGGAAGGTCGAACGCCGTCGCCCGCCCCATCATGCGCCCGCTGTCGGAAACGAGCGCGATGGCGTCGCCCTCAGCCAGGCCCAGTTCCTCCATATCGTCGCGATTGAGGAAGATCGCGTCGCGCCCGGCCTTGCCGCGATAGGTGTCGTGCTCCTCATAGATGATCGTGTTGAACTGGCCCTCGCTGCGCACCGTCGCGAGCATCAGGCCTTTTTCGGCGCGCGGCAGCGGCGTGACGATGAAATGCGCCTTGCCGTCGGCGGTGCCGAAATCGGGGGCGTGCAGCACCCGGTTGCGGATGTGAAACTCCTTTTTGGCGACGTCGATATCGGCGAGCTGCTCCAGCTCCGGCACGATCCGCGCGATCGCCTCACGCACTTTGGTATGTTCTTTGAATACCGAGAAATCAATCGGCGATCCGGCGACCAGCCGTTTCGCCAGGTCGCAGAGGACCACCGTCTCGGGCCGCGCATTGTCGAGCCGGCGGATGCCGCCATCGGAGAGGCGGACGAAATTGAACATGGATTCCTGCGTCGTCGGCGACCATTCCTCGTCGCGGGCGGTAACCGGCAGGATCAGACTTTCGCCCTCGCCGAGCCCATGCACATGGCCGCGATTGAGCGTCGTCGTCAGAAACAGTCTGAATCCGATTTGGCCCATCGCCCGGGTCGCGAACGCACTGTCCGGCGTCGCCCCCCAGAGATTGCCGCCCATGATGATGGCGGCGTCGATCTCGCCGCGTTCGGCCGCCTTCAGCCCCGCCATGGTGTCATAGCCCTTGTCGCGGCGGAGGCTGACGCCGAAGGTATTTTCCATCGCGGCGAAGACCTCTTCGGAGACCAGCGGCTTGACCCCGATCGTGCCGATGCCCTGAACGTTTGAGTGGCCGCGCAGCGGCAACAGGCCGGCATTGCGCTTGCCGACCATGCCGCGCAGTAGCGCCAGATTGGAAATCGCCTCGACATTCTCGACCCCGTGGAGATGGTGCGTCATGCCCATGCCCCAGGCGAAGACGACGTTTTGCCGATTGGCGTAGCGGCCGGCGACCCGTTCTATGGCGGCGCGCGGGATTCCGCAGCGACCGACGATGTCCTCCCACGAAAGCCGCTCTATATCGGCGCGGAAATCTTCATAGCCGGCGCCATAAGCGGCGATGAAACCACGGTCCTCCGCCCCCAGGGCGAGGATCGCCTTGGCCAGGCCCTTGAACAGCGCGATGTCCGAGCCGATCCGCGGCTGCAGATAGTCCGAGGCGATCTCGGTTCCGCCGGCAAGCATCGAACTGGGGCTCTTCGGGACGGCGAACTTCACCAGCCCCGGTTCCTTGGCCGGGTTGATGACGATGACATCGCCGCCGCGATCCCGGCAGTGCTTGAGCATGTGGATGAAGCGCGGATGGTTCGAGCTCGGATTGGCGCCGATGACGAAGATCAGGTCGGCGCCGGTCAGGTCCTTTAGCTCGACCGTCGATGTGCCCTTTCCGATCGTCGACGTCAGACCCTCGCTCGTCGCCTGATGGCAGTAGTAGGAACAGTTGTTGACATTGTTCGTTCCCCAGACCCGCGCCAGAAGCTGGAAAACGAATCCTGCCTCGTTCGATGAGCGGCCGGAGGAATAGAAGAAGGCGCGCGCCGGATCGACCGCGCCGAGCCTGTCCGCCGCGCGCTGGAGGGCTTCGTCCCAGTCCACCGGCTCATAGCGTTCCTCGCCCTTGCGCCGAAGGAGCGGCGTGTTGAGCCGCCCCAGGCGCTCCATCTCGCGGCCGCTGAGTTGCGCCATGTCGCCTATCGGATGGTCGAAAACCGCAAGCGGGATCGCCGGCTGGATATCGGTCGATTGCGCCTGGACGCTCTTGTTGCAGACCGACGGGAATTCGCCGAGCTCATTGGTCATGCCGCCGAGCTGACCGCCCATGCCGTAGCCGCACGCCTTGCAGGTGTTACGCGACGTCAGCGCTTTCGCCGCCTTCGCGATCCCAATTTTTCGGATCGTGTCGACGGTGTAGAGCAGCTTCTTCGGCCCGCCGCCGATCGCCTGCGGTCGTTCTCTCGCGCCCATTTCGTCCTCCGCGATATATGCGCCTGACCGATAACAGGAACGGGTGGCCCGTGGAACGGGCTTCCTCGGCGTAAGCGCCCGGACCGGGCCATCCGCTCAAATGCCGGAATTATCGTGGGATTGGTCCAGCGGCTGGACTGCAGTCGCCGCGCACCGGCGGCGAAAGAAATGAACCGAGATCCTGCGGTTGATCGCCGAACTCCGGCCGCAGCCACCTCCAGCGCCGGCGTGAACGGCCCGGCCGCACGAGTTCCAACAAGAACCACGGGAGAGGTCTGTCTTGACGATGACGAAATCGACTTTCTTGGCTTCGAACGCGCCGGCGTAAGCGAATTTGGCGCACGTCGCCCCCCGCCGTGGGAGGTCCGCCCTTGTCAATGCTCGCGCATGGCGGCAGTATGAGGTCAACGGCTGGGTATCGGGTGGATATCGGTTCAGGAAACATGCCCGGTCGAATGCTCCCCGTTCGTCATATAAGCTTTGCCAGTCAACGCTATGCTCGGGCTGCTTGGTTGCTCGCCCGGTCGGCACGGCGCCGCGGGATAGGATCGACCAGGATTTACCGACCGGACGACGCAGTCGTGGTCGGTCTGACGGCTCGCTACCCGGAAATCATGCACGCGAAACGCGGCGCCGGCTATTGGCTGTGGAAGCCCTTTATCATTCGCGATGCGCTGGCAAACGCCAGGGACGGCGAGATCGTGTTCTATACGGATGCCGCCATGGTTTTTATCGCCGATCCCCGGCCACTGCTCGCGCTTGCCGAAACACACCCAGTTGTATTGTTTGAACACGGACCAGGGCTCCAGATGAGCAGCTGGACAAAACGCGACTGCTTTGTTGCGCTCGACGCGGATAGCCCGGAATTTTGGAATATAACCCAATTGGTAGGCGGCTTTCAGCTTTATCGCGCGGGCCAGCAGTCGCGGGCGTTTGTGGAAGAAGTCTGCGCCGCCATGACCGTCCCCGACGTGCTTACCGATCAAGCAAATCTCCGGGGCCTGCGTAACTTCCCCGATTTCCGAGAGCACCGTCACGACCAATCGATCCTGAGCATCATTGCCCGAAAAAACAAAGTTCCGCTCTTTCCAGATCCGTCGCAACATGGCCCGCTCTCTCCTCGCCCCGCCTTGATCGTGCCTGGCGATGGCATGGAACGACCAGCAGCGCCCTACGGCCAAATTTTTGACCTGCACCGCAAGAAAGGATCGGCCTTTATTCGCTGGTACTTTCGGCGTCTGTTCTCAAATCGCACTTAGGCGCCTTTCGCGAGAACTCTTACTCAGCGGCGCCCCTTCGCAGACAGCCTCGCCCGCAACCCGCAACCCGTCTCGGCCACGCCTGATTTTCAGTTCCAGAGCCTTTAGGGGACCCGGTCGCATCGGCTTCCAATGACTGCGCAAGCTCCGGCGTTGGGCGGGGTGCCATGCGCCGGCGCGGCGAAATGGTCGAGCGCAGTTTCGCCCATGTGCTCGATCGCGGCGGCATGCGGCGCGCATGGTTACGGGGCCGCGATAACCTCCACAAACGCTACCTGATCCACGTCGCGGGGTTCAAGCTCGGCATTCTAATGCGGGCACTGTTCGGAAAAGGAACGCCGAAGAGGCTACCAGCGTCAGAAACGCCTTTTTGTTCGTCAGTCCGTCCGACGTTGCCGTGGCCATCGCTATCGCCATCGTCATCGCGGAGAACACTCCGCCGCAATCAATCTCGCCGGGCGTCACGGCTCGCGCCGATTCCATGTATCCTGTCGTCACGATGGAGGCTGGCAAGCATTTGGAGGGCGTACCCCTGAGACTGGCGAGCGACCCAAAATCGGTCTCTAAAGCCCTTTCGTCTCATTCCGACCGAACCTTGTCGGAATCGGTACGCATGGAAAATCTTGTGATCTTCCAATGACTTAAAATTCCTGCGGATGCGTACCGTTTTATTTTGTTGCCTCGCCCTCGGTTTCACTAAAACCCGCAGTGGGCGTGGTGGAGCGAACTGCTATCGGGTTGGGATGCTGCAGCTCAAGTCCCAGAATGTGCCCTGCCAGTTGGAAATCTGACCTTGGCAACCACAGGCGTGACAGCGCCAAATCACAAGATCTGTCGTCGTGAGGCCGATCTCGACATCGCTATCTTTGGGCTTGCGGCACTTGAAACAGATCGGCCGAGGCGCCCCGCTTGGCCGGCGCGGGTTCGAAGCGTAAGTGACGGCGGCCGTCGCGAAGTCCGCGATCTTTCGGGCCGGACCTCGCTCAATCGCGACTGCGCCCTTGTCGTCCAAGAAGTGGTCCAAGGAGATCACGTGCATCGGATGAAGCCCCTCGATGCGGCGTCTGCATAGTTTGCGACATCTCAGGGTGATGTACTGGTTGATTCGCGTCCAGAGCGATCATTGGTCGATGATGGGTGCCTGATGCTGCGCTCGTCGAACACGCGTTCCATCTGCTCGGCCCACGGTAGGGAGGTCGCGTTGATGAGATCTTTCACTGAGACGGACGGGGCCACACGCATTTGAAGTGAGCTCTTGCCGACCTAGGGGCAGGCCGGCCTCGCCTCGGGATGGGTGCCTGCCGATCCTGCTAGGGCAACAGCGTAGCCCGGAGCTTGTCAGAGTGTCAACGCCGGATCAAAAATGCATCGGCGTTCCGGAGCAAAAATGCATCAGCCGGCCCGGCCGGACGGCTGGGCCGGGAGGCATTTCGGGGTTTTCGATCAGACCTTGGGTTTGTCGTCCGGCGGAGTTTCGTCAGGAAGGCTGCGC
>CAMCWB010000135.1:0-5260 GCA_945882315.1 Bauldia litoralis | reverse complement strand
TCGAGCCGGTGAAGGAGATCACGCGGACGCGCGGATCGTGCAGCATGGCGTCGACGACGGCGCCGGATTTCCGCGAGGGGAGCACGTTGACGACGCCCGGCGGCACGCCGGCCTCGGCGAGGAGCGGCATGAGGGCGAGCATGGTGAGCGGCGTCTCGCTTGCCGGCTTGATCACGACCGGGCAGCCGGCGGCGAGCGCCGGGGCGATCTTGCGCGTGCCCATCGCGGCCGGGTAGTTCCATGGCGTGACGAGGATGGCGATACCGGCCGGCCTCTGCTGGACGAGGATGCGGGCGCCGGAGGACGGCGCCACCTGGTTATAGCCTTCGGCGCGGACGGCTTCCTCGGCATACCAGCGGAAGAACTCGGCCGAATAGGCGGCCTCGCCCATGGCGTCGCTGCGCGCCTTGCCGTTTTCGAGCGTGATCAGCTCGGCGAATTCTTCCAGCCGCGCGCTGAACAGCTCGAAGGCCTTGCGCAGCACTTCGCCGCGCTCGCGCGGTTTGCGGCCGGCCCAGTCGGCGAAGGCCTTGTCGGCGGCATCGACCGCGGAGATGGCATCCTCGACCGTGCCGGAGGCGACGCTGGCAAGAACCGACTCGTCATAGGGATTGGTGACGTCGAAGCGCTGGCCGTCCGAGGCCGGGCGCCACTCACCGCCGATATAGAGGTCGGTATAGAGATTGTTCTTGAGCATCTTCGTTCCTCCCGGAATTCAGCTTAAAGCATGATCGGTTCTGAGGGCTTCCCCAAACACCGCTCATTCCCGCTGCAATCGTCGGGTCAAGCCCGAGGAGGAATCCAGGGCAGCAAGCACTGCGGTTTGTGGCCCCTGGGTCCCCGCTTTCGCGGGGATGAGCGGAGTGGGTGGAGAGGTTCATTTCTACCTCGATGGTCCCGCTCTAGAGCAAATGCCGTAAAGGATTGTGGGCGCGTTCGGCGAGATCCTTGAGGAATTCAAGCGCGGATATAGGTTTCATTTCCGCCGGGTCGAATTCCAGGACGATGTCGAGATAGTCGGGCGCCGGGCCGTTGGCGATGGTCAGATTGGGAAGCGCCCGTTCGCCGGCCGGCCGGTAATCGCTGAGCGGCGTTGCGGTGAGGTCGAGGACGGTCAGCGCGGGCGCGGCGATCGCGGCTTCGCCGTCCAGGCCGCGCAGCCCGGCCAAGTCGGGATTGGTGAGAGCGATCGCATTCTCTTCGGCAAAGCCCGACGCGTTAACGACCAGCGGCGTGTCATTGCCGAGTTCCAAAGCGCGCCGAAGGCTGCCGGCGGCAAAGGCCGCCCAGACCACGGTGGCTTCGACCGCGACATTGGCGTCGCTGTCGATCCAGGACAGGAACTTTTCAAACGGGCGGCGCTCGATCGTGACGCGCATTTGGCTGGTGCGGGCGATCGAGCCAGTCGCATCACCGGCCTTGGCGATATCGGCCGAGCGGATCGGCTGGGGAACGCCGAGCCGGACGAGGCGGCCGAGATCGATGCCGCGCTCCTGCGCCTCGCGCCGGGCCTTCGGCGAGGCGAGGATGCGGCCGCCGGTCGCTGCGGGCAATTTCGGCCGCTCGACGGCGGGAGCAGCGGGCTTCGCGGCGGCCGGTTGCGGTTCGGGCGTCGGTGTTGGTGTGGGAGCAGCCGCTTTGGGCGCTTCGGCTGGAGCGCTTGTCTTCGGCGCCGACTTGTCGATGTCGGCGGCGTCGGTTGAGATGATCGCGACGACCTGGCCGACGGGCACCGGCACGCCGGTCTCGGCGAGCACCTTGGCGAGATAGCCGTCATGGCCGGCTTCGATCTCGACCGTCGACTTGTCGGTCTCGATCTCCATCACGACGTCGCCAGCCTTTACCACATCGCCCGGCTGCTTCTTCCAGGCGACGATGATGCCGGTCTCCTGCGCCATGCCCAGCGCCGGCATGATGATGTCGTGGGCCATCTCAGATCTCGCCCCTGACGAGGCGGCGGGCGCGGTCGGCGACGCCGTCGGGCGTCGGCACGGTGAGGTCTTCGAGGGCCGGCGAGAAGGGCACCGGCACGTCCATGGCGCCCATGCGCTGCACCGGCGCGTCGAGATAGTAGAAGGCCTTCTCCGAAATGCGCGCCGCGATCTCGGCCGTGACGCCGTAATTCTGGTGGCCCTCGTCGATGACGATGGCGCGGCTGGTCTTGCGCACCGACTCCAGGATCGTCGCCTCGTCGAGCGGCACGATGGTGCGCGGATCGATGATCTCGGCCTCGATGCCCTCGCCGGAGAGGATCACCGCCGCCTTCTGCGCGACCTGAACCATCGAACTCGTCGCGACGAAGGTGACGTCGGTTCCGGCCCTGACGATGTTCGCCTGGCCGAAGGGGATCAGATACTCCTCCTCCGGCACCGGCGCCTTCTCCTGATACATCAGCTTGTCTTCGAAGATGATGACCGGGTTGTTGTCGCGGATCGCCGTCTTCATCAGGCCCTTGGCCTCATAGGCGCTGGACGGCATCGCGACCTTGAGGCCGGGGATGTGCGCGACCAGGGCATGCAGCGACTGGCTGTGCTGCGCCGCCGAGCGCCGTGTCGCGCCCATATTGGTGCGCAGGACCATCGGCACGTTGAGCTTGCCGCCCGACATGTAATGGGTCTTGGCCGCCTGGTTGCAGATCTGGTCCATGACCAGGAACAGAAAGTCGCCGAACATCAGGTCGACGATCGGCCGCGAGCCGGTCATGGCGGCACCGACGGCGATGCCGGTGAAGCCGGGCTCGGAGATCGGCGTATCGATGATGCGCTCGCGGCCGAATTCCTCGACGAGGCCCTTCAGCACCTTGAAGGGCGTGCCGGCTTCGGCGACGTCTTCGCCGAGCAGAAAGACGGTCGGATCGCGGCGCATCTCTTCGGCAATCGCCTCGTTGACGGCCTGGGACAGGGTGATTTCACGCATGGACATTTTTCCGGACTTCGGTCGGAGAAGCGGTCAGGCCGCGTAGACGTGCTGGTCGACTTCGGTGGCCGGCGGATAGGCCGCGTCGAGCGCGTAGCGGACGGCGGCCTCGGCATCGGTCTTGACCTCGGCACGGATGGCTTCCAGCTCCGTCTCGCCGGCGATCTTCTCACCGGTCAGCCAGTCACCGAGGATGGTGATCGGGTCGCGTTTTTCCTTCCACTCCTGCTCTTCCTGCTTGCTCCGGTAATAGGCGCGGTCGATGTCGCCGACATGATGTCCGTTGTAGCGATAGGTGTTGAGGAGGATGAAGAACGGCCCTTCGCCCTTGCGGACGCGGGCGACCAGATCCTGCGAGAGCGTGTTGACGGCGAGCACATCCTGTCCGTCGACCTCGAAGCTCTCGATGCCGAAGGACTTCGCACGGGCCTTCAGATCGCCGGCCGCCATCTCGGAGACATGGGTGTATTCGCCGTAGAGATTGTTTTCGCAGGCATAGATGACCGGCAGCTTCCAGAGCGCCGCCATGTTCATCACCTCATAGAGGAGGCCCTGGCCGAGCGCGCCGTCGCCGAAGAAGCAGACCGCGACGTCCCTGGTACCGAGCCGCTTGGCGGAAAGGGCTGCACCGGTTGCGATGCCGGCGCTGCCGCCGACGATGGCATTGGCGCCGAGATTGCCGTTGGCCTGGTCGGCGATGTGCATCGAGCCGCCCTTGCCGCGGCAATAGCCCTCTTCCTTGCCGAGGAGTTCGCAGAACATCTGCCTGAAGTCGGCGCCCTTGGCGATGCAATGGCCGTGGCCGCGATGCGTGCTGGTGATGTGGTCGGTCTTCTCCAGCGCCTCGCAGATGCCGACCGCGACGCCTTCCTCGCCCGAATACATATGGGTAAGGCCGGGCATCTTGGCGGAAAGATAAAGCTGGTTGGCGTTATCCTCGAAGGTGCGGATGCGGACCATCTGCCGGTACATGCGCAGATAGGCTTCGGCATTCTTGACGTCGGCGCGGCTCATTCCTTGACCTTCCTCCAGGACCCATCAGGCAACAGTTCACCTTAGGCGGCCCATGACGGGGCGCCAGGCTTCTGCCCGTTGTTTTTGGCTGGGTTCCTCCCCTGCCAGGGGATTGTAGCGGATAGGCCCGGCTTTATGAAAGGGTCAGAAATCAGGGCGCGGCCGCAGTCTGCGAGAGGTGCCATGCGCTGCGGGCGAGGGCCGCCGCGGACCATTTATAGGCGGTGCCCGCCTCGTGGCCGAGCCCTCGACGTCTCGTACATCGCGCGCCGGGAGGCCTTCATGGCGAGTTCCGGATCCCCGGCAAAGCTGGCAATGCGCGCGAGGTCGGTCAGCCCCTGCACATAGGCCTGCAGATCCTCGGTGGTATCGATCGTCGCGGTATTGGCCATCCGGATGCCGTTCTCAAGCGCCTCCTCGATTCTGCCTATCGCCGCCAGATATTGCATTGCAGCGACATCGAACATGAAGGTCATTCTTTTCGACGACCCCGGCAGCTCAAGATAGATCTTACGGGCCTCCTCGGTGAGTTCGAGCGCCTCCTGATGGCGGCCGAGGAAAACGATCGCCGCCGCCAGGTTGAATCGCAGGAAGGAGGACTCCCTGGGCAAATCTCCGAGCCGGTCGACGATGGCAACGGCGCGCTCCAGGAGTGCCGTCGCCTCTGCCGCCCGGCCGGGATGCTTCGTGATCGTCGTAGCGATGTTGCTGAGGGCGCCGGCAAATTTGGCGCTGTCCGAGCCGTAGCTCGCCTCGATCAGGTCGGCGGCGCGGCGATACAGCGCCTCTGCTTCGCCGAAACGCAGACGCGTGTTGAGCCAGGCGGCGAAAGTTCCGAGGTCGTCGGCATATTCCGGATGCTTCGTGCCGTAGGCCTGTGCGGACAGGTCGAGCAGCTCGCGATGCGCGAGTTCGGCAAACTCGAAGTCGCCCGAGGCGTTTGTCGCCGACGCCCGAAGCCGCAGCGGCTGGATGATCGCCGTCGGCGTGTGCGGGAAGGCCTTGATGGACACGTTGTAGGCGCTCTCGGCAGCCGCGAGCGCGGCCACTGCATCGCCGTCGACGAGGGCCAGGTCGCCCCGCCTCAGGTCGAAAGTCGGGCGCAGATACGGGTCGTCCGATGTTGCGAGCATCGGGGCCAGCGCCGCCAGCTCGGCGCGGGCTTCGTCCGGGCGCATTCCGCTTAGGACACCTGCAACGATAAGTGAATCGTGATCCTTGGGCGTGCGGCGAATCGACTCGGGCGGATTCCGGTGCGGCGCGAACGGATGTAAGTGCCGTCGGCATGATCGACGGGGACGGCATCAGACTGCGCTGGGAAACGCTGGGC
>CAMCWB010000134.1 GCA_945882315.1 Bauldia litoralis | reverse complement strand
CGGACAGATCGTCATGCGCAAAATCGACGGTTGGCAGACCCTCGCAACCAAGCCCGTCGATCAGCCGGTTGACCTGGCCGCCTGAACCGATACCTTCAACACGCCGGAGCCACGTCACGCGAATTCCAACACGACCAGCGACGGCACCGGAGATGTCGGAGTATGATTGTCGAGTGAGTGAGCTGTAGAAAACAGTAAACAGTCCGACCCGAACGTCTGCCCCAAAAAAGCTATCCCGAGCAGTTAGAAAGAAAAAAAATCAAGTATTATTTCCTTAATCCAAAAAGAGCAAAACATGGTCACGAGCATTAAAGAGTACATTGTTTATTTTTGGAATTTTATATTTAATCACAAAGTTAGCCCGGTTCGTAATATTCCTGACATTGCTACTCGGCATTACGTCTTGCAGGCATTGGGTCTGATGTGGGCAGTGGCTTTTTCAGTAGCGATCGGGAGCTACACGTTTTTCGCCGCTTCAGTGATCGGTCACACTGTGCTGATTGGAGCCGCCGCAATCACAGTCGCAACCCTCACTGCCGCTGCAAAGAAACCAAAGATTTTTGGACGTGGTTCGGGTCGTCGTCGTGATGGCGAGCATGAGTAAAGCTGATTTCTTAGTTGGGGGCCGCGGCAGAGCTCGAAGCCTATCCTCCCTTGCTGTCGAGAAATGGGCGTCTGGCTGCCGCAACGGAACCGGACTATGGCGGCGGCTGAAGCGCCCCGGGGTTTTCCGGGGATCACTGCGCGTCGTCAGCGAGTTGGAGCAACGCGGCGACGGTGAAGATGTCTTTGTCGCCGCGACCGCATAAGTTCAAAAGGATAATTTGGTCCCTGCGCATCGTCGGTGCGAGCTTCGCGACATAGGCGAGCGCATGCGCGGGTTCCAGCGCCGGGATGATGCCCTCGACCTTGGCCAGGAGCTGGAAGGCGTCGAGCGCCTCCTTGTCGGTCGCCGGCACATAGCTGACGCGGCCGCTGTCGCGCAGCCAGGAATGCTCGGGGCCAACGCCGGGATAATCGAGGCCGGCCGAGATCGAATGGCCCCCGAGGATCTGCCCGTCGTCGTCCTGAAGGAGATAGGTGCGGTTGCCGTGCAGCACGCCCGGCCGGCCCCCGCTCATCGAGGCGGCATGGCCGTTCTCGACCTCGAGCCCGTGGCCGCCGGCCTCGACGCCGTAGATCGCGACCTCGGCATCGTCGAGGAAGGGATGGAAGAGGCCGATGGCGTTGGAGCCGCCGCCGATGCATGCGACCAGCGCGTCGGGCAGGCGGCCTTCGGCGGCGAGGATCTGCTCCTTCGCCTCATTGCCGATCACGGTCTGGAAATCGCGCACCATTGCCGGGTAGGGGTGCGGGCCCGCGGCCGTGCCGATCAGGTAATAGGTGTCCTCGACATTCGTCACCCAGTCGCGAAGCGCCTCGTTCATGGCGTCCTTCAGCGTCGCATTGCCCGCCTTCACCGGCTTCACCTCAGCGCCGAGGAGACGCATTCGGAAGACGTTCGGCTTCTGCCGCTCGACATCGGTCGCGCCCATATAGACGACGCAGGGGAAACCGAAACGCGCCGCGACTGTCGCTGCGGCGACGCCATGCTGGCCGGCGCCGGTCTCGGCGATGATCCGCGTCTTGCCCATGCGCCGGGCGAGCAGGATCTGGCCGAGGCAATTGTTGATCTTGTGCGAACCGGTGTGGTTCAGTTCATCTCGTTTGAAATAAATCTTTGCGCCGCCGAAATGGGCGGTGAGCCGCTCGGCATAATAGAGCGGGCTCGGCCGGCCGGCATAATGCGCATTGAGCGCGCTAAGCTCGGCGCAGAATTCTGGGTCGTTCTTCGCCGCCTCATAGGCCTGTTCGAGCTCCAGGATCAGCGGCATCAGCGTCTCGGCGACGAAGCGGCCGCCATAGAGGCCGAAATGGCCGTGCTCGTCGGGTCCGGTGCGGAAGGAATTGGACTGTTGGATCGTCATGAACATGTACCGGGTTCGATGAAAGAGGACGGTCTGACGATGTCGGTCCGTTTTTCATTCCAGCTCTGAAGAATCCGATTGACCGACGGAAAGGCGAGATCGTCCCAAGGGATAGCATCCCAATGAAATTGTCTGACGTCCTCACTTTCCGGCCCAGGTCGGAAGGTGTCGTCCGTAAGGAATGCATCAAAGAACACCAGGACCTGACTTTCGGCTGCCAGTGAGAAGACGTCGAGAATCCCTCTGAGGGAAATCATCGCGCCAGCCTCCTCCAAGGCTTCCCTGCGAGCGCCATCTTCCAGCGTCTCGTTCAACTCCAAATAGCCTGCCGGTATTGTCCACCGTCCTTTGCTCGGCTGGATAGCCCGGCGGCAAAGCAGAATCCTGCCTCGATCTTCGATGACGCTTCCGACGATAACTTTCGGGTTTTCATAGGCGACAAACCCACAATCGACGCAGACAAGCCTAGCGCGTTCACTATCGCTCCGAGCCTGCTTTTTGAAATTTGGCGATCGCATATTTGCACCTTATTGCGGAGACGCCGATCTACGCCGGCGAATGAAGACCGTCTCCATTTTAGACGTGCGGACCACGGGACGTGCCTCCCTCTGGGATCGAGTAACAAGTGTTCTGGATCTTGAACCGCTTTTCTGTAAGCGATGCGCCGCAGTGTCAGATGAGGAACACCCTCTGCATCGCTACCGGTCTCGCCTTCCCAATTTCATCGCCCGCGTTACGAAAGCTTTTCAGCCCTTTACACGCAGGCTGGAACGTCCGCCATCTGCACCGATAATCTGTCCCGTGATCCAAGAGGCTTCTTCAGAAATCAGGAAGGCGGCAAGGCCTGCAATATCATGCGCCTCGCCCAAGCGCTGCATCGGATGAAGCTGCGCAATCGCAGCGGACATCACATCGTTGGACGTCAAGCGCTGAGTAAGTGGAGTACGGGTGAGCGAAGGGGCTATCGCGTTCACGCGAATCTTCGGCGCAAACTCGGCTGCAAGTGCCAGAACCAATCCTTCGACTGCACCCTTGGCCATCGAAACAGATACATGGGACTGGAAACCCTGCCTAACCGCGACGGTTGAGAACAGGACTACCGATGCGATTCCGTCACAGGCTTTCAAAGCGGGAAGTGAAGCCTGCATGGCGAGGGCTGCACCCGTGGCATTGATCCGAAAGTCACGTTCGATGTCGTCTCTGCTCAAGCGTGAGAGAGGCTTTAGATTGATGGTACCCACAGCGTAGACAAGGCTTGATAAACGTGGTCCAGAATCTTGGGCTACGCGGGCGAATGCTTCTGCCTCCTCGACGTCCGCGACCGTGAAGCCAGCGCCGGTCTCATGCGCCACCTTGGCCAGGCGGGCCTCGTCTCGGCCGACAAGATGTAGCCCATACCCCTTCGCGTGAAGGGCATGAGCGATCGATGTCCCAATTCCCCCCGAGCCGCCGTAAATCAAGACCTTTCCGGACATGGCGCTGTCTCAGACCGGAGTGGGTGGGATATTGGCTAGCTCTTTCTCTATGGCCCTCAGGACATTCCGCGACGTGGGCGACGTCGGCGTCGAAAACCATTGGACGAGCCGACCATCGGATGAGATCAAGTACTTATGAAAATTCCAGCGCGGCGATGATCCGGGACCGAGGTGCTTGGCGGCCCATCGATAAAACGGATGCGCATCGGGTCCTCTCACATGCACCTTTGAAGTCATCGGAAAGCTGACGTTGAAGCTCGCAGTGCAGAAATGCTTGATCTCACTTTCCGAGCCTGGCTCTTGGCCGCCAAAGTCATTTGACGGTACCCCAAGGACCAGCAAGCCGCGGTCGCGGAACCGGTCCCATACCTCTTGCAGGTCACCGTATTGACGCGTGAAGCCACAACGAGAGGCAGTGTTGACGACTAAAATTACCTGACCGCTAAAACGCTTAAGTGGCATCGGCTGCCCGTCAAACGCGACGAAATCGAACCGGTAGGCATTCTGGTCGGAGGGATTGTCCTGAAGCAAAGACGATGGTGAGAGCATGGCGGGTCACATGAGCTTGCTGTTGGATGTTTGGAATGCCTGCTTACGGTAAGCCAAACGGCTAGCCCTTCCGCTCAGGTCATTGTTACGGCTGAAGGCTGCCGTCCGGCCGGAATTGCCGGAGGTATGCCGTCAAGTTGGCGATCTCGTCATCCTTCTTGAGACCAAAAAACGCCATCCTTGTGCCTGGCATATATGTGCGTGGACTTCTTATGTATTCGGAAAAGATCTCTTCGGACCAGACGACTCCGGAATTCCTATTTGCATCGGAGTAACGAAAACCTGGGACGCTCCCGGCAACACGAACGAATAAGCCATTAAGCAGCGGTCCGACCTTGTTCTGCGCATCAACGCCAACCTCATGACAGGCGCGGCATTTCTTGAAGGCCTGCTCACCGGCATCAACGTCTGCGGCGCTTGCCGGATGCATAAAGATCGACGCCGACATCAGAAAAGCTATTAGCGTTTTCATCGATCACCGTGCCTGATCGCCGGAGCCGAACAACAGGCCCTGATGCTCAACGAGAGTCACAGTCCCTCTTTTGGCAGAATGAAACACCGTGCTTGTCGTCAAGACCCCGAGGAACGTGAGCACGCGGTCCGTTGAGCGCTGAACAGCGGCTAGTGCATAACGATCTGAATCGGCTATCAGGCTGTAAGTCATGCTGGTGGTGCCTCAGTGGCAATTGATTCTCCACCGCAAATACGTTGGCCGCAGCCGAATAGATCACTTCAAAACAGCGCTTTGGGCCGTTCGGTTGCGGCGCGCCCATTAGAGGCTCTTCCGGGCCGTGCGCCGCGTGGCCCGGCGATGAACGCCTTGCACCCGGCGCAATGTGAATTCAAACACCTGATAACGCTTTCGTGTCTCGGGCCGTGGGTCGGCCGGTGATCCGACCCGGGTTGGCAACCGTAAAGGCTGTATCGGTTTGGCTACCAAACCATTCAACCCAGGGAGTATCTCGTGAAACTTATCACGCTTGCCGCTGCCACTATCGTCGCCGCCTCGGTCGCCGGCCCCGTCCGGGCCGCAGACATTGTCGACACAGCTATTGAGGCAGGTTCTTTCAGCACGCTCGTCGCCGCGGTTCAGGCGGCGGGTCTGGTCGAGACTCTCAAGGGAGAGGGGCCGTTTACCGTTTTCGCGCCGACCGACGAGGCCTTTGCCGCTCTTCCGGCGGGTACGGTGGAAGATCTCCTCAAGCCAGAAAACAAGGACAAGCTCGTGGCCGTCCTCACCTATCATGTCGTGTCCGGAAAAGTGATGTCGACGGACCTGACGGACGACATGACGGCCAAGACGGTACAGGGTGGCGAGATCAAGATCGATCTCGACAAAGGCGTGATGGTCAACGACGCGACAGTCGTGACCGCCGA
>CAMCWB010000133.1 GCA_945882315.1 Bauldia litoralis | reverse complement strand
TTTCAAGGTGCTCACTGAAACCGCAGAAAACCCGAAGGGGCTCATATGTGCGACAGTGAGCACCTTGGGGAAGCCAATTTAAATACGCCAACGGCGTTCAGCGGAGCGGAAAATCCTGACGACAAGGGCGGTGACATTGTGAGCGGCCTCTGATATTGCAGCCAGGCGTTACTTCAGGCCGCTCACAATGTGACCGCCCTTGTCGTCAGGATTGAACTCTTCGGAATGCGCTCGAACAGCAAGGTCTCCAGACGGTGCTGTTCATTGTCTAGTCCACGCGGCGCGAAGATGCTCATCAGAATGGCAGAATTAGCGAAAAACTGTGGCTTGATGCCGCCTATTGGAAATTTATGGAATTGCTACAGTGTGGGGCGGCATTCGCCGGAACTAGACGCCGAGACATAGCGGCTTCGAGGAGCAGAAGACAATGACGGATTGGATCGACCTGAGCTGGAATTTTGCACCCGGGATGCCGGTTCCGTTGTGGCCAGGGCAGCGCCAGCAGGACTACAGCATCGAAGCCTTCCATATGAAAAACACCGGCGGCAATCAGAACTTCATCCATTTCAACATTCATTGCGGCACTCATGTCGATGCGCCCGGCCACTATCATCCGGGCGGCGACCCGATTGAGAAAGTGCCGCTGGAGCGGTGGATGGGGACATGCTTCACCGCCGATCTCGATCTGCCGCCATTGACGCCCATCGAGGTGTCGCATCTCAAACCCTATGAGGAGCAGTTCACGAAGGCCAACATGCTCTTCGTGCGTACCGGCGCGGATACGATGTGGGGAACACCCGACTACGCCACCAAGTATCCCTTCTTCACGCCAGAATCTGGCGAGTACCTGATCGAAAAGGGCTGCAAGCTTCTTGGCATGGACACGCCCGGCCCCGATGCCGGCCTCGCCAGCGGCCACCGCAGCGGCTCGCCCCTGCATTTCACGCTGCTCGGCAACGACTGTCTGATTATCGAGAACCTCGCGAACCTGAAAAAGATCGCCGGGCGCACGACCTATGTGATGGCCCTGCCAATCAAGTTCGAGGGAGCCTATGGCGGGCCGGCTCGCATCGTCGCCAAAGAACTCGACGCATGACAGCTTCAGTAACGCTGGAGCCGCCGAAATGGCTCTGGCTGCACGCCGAGGACAACGTCGCAATGGCGTTGTCCGACTTCACCAAGGGCAGTTCGATCGACGTTGAGGGTATCAACGTCGTCTTCCACGACGACGTTGAATACGGTCACAAGTTCGCTTTGAGAGAGATCCCGACCGGCGAGCCGGTGATCAAGTTCGCCGAGACCATCGGCGTCGCGAAACGCGAAATCCGCGTAGGCGAGCATGTGCACGTACACAACGTGCAATCGCTTAGGGCAAGGAAACAATAGGCTATGCGCGATTACGCCGCCTACAGGGTCGACGGGCGCCCCGGCATCCGCAATCACGTCGTCGTCCTGTCCCTGAATTCCTTCTGCAACCGGGCCGTCGAACTTATCGCCGAGACCGTTCGCGGCACCGTTCCGCTCGTACACCCGTTCGGGCGCAACGAAATCGGCGTCTACCGCGAGCGTTTGGAACGCAGCCTGGAAGGCGTGGTACTCAATCCGAACGTCCACTCGGTTCTGGTGGTCGGCTATGAGCCGCAATCGACCGAGGAATTCGTCGAAACCGTCAGGAAGGCCACTGCGAAGCGGGTCGAGAGCGTGCTGGTGCTGGAAGGTGGCACGATGAACGCGATCCGCGTTGGCGCTGAGAAGGCTTTATGGATGGTGATCGCGGCGTCCGAAGCGCGACGGGAGACCACCGGCTTCGAAGGCTTCGTCTTCGGTGTGAAGTGCGGCGGCTCGGACGCGACCTCCGGTGTGGCCTCGAACGCGGCGACGGGCGAGGCTGTCGACCGCATAATCGAGATGGGCGGCACGGCGATCTTTTCGGAGACCACGGAGATACTTGGCGCTGAGCACATTCTGGCGCGCCGGGCGGTGAACGAGAACGTCGTGCAGAAAATCTACCGCGCGGTTGAGGCGAACGAGAAGATGGCGATGGATGCCGGTATCGACCTTCTGGGCGTCAATCCTGTCCCGGACAATATCCGCGGTGGCATCACGACCATCGAAGAGAAATCGCTTGGTGCGATCTTGAAGGCGGGAACCCATCCCATTCAGGATGTGCTTGGCTATGGCGAGCATCCCAAGAAGCCGGGCCTCTATTTTATGGATTCGCCGTCCGCCGCGAGCGAGGTCGTTACCGGCCTCAGTTCGTGCGGCGCGCAAATGATCCTGTTCTCGACCGGCACCTGCAATCCGGTCGGCAATCCGATCAGCCCCGTCCTGAAGGTGACCAGCAATCCGCGAACCGTCGCGCGCATGCGGGAGCATCTCGACCTCGATATCAGTGCGGTGCTGACCAGCGGCATGTCGGCGCGCGACGCAGGCGACCGCATCATCGATGCCATCGTTGCGATAGCGAACGGAAAGCTGACGACCGCAGAGGTGGTCGGCCATATGGAGTTTGCACCAATTCCCGTCGGTCTGTGAAAAAGACGACTATACCGCATCAGCCGCTTCGACCTTGTCTTTCCATTCCGCATTTTCGTTGGCGTATTTGAATTGGCTTCCCCAAGGTGCTCACTGTCGCACATGTGAGCCCCTTCGGGTTTTCTGCGGTTTCGGTGAGCACCTTCGAAGATGCTCACCAGAATGGCGGATTTCCCCTTAGTAGATGGCGACACGTACGACTCCAAAGCCATTGTCGGCGCCGCACATGCGCGCATTGGGCCAGACTATCGGCCGATGCGCTTCAGCGAGTTCTCTGGCGGGGATGCGACTGTCGTCCCCCTCCTAGAGCGTCTTGGCTTCACTGTGGTCGGACGCGGAGGACGCAATCCCAACTGGGTTAGGGACGAGTTGATCCTCACGCTCGACCTCTACCTTCGCAATCCCGCCTCTCCGCCGGGAAAGGGCAGCAAGGAGATCGTTTGCACGGGGACGCTCTGTATCCCTGCGCCGAAGGCCGCCTTGCCGGGTTAGGCATTCGGGCTGACGACTGTGGGTATGGATAGTCATACGCACAGTGGTCAGGTTCAGCGGCTCGATGTGGTGGAGACCGGCCGTCGGCGGCGCTGGTCCGAGGACGAGAAGCTTCGGATTATCTCGGAGAGCTTCAACGGTCCGCGGCTAGTATCCGCGACGGCGCGTCGGTTCGGTATTTCGCCCAGCCTGCTTTACACGTGGCGGCGGGCTTTTCGTGCCGAGCGGATTGGTGCCGAGGACTTGGTGCCCGGGTTTGTGCCGGCGATGATCATTCCGGAGACGCGGCCCGGTGCCGGGGCTGCCCCGACCGGGCGCATGGAGATCGTCGTCGCGAAGGGGCGCCGCATCATCGTCGATGCCGGGGTTGACGCGGCAGCCCTGGCGCGGGTGGTCGAGGTCCTCGACCGTCGATGATCCCGGTTCCGTCGGATGTCCGGGTGTGGCTGGCGACGGGGGTGACCGACATGCGCCGCGGCATGAACGGGCTTTCGCTTCAGGTCCAGGAAGCGTTTCGTCGCGACCCCCATGCTGGTGATCTTTACGTCTTCCGGGGACGCCGGGGTGACCTGATCAAGATTCTTTGGCACGACGGGCTTGGCCTGTCGCTCTATGCCAAGCGCCTCGAGCGGGGCCGGTTCATCTGGCCGTCGCCGTCCGGCGGCGTCGTGGCGATCACGCCGGCGCAGCTCGGCTATCTGTTGGAGGCCATCGATTGGCGCCATCCACAACGCACCTGGCGACCGGGTGCGGCAGGGTGACTCAGGCCGAAGAAGGTTGGCCACGGATGGCGACGAATCTGTTCTTCTTCGTCCATGGTCATCTCCGATCGGGCTCTGCCGAACGACATCGAGGCGCTGAAGCGTCTGGTCGTGGCGGGCGGAGTGGAGCTTGCAGAAGTCCATGCCGATCTCGCCACGACGCGGGCTGACCTCATTCAATCGCAATCTCGCGAATCCAACGCCGAGGCTCTGATCGCGCATTTGCGTCTGACCATCGAGAAGATGCGGCGCGAGGTTTACGGCCAGCGCAGCGAACGGAGCGCGCGGCTTCTCGATCAGATGGAGCTCGAACTGGAGGAGCTCGAAGCGGCCGCGTCGGAGGACGAGCTCGCCGCCGAAAGGGCTGCGGCCAAAGGCACGACGGTTAGCTCGTTCACGCGCAAGAAGCCGTCGCGCAAGCCCTTCCCGGAGCATTTGCCGCGCGAGCGGATCGTCGTTCCCGGCCCGACCGCCTGCGCTTGCTGCGGGTCCACCCGGCTCGCTAAGCTCGGCGAGGACATCACCGAGACGCTGGAGGTGGTGCCACGGCAATGGAAGGTGCTGCAATACGTCCGGGAGAAGTTCACCTGCCGGGCATGCGAGAAGATCAGCCAGGCCCCGGCGCCGTTCCACGTGCTGCCGCGCGGCTTCGCCGGCCCGAGCCTTCTCGCCATGATCCTGTTCGAGAAGTACGGCCAGCATCAGCCCCTGAACCGGCAGGCCGAGCGCTACGCCAGGGAAGGCGTGCCTTTGAGCCTGTCGACGCTCGCCGACGGGGTCGGCGCCTGCTCTGCGGTATTGTCGCCGCTCTTCGAACGGCTTCAGGCTCATGTGCTCGCCGCCGAGCGCCTCCACGGCGACGACACTACAGTTCCCGTCCTGGCCAAGGGCAAGACCGATACCGGACGAAGTTGGGTCTATGTGCGCGATGACCGGCCGTTCGGCGGGCTCGATCCGCCGGCGGCGTTGTTCTTCTACTCCCGCGACCGCTCAGGCTAGCATCCCCAACGGCATCTGGAGGCGTGGAGCGGCATCCTGCAAGCCGACGCCTATGGCGGCTATGGCAAGCTCTATGAGCCTAGTCGAAGCGTCGGGCCGATCAAGGAGGCGGCGTGCTGGTCTCACGCGCGGCGCAAGTTCTTCGTCCTGGCCGACCTCGCCGCCATCGCCAAGCGGAAGGCGCAGGGCAAGACGCCTGCGGTCGTCTCTCCTCTGGCGCTTGAGGCCATCCGGCGCATCGACGCTCTGTTCGACATCGAGCGCGACATCAACGGCCTGAACGCCGATCAGCGCAAAGCCGCGCGCAAGAGGGCCAGCGCGCCCCTGCTCGCCGAGCTGGAAGCCTGGATGCGCCAGGAGCGTACCAAGCTCTCCCGCCATGCCGACGTCGCCAAGGCCATGAACTACATGCTGAAGCGCTGGGAGGCGTTCGCGCGCTTCCTCAGCGACGGCCGCATCTGCCTGAGCAACAACGCTGCCGAGCGGGCCCTGCGCGGCATAGCCCTCGGGCGCAAGGCCTGGCTGTTCGCCGGCTCCGATCGCGGTGGCCAGCGCGCCGCGGTCATCTATAGTCTCATCGTCACCGCCAAGATGAATGACGTCGATCCTCAGGCTTGGCTCGCCGATGTCCTCGCCCGCATCGCCGATCACCCCGCCCACAAGCTCGACGAGCTCCTACCCTGGA
>CAMCWB010000132.1 GCA_945882315.1 Bauldia litoralis | reverse complement strand
CGGTATCAGGCTGAACGGCTTCGGGCTTCGTGGTAGTGCTCGTCATGGCGTGGTCTCCTGTCCGGCGCGTCAACGCTGGACTCGTTCGGGTTAAAGCACCCGGAGACTACGCCACCCTCAATTCCAACCAACTTCGCGACGGCACCGCTCAAGCCTTAGAACTGCGGGTGGCTCGTCGCTGTTCAGAAGCAGCACCGGACTCGGAAGGAGAACGCCATGGATCGCCATGTACGTTCGATTACGACGGAGCGCGATGAACGGGACACGATGCCCGATTTAAACGACTTCGTTCCATTGCTCTCGCCGCCGCTGATTTTCCGCAACGGAAAGATCGTCAAGCAGGCGCGAGCGGAACGGAGCGAAGCGCCGAATCCGGATCGCGGCTTGCAGCGGAAACGAAAGACCTACGCCTAACGGGCCTAGACAGGACGCTCGGCGAGTTGCATCGCCTCGAGACCGATCTCCAGCGAGACCATGCCGGTCATCGGCACGGTCGCAGAAATTGCCTCCAGCACCTGGCGCTTCGTCATGCCGTAATCATAGGCGCGGCGAATGAAGCGCGCCGCCCGATCGGACTCGCCGCGCGTCGCGAGTGCTGCGACGATGATCAGCGACCGCGGGCCCGGTCCGAGCAGCGCGTCGTCCTTGCCCTCGATGCCCGACGACCATTCCGCCCAGACCGCGATACGGCGCATCATCTCCGCGTCTACCGTCGCGCCAAACTGCCAGGGCGACATGTCGCCGAGCTTCTCTTCGGTGCCGCGAAGCCGCTTGCGGCCCTGCTCCAGTTCCGGAAATGGCGCCAGCGTCTTCGGCTCGCCACCCTCGGGCATCTTGCCGAAGGGATAGGCCTCGCTGTTCGCCTCCATGATGGCGAAGGAGACATTCAGCATCGTCGCCCAGCCGACGACATAGGCGAAGGCGAGCGCGCCCTCGATGATCAGCCGGGTGGTCATGCCGAGGCGATACATGCGGCGGACATGGTTGGGCGAATGGCGGAGATCGCCCTTGCCGCAGATCGCCGGCACGGCGATGAGCTCGCGCATCTGGACCGAGAGCTGCTGCTCCTGCCCGCCGATGCCCTCGTATTTGTGGAGGTAGCCGCCGGTCTGGGTGACGGTCGCCATCGTATCGGGCGATGCCTCGGCGATGAGCCGCCACTCCGGGAAAACGTCGCCCCGCGCCGCGATCGCCTTCTTGATGACTTCGTCGGCCGTCAGTTCCGGCTTGTTCTGTTCTCCGGCGCTCATCGTCGCGTCCCCTGCTTCTCTTGGCTGGAGGCGACGTGCCACAGAATGCCGGCGCCGGGCAAGCCCGGCAGCCGCGCCGACGTCAAATAGTCGACAGCAAGCCTATTGCTGGGCGGTCATCGGGTTTTTAGCACGGAGCTGCGCCGCGGTCGCTTCGGCCTGCTCGGGCGCCACAAGGACATAGCCGCGGCGCGTCATGCAGGCGCGCTGGAGGCCGCCCTGCACGGTGCAGGCTGCCTTGTCCGCGCCGAACTGTGCGGCAAGCGCCGGATTGTCGCGACCGGACTGACCGTCGGTGCGCAGCCAGACGCCATCGCTGTGGATCACCGGCGCCGCAGTCGGTGTGGACATCGACATCCGGGTTGAATTGCAGCCTGCCAGCGCAGCGGCCAGCAAGAGCGAAACGAGAATTTCTTTATGGGCCATGTGCTTTGCCTCGGCGCCCGGCCGCCAGCCGCGGCGACTCGGGCAATCTCAAGGCTATTCTACATCCGATGTGGCGAGAGCAAGGCAAGTGAGCGCACCGTCAGCCTGCCTTGGCCGCCACCGTCTCCATCTCGACCACCCATTTCGGGTTGGCGAGGCGGCTGACCACGACCCAGGTCGACGCCGGGATATGTCCAGGCTTCAGATATTTCTCGCGATGGACTTTCAGGAATTTAAGGCCATCGGGATCGGTCGAATAAACGTTGAGCCGAACGATGTCCTCCGGGCCCATGCCGGCATCCTTCAGGATGGCGAGCGTGTTCTGCCAGATCTGGTCATGCTGCGCCTCGAAGCCCTCCGGAACGACCCCGTCGGGACGCACCCCGACCTGACCGGCGGTGTAAAGCATCCGCGCATTCGGCGGGATCTCGACGCTGTGGCTGTACATCGCCGCCGGCGGCGCGATCGTCGATGGGTTGTTGGTTTTCAGCACGCTGCGACCCTCCCGGTTTCTCTCCGGAGAAGCCTACGGGCGTTCGGCGCGGGGGGCAATTTATCGCCTTGCGCGCTAAACTTCCCGATGCAATAGTCCCGCCGCGGCGACACCTATGCACCCGCCTGCTCCCAGCCATTTTTTCGGACGAAGGGCAGCGCATCCCCCAAGGGCGAAAGCTCAGAGGGATACGCCGCACGGGGCCGCTTTGCGCTCCGGCCCGGATGCGTCGCCAAGGACCAACAAAGAGGAACAATCCCCATGCGTGAACCCCGTTTGGAACGTGATCGCCAACAATGGATTTTCGACTATCTCGTCAAGACGACGGGACGTGTCTTCCATTGGGACGCCGACGGCCGGAATTTCCCCGAGAGCGTCAAGAGCCACGCCCAGATCTCCAAGCATCTCGGCCGCATCGGCCAGCGCCTCGAGCGCGTTGCCCAGGAGGAGGAGAAGGCCGGCCACTACCTGACCGCCTTCGAGCTTTACTACAAGGCCGCCGACCGCTTTGCCGCGGCTCAGCACCCGGTGCTCGAGACCAATGACGAGAAGCGCTATCTGCACGGCCGCTGCCTCGCCAATTACGAGAAGGTCATCGAGTTCTGCCCCTACCCCATCGAGCGGGTCGAGATCCCCTTCGAGGGCGTCGAGCTGCAGTGCAATTTCCACATGGTGCCCGGCCGCCCGAAGGCGCCGACCGTGATCTTCATCCCTGGCTGCGACATGACCAAGGAGATGTATCCGGATCCGCAGGTCAACCATGCCGTCCAGCGCGGCATGCATCTGCTCGTGATGGACGGCCCCGGCCAGGGCACCAGCAACCTTCGCGGCACCAAGCTCACCGCCGACAATTACGAGCGCGCGGTGATCGCGGTCGCCAAGTGGCTTCAGGGCCGCAAGGAAGTCGACGGCGACAAGATCTCCGTCTTCTCGCAGTCGATGGGCTCCCATTGGGGCCTCGGCGTCGCGGCGATGGGCGACCCCATCATCAAGGCCAATGTCGGCGTCTGGGCGTCCTACCTCGACAAGTACTTCATCCTCGACACCTTCTCGCCGCGCTACAAGCAGCTCTTCGGCTACCTGACCGGCGCCAAGAGCGAGGAAGAGCTCGACAAGATCGTCAACAAGATGAATGTCGAAGGCAAGGAAGGCGGCATCACCGCGCCGACGCTCCTCACCACCGGCGAATACGACGCTCGCAGCCCGGTCGAGCTGGTCTACAAATTCTTCGACAAGATCAAGGCGCCGAAGGAATTGTGGGTCTACGAGGACACCTACCACCAGACCACCATGTTCCCGGCGCAGGGCATGCGCATGGACTGCCACTCGATGGGCATGGACTGGATCATCGAGGCGCTCGCCGGCAAGTACCAGGCCGGCTACGAGAAGAAGATGTTCCTGCGCTCAGGCGGCGGCGGTCCGAACGGCGCCCAGGGCGAAGAGCAGGATTCCATGCATTGGTGGCTGAAGTAGCCCCACCAATTTTTGGCTGATCCAAAGGCCGCCGTGGCAACACGGCGGCCTTTTCATTTCACCATACTAGACGTCGCGGAAGCGGCTGACCGGCGAGCCGGCGACGGAACTGTCCGCCACCAGGATGCGGCCCGTCAGCGGGTAACGGTCGAGCAGGTCCTTGGGACGATTGTTGCGCAGGCTCGTGAGGAACAACTGGTTCAGGCCGGGGCCGCCGAAACACGGCATGCTGGGCGCCCCGACCGGAACGGCGATGCTCTCGATCAGCCGCCCCTCCGGCGAGAAGCAATTGAGCTTCGACGCCGAAACGCCGGCGCTCCAGTAATTGCCTTCACTGTCGGTCGCGCCGCCATCGGGCCGGCCGGCTTCCTCGTCGAGCACGGCCAGGCGCTTGCGCCCGGAAATCGCCCCCGTCGCCGGATCGAAATCCCAGCGGTCGATCCACGGCCCCCGCGTATCCGAATGGAACATATGCGTGCCGTCCGGCGCGAAGGCGAGGCCATTGGAGATGATCAGCTCGTCGATCTTGCGTTCCGCCTCGCCGTCCGCCGTGACCCTGTAGAGCGCTGCGATCGGCTCCTTGATGGCGCGGTTGACGTCGTCCATCGAGCCGACCCAGAAGGCACCGTCAGGCCCGACCTTGCCGTCATTGAGGCGCGTCTCCGGCCGATCCGCCTCGATCGGCACGAGCGTCGAATATTCGTCCGTTTCGGGATCGAGGAGCCCGACCTCCTTGCGCAGCGCCACGACGAGCCTGCCGCTTTCGGCGAGCCCCAGCGAACAGACCTCGCTCGGAAATTCCCGTGTCGTGAGCTCGAGCGTCTTCAGCGAGACGCCATGCACGTTGCGGCGGACGATGTCGCAAAACCAGAGGACCTCGCGGCGCTCGTCATAGACCGGGCTTTCGGCCGCCATGAACTCGTCCTCGGTCAGCGGCTTGAAGGCGAGCATCCTGAATTCCCTTCTCCGAGGACCGGCCGTCATCGGACAATGCGATATCCGGCCGGGAAAGGCCAGAAACGGACTTATTTGACACTCTTCCAGAAATTGTCGGATAAGGCGCCGCCCGCACCGGACAAGGTCGCGGCGAGAACCCATTCATGAACAAAGCCGCGCCCGTCGTTTCATTCGTCAGCCTTGGCTGCCCCAAGGCCCTGGTCGATTCCGAGCGGATCCTCACCCAGCTCCGGGCCGAGGGTTACGAACTGGCGCGCCGCCACGACGGCGCCGACGTGGTCATCGTCAACACCTGCGGCTTCCTCGATTCCGCCAAGGCGGAGTCGCTGGAAGCGATCGGCGCGGCGATGGCCGAGAACGGCAAGGTCATCGTCACCGGCTGCATGGGCGCCGAACCGGCCCAGATCCGCGAACGCTTCCCCGACGTGCTGGCGATCACCGGGCCGCAGCAATATGAGAGCGTCGTCGCCGCGGTCCACCAGGCCGTGCCGCCGGCCCACGATCCCTTCTTCGATCTCGTGCCGCCGCAGGGCATCAAGCTCACGCCGCGCCACTACGCCTATCTGAAGATTTCCGAAGGCTGCAACAATCGCTGCTCGTTCTGCATCATCCCGAAGCTGCGCGGCGATCTCGTCTCGCGCCCGGCCGCCGATGTGATGCGCGAAGCGGAGAAACTCGCGCAAGCGGGCGTGAAGGAATTGCTCGTCATCTCGCAGGATACATCGGCTTACGGTGTCGACATCAAATATGCGCAGAGCGAGTGGAAAGGCGCGCCGCTCAAGGCGAAGTTCCTCGATCTGTCCCGCGCGCTCGGCGAGCTCGGTATCTGGGTGCGGATGCACTACGTTTACCCCTATCCGCATGTCGATGACGTGATCCCGCTGATGGCG
>CAMCWB010000131.1 GCA_945882315.1 Bauldia litoralis | reverse complement strand
TCGGTATCAGGCTGAACGGCATCGGGCTTCGTGGTAGTGCTCGTCATGGCGTGGTCTCCTGTCCGGCGCGTCAACGCTGGACTCGTTCGGGTTAAAGCACCCGGAGACTACGCCACCCTCAATTCCAACCAACTTCGCGACGGCACCCGTGGCTGTCCAGCCACACACTCCGCTCAGTCCCGCTGCGAGCGGGAATCCAGGGCTTTGCGGCACCGCCTGAGTTTGTGGCCCCTGGGTCCCCGCCTCCGCGGGGATGAGCGGATTTGGTTGGCGATATTGATCAAATCTTGACGCGCTCCGCCGCCTTCTATTTCGGCCGGGCGGCCGGTTTCTTCCGCCGCGGCGACAGCACGCCGTCGCCGATGACGACATCGGGCAAGGGGCGCTTGATGCGTTCGAGGCGGAACTGTGCCTGCTGGCCGTCGGGGGCGAGCGCCCTGACGCGGATTCCGGTCGGCGTGCCGTCGCCCCAGGCGAGGACATGGGTCGCGTTGACGCTGCGCAGGCCGACCCGGAAGCGCACGTAGCGCGGATCGCCCATGCAGATCTCGCTGCCCTGGACGAGCGAGAAATCCTCGAAGACCTGCCAGACGGCGATCGAGCCGGCGCCGAGCGGTGCGTCGTAGTTGCGCGGCGTCTTCGGGTAGCGGTTCTCGATCAGGAAATATTCGCGTTCGACGCGACGGCTGTCATGCAGCACGACGATGTCGTGATGCGTTTCGACGGCGTCGAGGTCGACCGTCCGTGACGTGGTGACCGTATCGAGATTGATCGCCAGCGGATGAACCCAGCCGGCCTTCATTTTCGAGTGCGGATCGAGATGGGTGGCGGCGTAGGAGCCGGGCCCGTCCATGATGCTGTAGTAGTCGGGGTCGATGTCGGGGCAATTGCCATAGGACTCGGAGATACCGAGGAGGAGATGGCAGAGCTCATGCGCGGCGACGCCGACGCCCTTGATATGCTGCGCGGGATTCTTTGACAGATAGAGGTCGATCAGCGGCATGGCGAGCGGCGGATCGATATTGTCGAGCTTCGTCGTGGTGCCGCGGAGCGTCCCGTAGGCGGTCGCCTGCGGGCGCATGGCGACGATCAGGACCTCCTCATTGGTGATCCGGTTGTTGCCGTCCGCGTCGAAGCTGTAGAAGTGGATGTCGGGGTCGGCGGCGTTGACCGTGTCCCTGAACATCTCGGCCCAGGCATTGTTGTCCCAGTAGTAATTGCCCTGATGCGCCGGCGGCGGCACATACCAGTTGTCGTCGAAGCAGCCGGCATAGCTGACCTGCCCGATCCTGGCGCGGCCGCCCGAATTCTGGTGGAGCCAGTCGCGAAGGTTCGGCGTGTAGGGTCCCGGAAAGGGCGCTACCGCGGCGGCCGACAGCGATGTCGAGAGCACGGGATCGAGCACGAGATCGTTGCCTTCGAAAGTGCTCTTCACCTGGGCGAATGCCGGCCGCGGATGGCCGGTCCGCATCGGGTCCATGCCGATGACCAGCATGCGATAAGTCTTCACCATCGGCCGCGTCGCCATGAAGGGCTGCACGAAATCCGAGCCGCCGCGCCGCTTCCACAGCGCGCGGATGGCGCTCCGCCGGAATCTTGCGCCGGAGCCGGTGGCGCGGAGCTCGATGCGGACATTGTAGCGGCCGGGCGTGAGGTTCTTTTTCACGAAGGTGCAGGCGCCGGCGCTCCATTTGGCGCTGCCCTTCATCAGGGTCAGTTCGCCCGGCGCGGCCGGGACATCGTTCAAGAAGGCACGGGCAAACATCTGCCCGCTCGAGCCGCAGGTGATCTCCGCCGCGAAGGTGATCGCCGCGTTGGTGACCGGCTCGCCCACGTCGATGGTCGTCGCGATGGCCTGCTTTCAGTTGGTGTTGAGCGACACCGCATCGTCGATGTTGCGGGCGAGCTGGCGCTGCGCCGACAGGCCGGCCGAAGAGACGGACAGCGTCCGGTCGCCGATCCAGGCCTTGCCGCGCGGCGCCTTCCACTGGATGCGGATCTCATGCGTGCCCGGCTGCACGGTCGGTGCGGCGAAGGTGAAGGCGCGCGTGCCGTTCCGCGCCGTGCCGCCGGCCTCGGCGAAGATGATCTCCTTGCCGACCTGGGCGCCGTCGATCAGGGCACGCACCATCAGGCGGCCCTCATTGGTGCCGGCCTCGGCGCTGAAGGTGATCGCGAAGCCCGACTGGACCGTCGTCCGCAAACTCGTCACCAGATGCGGCACGTCCTTGTAGTCCGCCGCGCTGTTGGTGATGCTCGGCCCGCTCGGCGCGGCGACGGTCCTCAGGCGGTGGAGACCAACCGTGGGCGACGCCGAACAGACGCTCAGCGTCCGCTTCAGCACCGACGCCACGGATCCGGTCCGCGACTCGATCTCGACGATGTGCTGGCCCGCCGCGACGCCGGGCTGGACGAAAGTGAAGCTGCGGAGGCCGTCGAAGACCGAGTCACTCGCCTTGAAGAGCACATCGGAGGGCTGGGCGGGCACGCCATCGACCAGCGCCCGGAACCAGATCGAGCCACCGGCCTGGCGGATCTCGGCGGTGACGGCGATCTCGAGGTCGTCGCCGGCGGTCGACGTCACGCCCGAGGCGAGGCCTGGGACCGCGGTCCACACATTCCGGCCGAGGCTGATGGGATTTGCCGTCTCCGGCGGTATGACGATGCAGAGATCGGATTGCGGCGCCGGCTTGCGGATGGGGCTGCGCGACATGGTCTGTCCTCCCGTCGATACGATCGACCGATAAGAATAGATCCATGCTTAGGCGATCGTGATCAGGACCGTCTGTGGGATTTGTCACAGAAAAGGCGGCGCTTTCGGCGCCGCCTTTTCTCCATTTCCGTGCGTACCGGACTAGCCGGCCGGGGCAGCGAGCTCGGCGCGGGGGCGTTCGAGTTCCTTGGCGCCCTTCTGCACCGCCTTCTGGACCTTCTCGAAAGCGCGCACCTCGATCTGGCGGACGCGCTCGCGGCTGACGCCGAATTCGGTCGAGAGATCCTCGAGCGTCATCGGGTCCTCGGCAAGACGGCGCGCCTCGAAGATGCGCTTCTCGCGATCGTTGAGAACACTCATCGCGTCCCGGAGAAGCTGGCGGCGATTGTCGAGCTCCTCGTCTTCGGCCAGGCGCTGTTCCTGGGTGGGCGAATCGTCGACCAGCCAATCCTGCCACTCGCCGGATTCAGAATCGGCGCGCAACGGCGCATTCAGGGACGCGTCGCCGCCGAGGCGGCGGTTCATCGAGATGACCTCTTCCTCGCTCACGCCGAGCTTGGTCGAAATCTCCTTGACCTGGTCGGGACGAAGATCGCCGTCCTCCAGTGCCTGGATCTGGCTCTTCACCTTGCGAAGGTTGAAGAACAGCCGCTTCTGGTTGGCGGTCGTCCCCATCTTCACGAGGCTCCACGACCGCAGGATATATTCCTGGATCGAAGCCTTGATCCACCACATGGCGTAGGTCGCGAGGCGGAAGCCCTTTTCCGGCTCGAAGCGTTTGACGGCCTGCATGAGGCCGACATTGCCTTCCGAAACGACTTCGCCGATCGGCAATCCGTAGCCGCGATAGCCCATTGCAATTTTCGCAACCAACCTCAAATGACTGGTCACGAGCTGATGCGCGGCATCGCGGTCGCCATGCTCCTTGTAAGCCTTGGCCAGCATGTATTCCTGGTTCGGCTCGAGCATCGGAAACTTTTGAATCTCAGTGAGATATCGCGCCAAGCCGCTTTCGCCGGCGGCGATGGCAGGCAGACTGGAACGGGCCATGGTAGCGCCCCTTTCTTTCCTTCCGAAACCCCCGGCCAATCCGGCAGGCCCGGTTGCCGCGTCCGTCAAAGCCCGCGGCAAAGGATTCATATAGGTATGATTCCGGCGAATTCACGCCCCTGCGTCAAAGGCCGGAAAGCCTAGATTTCAGAGGGCCTTGAGAGCGTTTGCGAGGGCCCGCATGTCGTTCGGCAGGGCGGATTCGAAGTGCATTTCCTCGTGGCTGGCCGGGTGCTCGAAGCCGAGGAGCCAGGCGTGCAATGCTTGCCGCGGGAACTCGGCGGCAAGGCCGCGGGCGGGATCGGGCAGGATCGCCGCCTTGGTCAGGAAGCCCGAGCCGTAGGTCCGGTCGCCGATCAGCGGATGGCCCATCGCCGCCAGATGGACGCGAATCTGATGTGTCCGCCCGGTCTCCAGCCGGCATTCGATCAGCGAGGCGACGATGTCCTTGCCCTTGGCGCCATATTTCTTGTCGACGCGGTAATGGGTGATCGCCTCGCGGCCGCCCGACTTCACCACCTGCATCTTTTCGCGGTTCGACTTCGAGCGGTCGAGCGGCGCGTCGATGGTACCTTCGCTGACATTGGGCACGCCCCAGACCAGAGCCATGTAGCCGCGCTCCAGGGGACCGGTGCGGCCGTGATCGGCAAACTGTGCCGAGAGCCCGCGATGGGCGCGGTCGGTCTTGGCGACGACCATCAGGCCGGTGGTGTCCTTGTCGAGGCGGTGGACGATGCCCGGCCGGGCGACGCCGCCGATGCCGGAAAGGCTGTCGCCGCAATGGGCGATCAGCGCGTTGACGAGCGTTCCCGTGTGATTGCCGGCCGCCGGATGGACGACGAGGCCGGCCGGCTTGTCGATGACGATCAGTTCGTCGTCCTCGTAGACGATGGTCAGGGGGATCGCTTCGCCCAGCGGCGTCGCCGGAATCGCGGGCAGCAAGGTGATGACCAGGTGCTCGCCCGATTTGACCGGCCTTTTGGGCTCCACTATCGTCGCGGCGCCAATCGAGACGTGGCCTTCCTCTATGAGGGCCTTCGCGCGAGAACGGCTCAGACTGGCTACGGCACCGGCAATGTAGGTGTCGAGCCGCGAGCCGGCATCGGCTTTCGATACGATCAGTTCGACACGTTCGGCGTCACCGGCCTTCATGCTCAATCCTGCACTAGACGAAATCGACGAAAAACCGCTGGACCCCGCGGTAGCCCGCGTTCAGCAGCGCCTCCAGCGTCTCATGCTGATTGCGGGGCTGACGCTTGGCCTTGGCATCGTCGCCGTCTTCCTTGCCATCATCTATAGAATCAACGCGATGGACGACAAGGCCCCTCAGCCGGTCGCGCCCTCCGCCGCGGTCCCGACGGCGACAATCGCGCCGCCGCCCGCCATTGTGGTGCAGGTTCCGCCGGCCGCTGTGGCGCCGCCGACTGCCGCGCAGGCGACCTCCCAGCCCGCTTCGTTGTCAGAAGCCGACAAACAGGCGGTGCTTCGCGAGGCGCAGGCGTCGATTCCGGCCGATGCGCGGCTCATGG
This sequence comes from Bauldia litoralis, assembly GCA_945882315.1. GTDB lineage: Bacteria > Pseudomonadota > Alphaproteobacteria > Rhizobiales > Kaistiaceae > CAMCWB01. The sequence continues at coordinate 353 of CAMCWB010000131.1, read as the reverse complement.
CCTCGACCGTCGCGGGCGACCGGATCGTGCTCACCTACGAGCATTTCGCCGGGACGCTGGTGCTGCTCTTCGATCCGGGCACGCTGGATCTCGTCGGCCGCATCGAGATCGCCGCGACGCCCTGAAGTTTTCCGAGCTGTAGGGCGGATTAGCCGAAGGCGTAATCCGCCGATTGGTTGGCGGATTACGCCCCGATCAAGTCGGGGCTAATACCAGCCAGCACTGATCGAGACTCACATTGGGATTTCCGAATCGCGGAAAGTCTGAATCGATAAGGTGAACCAAGGAGGTTCACGATGGCAGCAGTGATTTCGCTACGGGATGATTTTGACGGGCCGGCTCTGCGAGAACTT
>CAMCWB010000130.1 GCA_945882315.1 Bauldia litoralis | reverse complement strand
GAGAGCGCTGCCGAGCCTCCGTCCCCCACGGCCACTGGATGACGACGACGTTCACGGCGGGGCTGCGCGTCAACCGGCTGTCGGCCCCGATGGTGATCGACGGTCCCATGGATGGGGATGTCTTCCGCGCCTATGTCGAGCGGGTCCTCGTGCCCGAGTTGGTGCCCGGCGACGTGGTCGTGATGGACAATCTTCCTGCCCACAAGGTCCACGGTGTGCGCGAGGCGATCGAAGCGGCTGGCGCGGCGCTGCTCTACCTGCCGGCCTACTCGCCCGACTTCAACCCGATCGAGATGGCCTTCTCCAAGTTCAAGGCCATTCTCCGCGCCGCTGCCGCACGTACCATCCCCGACCTGTGGAGCGCCATTGCATCCGCCATCGAACGCTTCACCCCTGCTGATTGCAGAGCCTACTTCGAAGCCGCCGGATACGACGCAAGTTGATCGGAAAATGCTCTAGTCACAACCGCATTGGAACCTGCCGCCGGGTGCTAAACTGGGGCAAGAGCTAAGGAGAAGGCCATGACATACGAGCTTTATTACTGGCCGGGCATTGCGGGACGCGGCGAATTCGTCCGCCTGGCGCTGGAAGATGCCGGTGCCGATTATGTCGACGTTGTCCGCGAGCAGGGCATCGGGGCCATGAAGCCCTTTCTGGAGGGAAAGGAAACGGCCACCCCACCCTTCGCGCCGCCCTTCCTCAAGGACGGCAAGCGGATCATCGGGCAGACCGCCAACATCCTCCTCCATCTGGGCGACAAGCTGAACCTTGCGCCGAAGGCCGCGGCGGCGCGGATGTGGACGCACCAGATCCAGCTCACCATCACCGACCTCGTCGTCGAGGCGCATGACACGCATCATCCGCTCGGCGTCGATTTCTATTACGAGGACCAGAAGGCGGAATCGGCGAAGCGCTCGGAGGCCTTCCTGAAATCGCGCCTGCCGAAATTCTTGGGCTGGTTCGAGCACATCCTCAAAGCCAACCCGAAGAGCGACACATATCTCGTCGGCGCGCGCGCAACCTATGCCGACCTCTCGCTCTTCCACGTCGTCGAGGGCGTCCGCTACGCCTTCCCGAAAGGTGCGAAGAAGGTGCTGAAGAAGACGCCGCGAATCGTCGCCCTGCACGACCGCGTCGCGGAGCGGCCGCGGCTTTCAAAATATCTCGCGAGCGATCGGCGGTTGCCCTTCAACGAGCATAGGATATTCAGGTGCTATCCCGAACTGGATGGATAGAGTCGCACGTGACGTTTGACGCCCTGGATTTCTACGACGGAGCCCCATCCACGATCTTTGCGCCGGGGCGGATCGTCAGGGTGCCGGCGGGCATCAAGGACAAGCCGGCGCTCCTCGCCCTCCTGTCCGACGCGCTCTCCTTTCCCGAGCATTTCGGAAACAACTGGGATGCGTTCCGCGAGTGCATCAACGACCTCGACTGGCTGCGCGACACGCAGGTGACGCTCGTCCATGAGGACGTCCCGCTCGAGCCGAACGAACGCGATGCGCGGATGTATCTGGACCTGCTCTGCGAGGCGATCGTCGAGATCGAGCGGAAAGTGCCGCTCTCGGCATGGTTCGCGGAATCGTCGCGGCCGCAGATCCAGTGGCTGGCGCGGTAGGACGCCAGTACCGTCATTCCAGCGAAATGCGTATCCACCGCTCGTCCCCGCGGAAGCGGGGACCCAGGATCACGAATTCGGAGTTTTCCGCCCTGGATTCCCGCTTGGCGCGGAATGAGCGGAGCTTGGAGGATGGGCTGGAAGCTCGGTCGCTTACCGATCGTCGCGCGAGAAGACGCGGGTAACGGCGTCTGCCGTGCGCATCCAGGTGCGGCGGAGGAGGCCCGGCTCTTTTTCCGGGATGACCTCGTAATCCATCGGCCGGCTCGGATAGCCGTAGGGGACCTCGGCCGGCGGCATCGGGCCTAATGGATAGGCATCCGCAGGATAGACCGGGGCGCCGTCGGGATAGGTGCGGCCATAGCCATTGTCGGTGACCGGCGCCGGCGGCAGCACGTCATAGGTCTGGCCCTGCGCGCCCGCGCCTGGATAGGCGCCTTGTGCAGACGGGCCCGGATAGGCGCTCTGCGGCGAGGGATAGCCGGGCGCCATCGAGGCCGGCGGCGGCAGGATCGCGATCGGGCCTTCCGGCAGGACTTCCATCCCATGCGGATCGAGCGTCCCCGGAGGGGCGCCCATCGGTGTGTTGTCGCGCTTGGCCAGCGTCTGCTCGATGTTGCTGATCAGCGCATCGGTGTTGTCGCCATCAGCCGAAGCCGAGGTGACTTTCGCCGTCGGCGGCGGCAGCACGGGAACCGGGGCGGCCTTGACCGGCACCGGAGCAGACGGCGGCGGCAGCGTCGCGACGGTCGGCTTCAGCGGCGCCCCGGCCGGGATCGGCTCGGCCTTCGGCGCAACGCTTTCGGATTTGGGTGTAACGCTGGCAACCGCCGCGTCTTCGGGGCGCGCCCGCGGCACCGGCGGCGCGACATCCTTGGGCGCCACGGCAGCCGACTCGGTGGCCAGCGGAATCTCGCGAACGCCGGAGGAGGGCACAGCCTCCGGATCGACAGCGGCCAGAACCGGCGGCGCACTGGCGGCGGTTTCGACAGGCGTGCGGCTCGGCGTGAGCGTGGCGATGCCGACGGTCGCGGCAAGCACGCCGACGCCGACGACGATCGCCAGCGCCGCCGTCGCGAAAACGATGCGGGTTACCGGCGAGCGCTTTTCCTCGAGGCCGAGATCAGCGGGCGAAGCGATGTCTTCGGCGACACCGCGGCGCTCGGACCGGACGGCAAAGCCGCGATCGACATCGTCATGCGGGTCGAGGACATGGATTTCGGCCGCGTCCAGCGTCGGCTCGCGCCGGCCGGCAGCGACGACGTCGCTTTCGAAATCCTCGTCCCGCGATGGGAGCCGGGAATAGGTGACGACTGCGTCCCTGAACTCCGGATCGATCCGCTCGCTCGCCATGACACTAAACCCTCGCCTGCAATCAGACGGTCAGAATAAGGGGTGGTAATGAGGAAGAAACATGACGCAACAAGGCCGCTTCTGGGGCGAAGCCGGGAAAGAATCGGGCAAATTCGCCGCCGAATCAGTGGTTAAAACTATTGCAGGTGTTCCTTAACGACCTGACTCGCCTTGCCGAAATCCATGCGCCCGGCATAGCGGGCCTTGAGCTCGGCCATGCATTTGCCCATGTCGCGAAGACCCTGCGAGCCGGTCGCCTTGACCGCGTCGGCGCAGGCCGAGCGGAGCTCGTCCTCGCCGAGCTGCTGCGGCAGGAACTGCTTGATGATGATGATTTCGTCGCGCTCCTGCTCAGCGAGATCGAGGCGGTTGCCCTCCTCATACATGCGGGTCGACTCGAGCCGCTGCTTGATCATCTTGCCGAGGATTTCCAGGATCTCGTCGTCGCTGACCGGGTCCTTGCCGGCGGTGCGCGCCGCGATGTCGCGATCCTTGATCGCGGCATTGATCAGCCGAAGCGTGCCGGTGCGGACCTTGTCCTGCTTCAGCATCGCCTCTTTCAGAGCAGCGGTGAACCGCTCGCGCATCGACATCATCAGTCTCCTTAGACGGAATGGCGCGAGGATAGACCTCGGCCCACGCCGGCGCAAATTTCATCGGAACTTCAAGCCGTTGAAGTTTAAGGACTAAATTTTTCAGTCCATAGTTGACGCGAAAAGCCGCGATCCCTAGTTTCCGGCGTATTCGGCAGCCTCTGCCGCGTCACATGGGCCGCACGCGGCGCATGACGCTATGTGGTTCCAAAGAAAGCGGAAAACAAGATGGCTGGCTGGCAGGACCCGCGTCCGACCGCCCTCCTCATCCTCGCCGACGGAACGGTGATCGAGGGCTTCGGCCTCGGCGCCGAGGGCTCGGCCGTCGGTGAAGTCTGCTTCAACACGGCGATGACCGGTTACCAGGAAATCCTGACCGACCCGTCCTATGCCGGCCAGATCATCACCTTCACCTTCCCGCATATCGGCAATGTCGGCGTCAATGACGAGGACATCGAGACGGTCAACATGGCCGCCGCTTCGGGCGTGCGCGGCTGCGTCGTCAAGACCGACATCACCGACCCGTCCAACTACCGCGCCACCCGCCATTTCGACCAGTGGCTCAGGGCTCGCGGCATCATCGGCATCGCCGGCGTCGATACGCGGGCGCTGACCGGCCTGATCCGCGAAAAGGGCATGCCGAACGCCGTCATCGTCCACGACAAGTCCGGCACCTTCGACCAGGCCAAGCTGCTCTCGGAAGCCAAGGCTTGGCCTGGCCTCGAAGGCATGGACCTCGCCAAGGACGTCACCACCGGCCAGACCTATGGCTGGGACGAGACCTCATGGGTCTGGGGCGAAGGCTATGGCCGGCAGGAAAAGCCGAAGCATCACGTCGTCGCCGTCGATTACGGCATCAAGCGCAACATCCTCAGGCTGCTTGCCGATCATGGCTGCCGCGTCACCGTGCTGCCGGCGACCGCCACCGGCGAGGAAATCCTCGCCCACAAACCCGACGGCATCTTCCTGTCGAACGGACCCGGCGACCCGGCCGCGACCGGCGAATATGCCGTGCCGGCAATCAGGCAAGTGATCGACTCCGGCAAGCCGGTCTTCGGCATCTGCCTCGGCCATCAGATGCTCGGCCTGGCGCTCGGCGGCACCACCAAGAAGATGCATCAGGGCCATCACGGGGCGAACCATCCGGTGAAGGATCTGACGACCGGCAAGGTCGAGATCACCTCGATGAACCACGGCTTCGCAGTCGACACGAGCACGCTGCCCGACAGCGTTGAAGAGACTCATGTTTCGCTCTTCGACGGATCGAATTGCGGCCTGCGGCTCAAGGACAAGCCGGTCTTCTCGGTGCAGTACCACCCCGAAGCCTCGCCCGGCCCGCGCGACAGCCGCTATCTGTTCGAGCGCTTCGTCGATTTGATGGACGCGGACAAGAAGTAGCCCGCCACTACCCCCGCCCCTCGACCGCCTTCTCCACTCGCGCGATCAGCGTCGCCAGTTCATGCGCGCGGATATGGTCGAGCTTCTCGTGGAGGGCGGCGATCTCGATCTCGGCTTTCAGATTGACCTCATAATCATGCGCCGCGACGATGCGGTCGCGCCGCCTCGCGGTTCTGCGACATCAGGATGACCGGCGCCTGGATCGCGGCGAGCAGAGACAGCATCAGGTTGAGGAAGATAAAGGGATAGGGGTCGAAGGCGTCCGAGCCGAGGATCACCGTGTTCGACAGCCCCCAAGCGGCCATGACCACGCCGAAGGAAATGATGAAGCCCCACGAGCCGCCGACCGCCGCCACCCGGTCGGCAAGCCGCTGGCCGAAGGTCGACTGCTTGTCGTAGTCGTCGTCGATGTCGCGCGACACGGCCAGCCGGCGCGCCGCCCGTTCGATCACTGCCTTCTCCCGCGGCTTCAACTCGCCCTCGTCGAGGTCGAGAAGCTGGCGGGCCAGTACTGCAATCCTGTCATTGCTCATCGCGACATTCCCTTTTGAGAAAGACGGGCCTTTCGACAAAGACGGGCCGAAAGCGGAATTGCGGCGCAGACTGCCGGATTCCCCGCCTCACCGCGACGGCAACGCCCCCCAACCACGAATAAGCAGCGGCACCAGTTTTTTACGCCTCTAATACCAGCCCGCACTGATCAGAACCGATGTGCCCAGTCACGCATTCCGATGGACATGATCTTCCAAGGTCGATCGATAAGGTTGTTCCAGGCGTCACAGCACAGGGCAACGATCTCGTCGTAGGTTTTGAACACACGGTTCGACA
>CAMCWB010000129.1 GCA_945882315.1 Bauldia litoralis | reverse complement strand
CGGAATGAAGCGGAGGACTTCCTTCAGCAGGTCCTCGCTGACGGTCCCAAAGCGACTGTTCAGATCCGGGCCGAAGCAAACTCGGCCGGAGTCGCTTGGCCCACGGTCAGACGGGCTAAGGAAAAGCTTGGCGTAAAGGCATCGAAGGTTACGCTCGACGGCGGCTGGGAATGGGCCATGCCCCGACATGCTGCGGCCGAAGGGGCTCACCTGTGAGACATGAGCACCTTCAAGCGCGGAAGCGCGTCTCAAATCTCATTCGCGCGCACAACCACCGATTAACTCTTCAACGAGCCGCCGGCCTTTTATATCCAGATCGATCGTCACGGCCTGGCATCGCACTGAACAAAAGAGTTGTACTCTCGAGCCTCATTCCGACGCCGGAGCCGATCCAAGAGTGGTCGCTGACAGCCTGGGGAGAAGCCTGATCATGGTCGGCGCGAAGCTCGTCAGCCAGGGCCGCTACGTTCCCATCCAGATGGCCGAAGTCGCCGTATCGAGAATGCTGTTGGGCGAGATTCAGCGGGCTGATCGCCGAACTGCGGCCGCAGCCACCTCTAGCGCCGGCGGTGAGGTGCGTCTTGATGAAGACGAAATCGAAATCCCTGAAGCGGAAAGCGCTGGCGTCACCAGCTTTGTGGCAAAGCAGCCCAGGTAGCTACGAGATGCTCACGGTCCGGGCTTGCAAATGCCTGCTGCTGCCGACAATCTCAGCGCAACAAGCCCGGCCACCGGATGCCGAATAATACTGTTCAACCTGCAGCGAGAGCGCGTGAGGATAAGAAAATGGGGGAAACTCAAGCCACCGCAAGCGCAAAGAAAATCGCCGTCATCGGGGCCGGCGCCGCGGGACTGATCTCCGCGAAGACCATGGCCCAGGCGGGTTTCGCCGTCACGGTCTTCGAGCTCGGTACGCATATCGGCGGCCTGTGGGACATCGACAACGACAACGGCCTCGGCGTCGCGTACAGGAACCTGCACATCAACACCGACACCTACCTGACCCAGTTGAAGGACTATCCTTTCCCAAAAGGGGTCAAGGACTACGCCCATCACAGCGAGATGCTCGAATATCTTCGCGGCTATGCGCGGAATTTCGGCGTCGACAAGCTGATCCGTTTCGGCAGCCGGGTCACCAAGCTGACGCCGCTGCCCGAAGGCGGCTGGGACGTCGAGATCAACAATGCGGAGACCCGTCGCTTCCAGGCTGTCATCGTTGCGACCGGCCATCTGCATCAGCCCCGCTGGCCGAAGCTGCCCGGCAACTTCACCGGAAATTATATCCATGCCGCGAGCTACCGCGATCCGAAACCCTTCATCGATGAACGCGTCTGCGTCATCGGTTTCGGCAATTCGGCACTCGATATCGCGACCGATCTCGCCCATGTCGGCGCGCGCGTCGTGGTCTCGGCAAGGACAGGCGCTTTCATCTGGCCGAAATACGCCTTCGGCTATCCGCTGACGCGGATGGCAGGCCGGGTCCACGACCTGAAATTCCTGCCGCTCCGCGCCAAGACCTGGCTGTCGCGCACGCTGAACCGCATCGTCGTCCGCATGGTGTGGGGCCGCATGTCGGATTACGGCATCAAACTGCCCGACAAGAAGGGCCATCCGATCTCAAACCAGTTCTTCCTGAGCCACCTCAAATATGGCCGCGTCGTCCTGAAGGGCGGCATCAAGCAGATCGAGGGAAAAACGATCCGTTTTGACGACGGCTCCTCGGAGGAGTTCGACGCGGTCATCGCCGCCACCGGCTATACCGTCGAGTTTCCCTTCCTCGATCCGGCGCTCCTCGGCAACAACGATACCGTGCTGCCGCTTTACAAGCGCGTCGTTCCGCCGAACCTGCCCGGACTCTATTTCGTCGGCTACTTCAATCTCGATTGGGCGTCCAATCCGGTCTACGAGCAGCAGGCGATATGGGCGCGCAACATCGAGCTCGCCATTTGCGACCTGCCCTCCGCCAAGGAAATGCAGGACGAGGTCCAGGCGCGCCGCCGCATGATCGAGACGCAGTTCCACAATGCGCCCCGCATGAATCTCGAGGTCGAGTTCGGCCCCTACACCCACGAACTGAAGCAGGCGCAGCGCTTCCGGCGCGATCGCAGCAAATCGCGCGCCGCATAAAAGACAGAAGGGAACGACGCATGAGCTGGTCCATCACGCCTCTCAATCTCGGCTGGCTGCGGCACCGCCCGAAAGAGGCGATCACCTTTCAGCACGGCAAGGGCGAGTTCGTCGACCTCGCCTGCTTTGCCTGGCTTCTTCGCGACGGCGAACGGACAATTCTCGTCGATCTCGGGCCCGAGAGCACCGAACATGCGGCGCGGGTTCACAAGGTGGCTCTGGAGAAAACCCCCGAGCACGATCTGGTCGATCTTCTTTCAGCGCATGGCGTCGACGCGAACGCATTGACCGACGTGATCCTGACCCATCTCCACTGGGACCATATCGGCGGCCTGCCGCTCCTGCCGGCCGCGACCTTCCTCGTCCAGGACATCGAGCTTCGCTACGGCGTCTATCCGCCGGCTTTCGATCACCGTGTCTATGAGTTCACCACCGGTGCGCCGTTCCTTCCCTTCATCCGGCGGATGAAGATCGTCTCCGGCCGCCACGAGATCGCGCCGGGCCTGACGGCGATCCTGACGCCCGGCCACAGCCCCGGACACCAGTCGCTTCTCGTCGAGGGCAAGGACGTGACCTATCTGCTTGCCGGCGATTACATCGACCTCGACGAGAACTGGGACAAGCGCATCCCGTCAGGACCGACGCCCGACGTCGAGGCCTGGCACCGGACCTATGACGAGCTGGCGAAGCTCAACGTCGTCATGCTGCCCGGTCATGACGGCCGTGTGCTGGAGCGGGAGGTCTACGATTGACCGAACTACCCTCAGTCAAGTGGCCTGCAGGCTACCTCCGCTCCTTTCTCTTTAGCCCCGGTATCGACGCTTAAAAACTCGACAAGGCCGCCGCGAGCGACGCCGACGCCGTGATCTTCGACCTCGAGGATGCGGTCGCGGAGAGCCGTCCGCGGGCCTTCCCTTGCATCGTCGATTGCGCCTGCACGCGCCTCGACGACGCGACGGTGACCCGCTATTCGGAAGCCGCGCCAGCCGCCGAACAGGACCCGCCCGACGTAGCGCGCCGGCGGCGCTCCTGGTTCGACGCGCAGCCGGACCTCGATCCCGAACGCCTCATCTTCATCGATGGAACCGGGACGTCGACCAGGATGGCCCGCATGAATGGCCTCGCGCCCAGAGGCGAGCACTGCCGCGCCTCGATATCGCACGGCCATTGGAAGATCACGACCTTCGTGGCCGGCCTCACCATCGACGGCGTCGTCGCCACAATGACCATCGACGGCGCGATGACCGGCCAAGCCTTCCTCGCCTATGTCGAGCAGGTCCTGGTGCCAGTTCTCAAGCCCGGCGACTTCGTCATCCTCGACAACTTGCCGCCCGTGAGCCGATCGCCCTCCGCGAGCAATCGAGGTCGCCAGCGCCGCTCCTGCGGCTATGAACCGGAATGATCGAATCCGCTGGCCGCGGCGTCGGCGAGCACCATGTCGGCACCTTTCTCCCCGATCATGATGCTGGGCGCATTTGTGTTGCCGGAAACCAGCGTCGGCATGATCGATGCGTCGATCACCCGCAAGCAATCGACCCCTCGCACCTTCAGCTGGTCATCGACCACCGCGTCGGCACCGTTGCCCATCTTGCAAGTACCTGCAGGATGAAAGCTGATGCCACCGCGGCTTTTCACGAAGTCGGCCATGTCGCTCTCGCTAACGCATCCAGCCCCCGGATAGTGCTCGGCAAGAATATGCGTCCGCATGGGCGGCGCCTCCATGATCCTGCGGCCGATCATCATTGCTTTAACAAGACCATCGACGTCGCTTTGAACGGTCAGGTAGCGCGGCCGGATTGTCGGCGGCGCCAGCGGATCCTTGCTCGCGATCATGACGTCGCCGCGGCTCAAAAGCCGCAAGTGCCTGACGATGATTGAAATGCCGGAAAAGTCGTGCAGCGAATCTCCGGCCTTGTCCCCGCTGAACAGTGCGATGCCGACCTGCACGTCCGGACTGGCAACCGAAGGATCGGAGCGCAGGAAGCCCGCTGCGACTGAGGTGCTGAGCGTCAGAAAGCCGCGTCGCCTGGTGACGTAGCGCATTCCCTCCAAGGCCATGCGCCAGCGGCTCTTGAGGACGTCGTTCAGCGTGTCATGACTCCTGGTCCGGTACACCAGCCGGCCGTTGTAGTGGTCCTGCAGGTTCGCCCCGACGCCGGGGCTGTCGACAACGACGTCGATGCCGAGTTGGCGTAAGAGCCCGGCCGGGCCAATTCCGGAGAGCTGTAACAACTGGGGTGAATTAAATGCACCGCCGGCGAGGATCACCTCGCGTCCGGCAAACGCGCTCGAGGTTCGACCCAATTCCCTCCATTCGACGCCTGTTGCCCGCTTCTGCGAGAACAGGACGCGCGTCGCATGGGCGCCCGTTACAATTTTCAGGTTGCGGCGCCGTCTCGCGGGCCTGATGAAACTGACCGCGGCGCTCGCTCGCCGGCCGCGCCGCTCTGTCACCTGGACGTAGCCGAATCCCTCCTGCTGGGCGCCGTTCAAGTCGGGATTGCGCGGGTAGCCGCAGGCCTCGGCTGCAGCGATGAATGCGTCGCAGAGCGGGTGGCGGATCGGCGCATCGCTGACTCCCAACTCGCCACCCGAGCCATGATAGTCATTGGCACCGTGCTCATTGTCTTCGCTCTTGCGGAAATATGGGAGGACATCCTCATAGCCCCAGCCCTTGTTGCCGAGCTGCCGCCAATGGTCGTAATCCTCCCGCTGGCCGCGCATGTAGACGAGGCCGTTGATCGACGATGATCCGCCCAGCACCTTTCCGCGCGGCTGAGCAATTCTCCGGCCTCCGGTCGCCGGATCGGGCTCGGAAGTATAGAGCCAGTTGACGTTGGGATTGGCGAAATGCTTCCCGTAGCCGAGGGGAATATGGATCCACGGGCTGTTGTCCGGTCCGCCCGCCTCGAGGAGCAGCACAGTGTGGCGGCCGCTTGCGCTCAGCCGATTGGCAAGCACACAGCCTGCGCTTCCCGCCCCGACGATGATGAAGTCGAACGTGCCTACCGCTTCCATTACACTCCCCCGCAATGTGCCTTCGTTGTTTATTAGCCGTGTGGCGTCCAATCGGTGAACCTAGCCCGGGACTGAACGGCATTCCAAATCGCCTGGTCCAAAAGCACCGCATTTCGGCCTTGCCGGCATCGCTCAGCTCGAATCTTCTTTATGTCGGCACGAAGACGCTTATGGGCGCGTTGCTCGAAGCCCCTGAATCGTCATCTTGAAAAGGGCCAGCAAAGCATGACTGTCGAACATGTCCACGTCTACGAAGGCGGACATAGCGTTGGCTAGGTCGGAGGCGGGGGAAGGGTGCGCGCCAGTCCAAAGGTTCCACCTCATGCCCAAGTCGCCCATGCACCTCAGCCCGCCAGGCGGAGCGAAGACATGCAGCGGGAAGCCGTGCCGGTCGCCGGCAATGCCGAGGTGACGCTCGACGGCGACTTGGAATGGGCCATGCCCCAACAAGCCAACGAGCGAAGGTGCTCACTTCTCCTAGGGTGAGCCCCTTCGAGAATTCCGCCATTCTGGTGAGCATCTTTCAAGGTGCTCACTGAAACCGCAGAAAACCCGAAGGGGCTCATATGTGCGACAGTGAGCACCTTGGGGAAGCCAATTTAAATACGCCAACGGCGTTCAGCGGAGCGGAAAATCCTGACGACAAGGGCGGTGACATTGTGAGCGGCCT
>CAMCWB010000128.1 GCA_945882315.1 Bauldia litoralis | reverse complement strand
GTGATCTCCTCGTGCAGGCGCTCGGGGGCGTTCGCCAGCAGGTTCCTGTGCTTGTGGACCGTACAGCGCTGGACCGGCACCCCATCCCAAATCCTGGCGATCGCCGCGTCGAGCCCCTTGGCGCCGTCAACGATCAGGAACTGCGGGCTTTTGTTACGGCTTGAAAACGGGGCTCCGGCCGTAACAACTCAAAACCGCAGAATTCCGCCAAACTGTTACGCTGCCCGTAACAGCTTCTTGGCGGTCGCATGACCTTTGTCTGTTACGATCCAGTTCTTGCGCTCTAACTTCGTAAGGCGATCACGTGCAAGGCTCTTTACGATCCGCTGCACCTTGACCTTGTAGGCCTTGCCACCGCCGTCCAGCCATCCCAGCAATTCGGCGATGGTGCTGAGCGAGGCCCCGTCATGACGATCCATCATGAGCAAGACGGCGTCCTCGTCATTGCGGGCCGTCAATTCCATCTCGGTCTTTTCCGAGGCGGTAATAGGCTCAGCGGCGACGGTCGGCACTTGGCGACCCTTGCTGTCGATGAGCGTCGGCGTCTTCACCGGCTGGAGCTTGAAGGCGATCGGGCTAAAGTCAGGACCGCGGAATTTGCCTTGCCAGTGAAGCTCGCTGATTTCCTCTTTCTTTGCTGATGTCAGGTTACCGTCCATCTCGTTGAGGAACGATCCACCGCCCCTTGGTAGTAGATTGTCCGCCGCTGCATTCTTCACAGGATGGCAATTCACCAGGACTGTCGGCTTACCGGGCAGCGTGGTGAGAGAGCGCAGGCGTCGAGCGTGGGCGAGCATCGCGACGTTATCGTTCTCGTCAGCCCCCTCGTAGAAGGCAGCGCTCGTGTCGATCACGACGCACTCGAACGAGCCCACGGCCTCCATCTTGGCCCGGATAGCGCCCTCGGTCTCGGAGATCTTTACCGCACCGTCGAGGAAGTAGACATCCACCTCAGCCGGGTCGAAGTTCATAACCGCGGCCATGGCGATCCAGCGCATGCGGATGTCGTCCGGGTTCTCGCCCGCACAGAAGAGCACCCTGCCCTGTTTGACCAACCTGTCACCAAGATCGCGGCCATCGCCGATGCTGAGCGCAATACGAAGCGCAATGGCAGTCTTGCCGGCGCCCGTCTGCCCGGTATTGGAGTAGATGAAGCCCTTCTGCAGGATGCCGTCGATTAAGTAGTCTGGCGGGATGAAGCCGCGAACGAATTCTTCGCCATGTAGAAACGGCAGCAACTTCCCGCCGGCGGGAAGTTTCGGCACCGCCATCGGCGGCGGGCGCAGTGGTGCTTCAGCCAGCCTTTGAAGCGCTTCGGCTGATGCGGGGCGGTTCATGCCACCTCCGTCTGGATCAGCCGAAAGCCCGTGTCGCCTTCAACAAAATCGCATATCTCGGCGGCGCCGGCTTCCTTGAGCATGCCGACCGCGCCAAAAGGCGAAACGCGACCTGCCTTAAGAAAGACAGCGGCTTCCTCGATGCCAGCCTGAAGGAGACGCAACCGCGCTATTCCGATTCGCATGCGCGCTAACACCAGATCTCTGTCGGTCATGCCGAACCTCCAGAAAACTGAGCCGCCGCGAGGATGTCGAGCAGCTCACCGAGAGGGAGTTGGTAGACGGCCGCGTAGGTGCTTTGGTTGCGCTGGTCTTCGGCGCGCTGCGCCTCGCGCTCGCGGCGCTTCTCTGCTTCCTCGCTTGGGGGATTCCTGCCTGGGCGACTATATCGACGCCGCTCAAGCGCCTCCCGGCGCTGCTTGAAGCGGACGTTATACAGCATATCGTCGATCACTACCGCCGATAGCGGATTGCCCGTATTGAGGCTGGTAAGCACTTCTCCCACGACATCTGACGGCGCCGACTCCGCCGCGATCTTGTAAAGCGTCGCTGGCGGCAAAACCGAAACCATTTCGTTTTTGTCGGCGGCAAACGTCGCGACGCGGATGTAGTTCTCCGCGGTCCGCATCGTAAAACCGCACTCGGCCTCCACCCAAAGCGTGAAGGTGCCGTGCTCCAAGCGGGTCTTTACCGACGCGAGTTCGACGCCGATCGCGATGATGGCCGCGGTCGTGCACCCGACAGCCGAGCGCATGCGCTCCGCCTGACGGCGAAGCTGATCGGCAGTCGCGCAATCTACTGCGTCGTAGTCGAAAGGCAGGAGTTGTTCACTCTGCGCTGTGGCGCTATATTCTCGGACATAGGATATCTCACAAGATAAGCCATGATTCCGAGCCGCCGCGGTTGCCACCTGCGGCGGTTCTCTTTTGAGCCCCACCCGCCGTCACGCCGCTTGCCGCTCGATACGCGAGCGTTGCCATGCGGCGATAGCGGAGCTAGCCCAAGCCACGCGGCGCGCACCAAGCTTAACAGGCGCGGGAAACTCGCCACGCTTGATCATCCGATAGATGGTAGTGATTTCAAATCCGGTCACGCTCTGCATGTCGGCGCGACGGATGAAGGTCTCAGGGGATGCATCGGAATGCATTTTGGGATTCTCCAAGTCAAACGGTTTGGGGGGAACGGAATCCGTGCCTACAACGACTGCGGACACGGATTCCTCCAAGAGATCGGATTACTCTGTTTGGAAAAACCCGGCGCCGCAAAGGCCGGTAGGGCGAAGGAAACATCCTCGCCGTTTAATCTTGGGAGTGGCTGACACACGAATCAGCTGAAACCCAAATAAGAACACACAGGGTACGCTTGCTATGTCAAGCGGTGGCGCGAAGTGGCCTCACGTTTTTTCCACCACGAGCTGGGCCAGCACAAAATCCCGCCCATGCTTCCATCAACTTGCGACGTTTTTCGAGCACGTCGCCACGACGATATGCAGCCTCCGTTTGATTACGAACGATGTGGGCAAGAGCCGCCTCGGAAACTTCGTTCGGATAGCTGGTCTGCTCGGCTGCCCAATCCTTGAAGCTCGATCTGAACCCGTGAACGGTAAAGCCGTTCTCAGTCAACCCGCGCAGCATCTCCAACATCGCCATGTTGGACAGCCCCCGGCTCTTCATGACGCCAATAAAAAGGTGGTCGTTTCCTTTCTCATGAGGAAGCGCCTTCAGGATCTCGATGGCGCGCGGTGACAAAGGCACCCTATGCTCGTGGCCGGCTTTCATGCGCTCGGCGGGGATGGTCCAGACCTTCGAGGCCATGTCGATCTCCGACCATTTGGCGCCGATCGTCTGACCAGTCCGAACGGCGGTGAGCACGGTAAACTCCATTGCCCGCGCGGATATGCTGTTAGAGGCGCGAAGCGTCTCCATGAAGCCTGGAAGCTCGGCATAGGCCATTGCCGCATGATGCTTGACCTTCCGAACCTTCGATTTTTCCGGAAGCGCATGTTTAAGGTGGCCGCGCCAGCGAGCGGGATTGTCTCCCCGGCGAAATCCCCTAACCGTCGCCCAATCTAAGACCTGTTCGATGCGGCCGCGGACACGGGAGGCGGTTTCCGTTTTAGTGGTCCAGATCGGCTCCAGGATCTTGAGCACATGCCCGGTATCGATGGCGGCAACCGATAGGTCGCCCATTACCGGATAGGCGTAGGTTTCCAACGTCGCCTTCCATTGGTCGCCGTGCTTGTCGTTCTTCCAACCAGCGCGCTGGCCTTCGATGAATTGCTCAGCGGCCGCGCGGAAGGTGACGCGCTTCGCGGCTTCGGCTTTTGCCTCCTGCTTGCGTCCATGGCGGGCGTCGATCGGATCGATACCTTCAAGGAGAAGCGCCCTCGCCTGCCGTGCTTTCTCGCGGGCGTCGGCGAGCGTGACGGTATGGAGGGGGCCCAGGCCCATCTGGCGGGCCTTGCCGCTGAGCATGTATCGAAACAGCCAGCTCTTGGTGACCGTCTCACCATCCCATCGGGAGACCTGAAGATAGAGACCGCCGCCATCGGCATAACGACCGGGTGTTTTCTCTTTCTGGACTGCGATGGCAGAAAGTTTGTGAATTCCGGCCATAGGTTTATATCCTACGTTTCTACCCACAACTCATAATGCGCTTATTCGCCTCGTCTTGCAACGCTACGCCACGATAAAATTAGCAAACTCTAGGGATGGTCGCTCCTCTTGCCTCGTCCCGCCATGTTGTGCCACGTCGCATGGACAGACATCCTCTCCGCCAATATCCGCTGACCCCCGATTATTGCAATCAAATCAGTAACTTGCGGGTGCGATCCGAAATAGCTCCTACCAACCATTCCTACCAAGTGTTGGTAGGACCGGCCCTGGCAGTCTCCCGCCGAGGCCCCTTGTCGGGTCTTCCCTAAAACTTGATCAGGCCCTGTCGCACGGCTGTGCCCCACGACATCTGACCAGAGGGCGTTGTCAGCACCCACTTGCCGTCTCGCTGCGACAGCATCTTCCTGTCGCCGGGGCTCATGCCTTCAAGCAACTGCGCCATGCGATCGGGCGCTTCAGTCGGCAGCATCTCGAGCCGTGTCCGCGCCTGCTGCCCGAGGTTCCGCAACAGGCCCTTGTCGCCGCTGACCGTGGCTCGACGGGCTATCGCCAACTCGTTCTCGGTGAGCATCTCCTGCACCATCGGCACGGACGATCCAGCCCCGGCGAGCGTGTGGCCGGCGCTGGCGATATACCCATCAATCACGGCTTCCGCCTGCGCCTGGGTGACGCCCTCGGGGAGGTTCTCAGGGATCGCGCCTTCGCTTGCCCCGGCCTGCAGGTAGGCGTTCGCTGCTGTCGGCCCCACGGTCGCGATGATGTCGTTCATCGCTGCGCCGGCTGCTTGCACCGCTGCAACGGCCTCGGGCGCTGCTTCACGCTCGGCGTCCTCAATGTCGGCCGCGTTGCCGGTCTTCGGTGCGTCGGGTTGGCCTGCCGGGAGTGGGTCCGCGCTGTCTGCATTGGCGCCGCCGCTATCGTCAACGAGTACCCCAGCGGCAATGGCTGCGGCTCGGGTGGTCTCGGTGCCGTTGATCACGATGCGGTCAGAGGGGACCACTCGCGACATCTGCACTTGTCGGACGGAAAGGTCCTGAACGGTCTGAGCGCCGCCCTGATAGGTGATCCGGCTTTTACCGCCGCCGGTGTTGCGGGCCTCTTGCGCGATGCGGGGGGCCTCGGCTTGGCGCTGCATCGAAGCGAGTTCGTCCGGCGTCGGCGCGGAAGTGATCTGAAAAGAAGAGAAAGTGGACATGGTTTTTGATTGGTCTTTCGGGTGTTGGATTTGATGTGAAAAAGTGCGCGGCGAAACCGGGAGAAATCCTCGGGTTCGGAGGGCACAGGGGTGCAGAAAGTGCATCAAGGGTTTGTACGGGGGTCTGATCAGTGCCGTTCAGCGGCCATCACCGTACAGATTGTACGGCAAGCAACCGCAGGAAACCGCCATTCTTGCTCAAAACGGGTCCGGCTCAGCGGGGTTGGTTTCACCCCGCATGATCACCGCCAGTTCTCCGCTCTCGCGTAGCTCGTCAACGTAGGCGACCGCGTGTTCCGCCCACTGCTCGATGAGCCCCTGCACGAGGGCGTCTCGATAGCTCTCGATGCCCATGGCCAGAACATCGGCACGAAGGCGTGTCGCATACTGCCGTCTCAACAGTCGCCCAAGCTCACGCCCTTGCGCCTGTCGCATCTCGTCGGTGTAGTCGGGCAGGCTCTCGCGGTCGTCACCCTTGAGTGCCTTCCGCGCTTCAGCCCACGTCATGTCGGCGACCTTGCCCTTGTCCCTGCCCTGATTGACGAGCGCATCCCAGACCCGCCGCATCTCTGCAACGGTACTGGTCGAGACACCCGCCGCCTCGGCAATCTTCGGCTTGGCCAGCTTCCTGTAAGCGCCGGAGGAATAATCCCTCAGTGAAGCGGCCGGATTGTCTGGCTGCGGCGGAGCAAAAGTCCGTCAGCTGATAGCTCTCTACGTCGGTTCGGCGGAGGGCGGGGGATGAAGGGCGTGGAGCTATATGGACGGGTGCGTCAT
>CAMCWB010000127.1 GCA_945882315.1 Bauldia litoralis | reverse complement strand
CAGCACGCCACCGTCCGATGTCAGCCGCCCGCCATCGAACGCCGCGGTCACTCTCTTGCGGCAAATAGCTGGGAATCCAAAACCAGCAACGCTATCGTCGACCATGGCGGGCGTGGCACTTTCTGTCCGGTGTTCGAGAGTGGTCTAAGAACCTATTCTCTACGCCAAATCAGTAGGTTAAGCTACGTTCGCCGACCCGGAATAGCCCGGCTGATGAATAATTCGGGCTAATGCCGGCCAAGGATAAGCGATGTATTGATGCCGTCGAAAGCAAAGTTGTTGGACATCACGAATTCGGCATCAAACGTGCGCGACATGCCCGTGATGTAGTGGAGCGAACCGCGAGCCCGCAGATTGGCCATGGAGCTCGCGGCTGCCGTCTCGCGAGGAGGCTGCCGGCCGCCTTTACAGATTTTCCCCTATCGTACGGCGCGGGGAACGCCCAAGATAGTAGCGCAGGCGATGGGGGCGGAAAAATGCGTACCGGCGACCAGGTTTTCCCAGGCCTGCCAGCGACGGTTCACCCCAGCATCCGGATCAGGTCGGAGGCCCAGGCCAACTGATGGAAAAGCGCAAACTCCATGCCCTGGTGGGCGCGGTGGTGCTGGTCGTGACCACGGTGATCCTGGTCGCGCTGTTTCTCGTCGCGCGGGCCGATTTCAGAAAGGACTACAGCTATTACACCATTTATTTCGACCGGCCGGTAAGCGGCCTGGCGCGGGCCGGCGAGGTGCGCTTCAACGGATTGCTCGTCGGCGAGGTGCGCGACATCGCCATGGATATCAAGAAACCCGGAAGGGTCGCGGTGACGATCCGGACCTATGCCAGCACGCCGGTCACCACCGATACAGTCGCGGCGCTCCAGGCCATGGGTTTCACCGGGGTTTCATTCATCCAGCTGCTCAATGACGACTTCGACGACAAGCCAGGCATCCCGCTTGTCGCTGCCGATGGGGAGGACTACGCGGTCATCCCGGTGCGGCGTGGCGTGGCGGGCATGTCGCGCTCCGCGGCGGAAATCCTTGCGTCGACCATGCAGACCCTCGATGCGGCCGCCAGGTACATGAGCGACGAGAACATCGCCGAATTGACCGCCACGCTCGAGGGCATCGAGGCCGCCTCGGGCGACTACGTCAGGAAAAGCGGCGGCTATAAGCAGGCGATCCTCGACGCCCGCGAGGGCATGGCCGACCTCAACCGCTTCGCCGGCGAGTGGGAGACCATGTCGGCGGAAGAGCTGCCGGCGAAGATCGCGGGCCTGCGTGAAACCACCAGGAGCTTGCAGCAGCTCAGCACGGAACTGGATGCCGCGGTGACGGAAAAGCGCGCGTCGTTCTCGCAATTCACGTCCGGTCTTTCCGGGATCAGCGCCTTCGCGACGGACCTGCGGCGTGCGGCCGCGTCGTTCGACCGCACGCTGCAACGGATCGATGAAGACCGCGTCGAGATGCTGTTTGGGCCCGATCCGCCGGAAGTGGAACTGCCCGAGCCATAGGGTGCTCGTCACCGGGCCCAGCCCATCAAAATGCTCCAGCGATCGGATGTTTCCTGCAACGGGCCATGGCGGGAACAACATCCGGTCCTACCTGTTTCTGAGCGATGCAGCACAGAAGGTTTTCCCGGTGACCAGGATCGAGCGCGCCATCGTCGCGGACACGGACAGCGGCCCGCCGCCCGCCGAAGCGGCGCCGTCGAGCAGTGCCTGGTCCGACAGCCGCTCCTTCAAGGCGTCCGCCGGCCTTCGCCGGCTCGACGACTATATCAGGCGCGACGAAACCAGCCTGGTGCGGCAACGGGCCATCCTCGCCGAGTGCGAGGGACCGGCGCGGGCGATCGCCGAAGCGACAGTGGCGGAATATGAGCAGGCGCTGGCGGCGCTGTACCGGCGCCGGGCCAAGCTGCTCGCAAAGGCCTGGCTGCTCGCCAAGGCCTGACGCGAACGGCACGCCTCGCGGAAGCCGCGATCAGGGTTGCCGGGCGCAGGTAAGCTCGTCGGTGCCGTTGCCGGTGGTGCGCGTCATCCGGTTCTCCTTCGGGAAGAACTCGAATTCCAGGCCGGACTTCCAGAAGACATAGTCGTCGCTGATGACGATGTCGGAGACGATCTCGCGCCCGGCGCCGCGGTCGAAGATCAGCTTGCCGGCGACGAAGTGCAGCTTCACCTGCTGCTTCTGGTTCGGGTCCTTGTAGCTGCACAGCCACTTGCCATCCGGGCTGGCGGCGTGGGCCGAAACGGGCAGTAACGTCAGAAGCAGAACAGTGAGCATTCGGCGCATGGAGACCCTCCCGGTTTCGATGCGACAGTGTAACAACGACCGTGCGCGGCCGGGCAATCATTCGGCTGCGAATGTGCCGGATACCGCGGCAGTAACCAAACAATTGTCCGGCGTTCTGTACATTTTCTGTCATAATATTGACTTTCATGCAGATCATGTACATATTGTGTCGGTGAAGGAACGTTGACGATGTCCAGAACCGCCACAGCCAGGGTGTTCGATCGGAAGAGCCTCACGGGTCCGGCCCTGAGGACGTTCTTCCGCATTGCCGACGCCTGGGGGCTCAGGGAGCAGGAGCAGATGCATCTGCTCGGACTGGATAGCCGGTCCACCTTCCAGTCGTGGAAGCGTGGCCTCGTCTCCGCCATTCCCAAGGACGCGCTCGAGCGGATTTCCTACGTGATGGGCATCTACAAGGGACTGCACATTCTCCTGCCCCGGACGGCCGACGAGTGGGTGCGCAAGCCCAACAAGGCCGCTCTGTTCGGCGGCCGGTCGGCCCTGGACCGCATGATTTCCGGCAATGTCGCCGACCTGTATGTGGTGCGGCAGTACATCGACGCGCAGCGCGGGTGATCGACTCGATATCAACCGCCGCCATCCGCTGGCAGCCCTGCTACCGCATCGTCCCCAGCCGGTTTCCGCCGATCTCCCTGTTCGAGGCGGTCGCCGACCCGGCGGACCTGGACGCGGTGTTCCGGATCGAGGCGATGACCAACGACCGCCTTCGCGACGAGGTGGGGGAGCTGTCGCTGGTTCCCGCCGAGGACCGCGTTTCGGGGCCGGGGGCGACGCCGGTCATGGCGGCCTTCACCCATCTCAATCCCACGGGCGATCGGTTCACCGACGGCACCTTCGGCGCCTTCTACGCCAGCCTGACGGTCGAGACGGCGGTCGCGGAGACCAGCCATCACCGCGCGACGTTCATGGCGGCGACCGACGAGCCGGCGCAGGAACTGGACATGCGCGTCTATGCCGTCGACCTGCAGGCCGACCTGCACGACATCCGCGGCATGCGGGACAGCCATCCGGCCTGGTACCATCCGTCGAATTACGCCGTGTCGCAGCAGCTTGCCGGGGAGCTCCGGGCGGCGGGATCGGACGGCATCGTCTATCTCAGCGTCCGCGACCCGTCCGGGCAGTGCGCGGCCGTCTTCCGGCCAAGGCTGCTGTCGAACTGCCGGCAGGAACGGCATCTCTGCTACGTCTGGGACGGAACGGCGATCGCCATGATCTACGAGAAGAAGAGCTTCGGCTAGGACCGCCGGATTTCGAAGCGTTGGGGACACATCGGGAAGAAGTGATGGTGCCCAGGGGCGGACTGCCCTTATTCAACGAAACAAAGATCTTAGCAACAAGTGGGACACTCACTTTTACCACAGCATATCTATCGTTTTCGGAACAAGTGTCCCACCAAAGTCAGCTGATGGATGCGATGCCGTAAATCGGAATCGAACCGCAGCCCAAATGTCCGGGCGCACTGAACCTCCATCACAAAAGAAAACCGCCGCACGGGCTGGCACCCGGATCGGCGGAGGATTAGCAAGCGAAGCGGCTCAACTTCAACACAAACGATACCATCAGGCGAGCCGTAATGCGAACACCATTGAGCGAGGTGTGGCATGAACGCGCACACCTCGCGCAACTACGCCCGCTCCGATGCCAGGGTGGATGACTTCGGCCTGTCGTTCGCTGCACTGCGCTCAATGCCCTTCCCGCCCATCAAGTGGCTTGTTCAAGGTATCTTGCCCGAAGGCGCTACCATCCTTGCCGGCAAGCCGAAGTTGGGAAAAAGCTGGCTGGCGCTCGACATCGCCATTCAGGTTGCAGCGACCCTTGATGGCTACGTCCTGGGCGACCGGGTGTGCAGCAGTGGTGACGTGCTGTACCTTGCCTTGGAGGACAACCAGAGGCGTCTACAGGACCGTGGCCGCAAGGTTATAGGACTGGGCAGCGAGTGGCCCGAACGGCTGACCGTGGCAACCGAGTGGCCGCGCGCCGACCAAGGCGGCATAGAGAAAATAGAACGTTGGGCAAGATCGGTACAGAACCCGGTGCTGGTAATCGTCGACGTTCTGACAGCGTTCCGGGCTCACCCTGGACCGAGAGAGAACAAAAGCACCTACGCGACCGACTATGACGCCGTTGCCGGCCTGCGCGGCTTGGCGGGCAAGTTCGGGCTGTCGGTGCTGATCGTACATCACACTCGCAAGGGTGAGAGCGACGACCCCGTTGATGCGGTATCAGGCACGCTGGGCCTGACCGGCGCGGCGGACACTATCCTGGTCCTTAACCGTCGTGCGGATGCTGGCGACACTCTTTATGGGCGCGGCAGAGATATTGCCGAACTCGACCTTGCCCTGATTTTCCATGGCGAAAGTTGCCGGTGGATGGTGAGGGGCGAGACTGCTGACGTTTGCCGCAGCGATGAGCGCTCGAAGATCTTGTCGGTTCTTATCGACGCCGACAAACCTCTTACTCCCCGTGACATTTCCGCGGCGGCGTTGATGCCCCGGAACAACGTCGATCAGCTGCTCTACAAGATGGCCAGGGCCGGCGACGTGCAGAAATCCGGTCGTGGGCGCTACATTCACCACATGAGAATCGATCTTACTGATCTCTCTGAGTCACCCCCCGATAAGAACGATAAGAAAGTAAGAAGTGAGGATGGTGAAGGCGCAGACGGCGAGATGTCGGAATGACAAATCACCGCGTTTCTTATCTTCTTACCGATCTTATCGGGGTTGAAGGTAGGCCACCCGATAAGAAGCCTGACCGGCTTTCGGAACTGGCCCAACGCGTGGATCGGCTGCGGCCTTGCCCGCGTGATCCCGACCGATTCCACGAGGAAAAGTCGGACATTGCCGCTGCTCTTCGCCGACTGGCGAACGAGGTGCGGCATGGCTAGATCGCCACTCTCCATGCCACCAAGGTGCCGAATACGCGGGCCCATACTACCCGCCACAAACGTCTGGCATCTCCGCGAAAGGAAAAAACATGCCGCGTAATTCCGCCGAGAAACCGCGTGGCCGGCCGTTCAAGCCCGGTAACGCCGGCAAGCCAAAGGGCGCGCGCCACCGCGTGACGCTGGCCGTCGAGGCGCTGCTGGATGGCGAGGCCGAACGACTAACCCGCAAGGCGGTGGACATGGCGCTCGCCGGCGACACGACCGCACTCCGTCTCTGCCTTGAGCGTATCGCACCTCCGCGAAAAGACGCGCCCGTAACGTTCGCACTGCCAGAAATAGCAGGCCCACAGGATGTCCCGAAGGCTCTGGGCGCGGTTCTTGACGCGGTGGCCGCTGGCGACCTTACGCCGTCGGAGGCCCAGGCCGTGGCCGGGCTGCTGGAGGGCTATCGCCGGGCGGTTGAGACCGCCGACATCGAGGTGCGCCTGGCGGCCATCGAGCAGCAAAGCGGGTCGGTCCGATGAGTCGGTTTCTGAACCGGCGCCTCTCCAAAATCGAGGACACGATGTACGGCGCCAGGAAGGGCATCGAGGATCTAACCGACGCCGAACTCGAGCGGGTTCTCGGCATCCTGGTCGCCATGGCGTTCGGCGAGGACGTCACGGCGTCCGATGCATCGTTCTACGCGTCGCTGAAGCCGGTGTTGGCTGGCAGCCGCGGCAAATATGCTCATATGTCTGATGAGGAGTTGAACGCGCGGATCATTAAGTTGATGGCCACAGCCGTTTGGTGATGGCGTCC
>CAMCWB010000126.1 GCA_945882315.1 Bauldia litoralis | reverse complement strand
GCTCTCAAATCGTGTCTTCGAAAGCTACGATACCATCATCGACGCCGCATGCGAGGCGTGGCAAAGCCTGATCGCCGAGCCGAAAGCCATCATGTCCATCGGAATGCGGGACTGGGCGCATGTCGGTCAGACATAATGACCGTTGGTATGAGGCCGATCCCGGCGTTGTGAGGTTCCGGCCTCCGGCTCCGAGTTCCCCTGACGGAACGACGGGAGCCGCCAGCCGTTGGCTCATACCATTAGACAATCTCGAAGGAGTTCGATGATGCGGCTCGTTGTTACTGCAAGCGTTTTGGCGCTCATGTGCTCGTTTGGCGCAAGCCAGGTCCGGGCGGCAGATGAGGGTGATTTTCTCAGCCGTTTCGACGGGCAATGGTCGGGCGGCGGTCCTGTCCGTCGGAATGCCGAGTCCGGCCCGGTCAATGTCAAATGCACCCTTGGCGGCGATCAGGGCGAAAACCGGATGAAGGTCGGCGGCAGCTGCCGCGCCGCGATCATCATCTCGAAGGCGATCGGCGCCGACCTCAAATATGACGAAGCGACGGGCATCTATCGCGGCACCTATGAGGGCGCCCGCGGCGGCACGTCCCAGCTCGTCGGCAAGCGCCAGGGCGATACGCTCAACCTCACGGTGACATGGCCGAAGGTGCTGAATGGCGACCGGGTGGCCGCGATGGCGATCACCAATGACGGCCAGGGCCAGCTCCGCATCAAGGTGACCGACAAGGTCTCCTCCGAAGGCGCCACCGAGGTGATGTCGGACCTCACCTTTCGCAAGGGATAGTCCCGGCCTCGCCTTTCGGCGGCATCACGCGACGACGCAAATCATCGATATGGCCGGCCGGGCAACTAGCCCCGCCGGCCATATTCGGCTTTAAGGGCGGTGCACCGATGATCAGCACCAAGGCAGGCTGCTCCAAGCCGCCGAAAATCAAGGAACGCCAATGGCTACCCATGATGTCCCGATGCGCCCCTACGGCTCGACCGCCGGCCGCTCGCATCCCGCGGAGAAGAAGCGCCCCAAGACCCCCACCGTCGATTTTCACATCCATCTGCGGGTTGCGGCAGCCGACGACCTCGTCAAGCCGCATCTGAAGGGCGACGGCTCGCGCATCTCCGTCTCGCCCTCGCGCGAATCCGAAGCCCAGAACAAGCAGCAGGGCATCGACCGCGCCAAGAACCTGGTCGACATGCCGCTTCGCCTGACCGACATGGACAAGATGATCGTCGACGTCGCCGCGATGTGCGGCAGCCCGAGCCAGTTCTATTACGACATCGATCCGAAGGTAAATTACGAGTCGGCGCAGATCATCAACAACGGCATCCAGGACGCCATGAAGGCCGCTCCGGGCCGTCACATCGGCCTCGGCCACGTGCCGCTGCAGGACACCGACCTGTCGATCAAGGAGCTGAAGCGCTGCGTCAATGAGCTGGGCTTCCGCGGCCTCCAGATAGGCGCCCGCATCACCGAGCAGGAAGAGCTCTCGGCCTCGCGCCTCGACCCGTTCTGGGCAGCGGTGCAGGAGCTGGATGTGCCGATCCTCATCCACCCGTCATCCTTCTCGAGCGCCCGGCTTTCGCCGCATCACATGCTGAACATCATCGGCAATCCGCTCGATACGACCACCGCCGTCCATTACCTGATCTTCGACGGCGTCATGGAGCGCTTCCCCAACCTGAAATTTGTGCTCTCGCATGGCGGCGCCTTCGCCTCGCACTACTTCGCCCGCATGGATCACGCCTACGGCGCCCGTCCGGACTGCCGCGACAAGATCCACCAGTTGCCCAGCACCTATCTCCGGAAATTCTATTTCGACACGCTGGTCTTCTCGGTCGAGCAGCTCGACTATCTGATCAAGACCTTCGGCGTCGACCACGTCCTGCTCGGCACCGATTACCCGTTCGACATGGGCGAATATGATCCCGTCGAGCATGTCTATCAGGCCAACGGCATCTCCGAGTCCGACCGCGAGAAGATCTGCGGCCTCAACGCCTTCGGCCTGATGAAGGTCGATCCGGCCAAATACACGCACCGCGTCAAGATCTGAGCGATGGCAGGAAAAGGGACGTTCCGGTTTTCCGTTCTCCCTCGCGCCTGATAGATATTGACGGAGCGCAAGACATGAAAAAGCCGGGCGACATGCCCGGCTTTTTTATGCGCGATGAGGAAGGCCTATTTCGGCGCGATCTCCCAGGAGATCGAGGCATTCGCCGTCACCGCCAATTCGCCGCCCATGATCGGCACGGCCGCCTTGGCCGACATCGCCATGTCGTAGCGCGGCATGCCGCCGCCCTCGCCGACGCTGATATTGAGGATGCGGACCAGCCGGACGCCGGCCGCTTCGGCCATCAGTTCGGCCTTCCGCGTCGCCTCGGCGATCGCCACCGTGGTCGCCTTGTCGACGATTGCCTTGCGGTCGTCGATGTCGAAATTGATCGACGCCGCCTGGTTGGCGCCGGCCGTCACCGCCTTGTCGAGCACCGTGCCGGCCTTGTCGAGGTCGCGGATCACGACGCGGAGCTGGTTGGAGACCTGGTAGCCGACGATCTTCGGCGGCTGCAGGGTGCCGTCCGGCCGCGGCGTCGGGTCCTGGGCATAGACGGGGCCGATCGAGAAGCCGTTGGTCGAAATATCCTTGTCGGCGATCGATTCGCCGCGGACCGACTGGATGACCTTGTCCATCTCGGCATTGTTTCCGTCGAGCGCCGCCCGCGCCGTATCGGCCTGGGTCAAGACGCCTAGTGTCACGATCGCGATGTCCGGGGCGGCATTTTCGATGCCCTCACCATTGGCGTTGAGGGTCGGCGGGGTGACTTGCGCTGCCGCAGGCGCGGCAAGGGCTATCAACAGGGCAACGGCGATAAATGGCGCTTTCACAGGCGATTCCTCCATGTCGGATGCAGGCGAGAGTTGCCGTTCAATTAGGACGGGATTGCGGCCGCCCTATTTTGCCCACCGGCCGGAATATTGTATATCGATCGCCATCCGGGCCTGTAGCTCAATGGTTAGAGCCGGTCGCTCATAACGATCTGGTTGCAGGTTCGAGTCCTGCCGGGCCCACCAACATTCTCAACGACTTGCGCCGGCCGCGACAGCTTACGTCGCGCCGGCGCCAACGTTTCGGCCAACGTTTCATGCCGGCGATTTCGATAGCCAATCGCCCGAGCGGCATGCTGCAGGTGATATGGATGGTGGTGGCCGTAAACGCGATCAATCATCTCGGCACTCATGCCGAGAAAGCCAGCGGCCTCCCATTTGTCGACGCCGGCCTGCATCAACCAAGTCGCTGACGTGTGCCGAAGCGTGTGCGGCGTCACCTTGCCAAGCAACCCGGCCTTCCTCACAGCCGCTGCGAATGCAACCTTTATCGAGGCGACTGGGTTGCCATTCCACTCAACGCAAAAAGTCGATGAGCCGAGCCTCCGCCACCTGCGGAAATGGGCAAGCAGCCTGGGCGGTATAGGCACCGGCGGCTGACGCTTCTTCGTTTCCCTGCGGCCCTCCGCAAGTCTGTAGAAAATCCCTTCGTCGAGATCCATCCACGCCCGTCCAGGCCCAGAGATGTAGGACGCGCTCAGTACGGCTGAGCTTCGGGTGCCCGTGTAAATTGCGATCAGGATGAAAGGAATAAGATGGCGCAGCGGAAACTTTCCCGTTGCTTTCATGAGTCCCTTTTTTGGTCCTCGATGGACCGTTTGGAACTCACGAGTTCGCCAGCACGTCCAGATTAGCCGGGCTGCTTCGTCTCGTGTCACCCAGCGATCGCGGGGTAAGCCCTTCTCGGGAAGCGATACGCCCACTATTCCGCGGTGAAAGCCTTCCTTCGCATGGTGGTTGATCGCGGCCCTTAAGATCTCAAGCTCGCGACGGGCGCTGGCTATAGAACCTCGCTGAGCAACAAACTCTCGACAGCCGGCACCAGTGACGTGACTAAGGACCTTTCCGCCAAAATGCTGGTTCAGTCGCAACAGGCGAGCGTCAAAGGCTTTCCGATCGGCTGATAGGTGACCGCAATCGTCGTCGTAGATGGAAAGGACATCCGCAATATCGATCGAGTCGATGTCACGCTCTTTCCGCGCCGGCTGATACTTTTTAGCTATATGCGCCGCGAGGCATTCTTGCGCGCGATCAATTTCGCGTGCAGTGCAGCCCGTGGCCTGCCGTCCGTCATCGAGGATGACAAAGCAGGCTTCGCGCCCTTCCCGACTGGGACGCAACCAGAGTCGGGCACCCTTCTTTCGACACGGCATAGATTTCTCATCTCCTCAATGTGCGCGAGCGTTGTGTAGTCTTTTCCAGCAATCCGTTCGATAACAAGTCGCCCCCGACGAGCTTCGCGGCGAAGCCCGGACGCCTTCATTGATCCGTCGGGAAAGGCCGATTTCGCGGCTTGCGACAGCCGCAGGGGTGCGTCGCGATCGAACTGGTGTTGCATTTCAAAAACGTGTCCGCGGCTTCTGCATCTCTCCCGACTACCGGTGGGATTGCGATGTAACCAGAGCTACGGTTTTCTCAGATCCGTCTTGTCGGTTCGGGATTGCAATCGATGCTGCAAAAACTTATCGAGAGCCTCTTTGCCCGGCCGATTGGCCTGTCTTTTTCCCCCGGTCCCCGAACGAGCTAAGTCATTCTTACGGAATACCTTTAACACCGCTTTCCTGAAGTCGGCGTTCGAAATGTACCGGCCCCAAGCCGAGCGATCGCCTGCAGGCAGTTCGGAGAGAATCCTCTGCTTACGGTCTACCAGCTCCTCCTTGGTGAGGCAGGGTCGGTTCATGCCGGAGGTCTCCGACCAACTTAAGAAATCAAGAGCGAATTGCTCCAGATCTTGAACCGCCTGGGCAGGCATTGCGTGGGGTGATCCGCCAGACACATCTGACAAAGTCTCGATCGGGTTGGGCACCCTATCGGCAGCATTTGAGGGCGAATTGGAAGGAGGGAGATCTGGGGGAGGGTCTGGTGCTTTCGGAGCACCAAAAATTCGGAGGACGCTGGTGCGATCAAATACGATCAACGCGAAATTCTTTCGCCCTTGAAGCGTCAACTCCATGTAACCCGTAGTGAGCAGGGTATTAACTTGGCGCCTGATAACCCCAGCGTAGCTTGAATCGATTTTAACGGATCGTCCGCCGACGGGTTCGGCCACGGCGGTTATACCTCCGTCCAGTAGCCGGCCAATCAGGGCCTTGGCTGACCGTGAATAAAGCGCGTACCCTTTACGTGTCCGTTTCCCAGCACCTACGTTTATCTCGTCCACTTTGATGCGACCCCGATCGCTGATCAGGCGTCGCCTATAGAATTGCCCTCCGCTTTTTTTAAGAGTTGGCCACAACGCCTTTCCTAAATTCTCGGTCCATTCAGGGCCGTACAAAAGCTCCGCGACAAGTTTCACCGCCTCAGGAGCAGGCAAGTGTTCAGCGGACTGAGCGAGCCTTTGATACCGAATAATACGCATTGCTTCCTCAGCGGGTTCCCAGTGAGCCGCGAGAAAACCATTGATTTAATCCTCCTAATTTGGCGAATAGGGCGACAAAACCACGGCCAAGCCAGAATTTAAGACGCGCGTCAGAAATGTTCGCGACGCTACGTGAGTGTCACGCCAGGTCGCCGGCTCAGCGCACAATTTTCGAGTGGGGACCGCGAAAGGACGGCATGCATGGCGCAACAGCGGGTTTGCGGAACGTTGCAGTGCCGCGCAACCATAATGCGGCAGCCCAGCTCTTTAGCAGCGCTAGCCCTGCAGGATGGGCAACCACTACCGCCGGGCTGCCGCCAGATCCGAATGCATTGAAGAGAGACCGCGACCGCTGTTGCGCCGTGGCCGGTGACAGCAAGTTATACCAACGGTCATTATGTCTGACCGACATGCGCCCAGTCCCGCATTCCGATGGACATGATGGCTTTCGGCTCGGCGATCAGGCTTTGCCACGCCTCGCATGCGGCGTCGATGATGGTATCGTAGCTTTCGAAGACACGATTTGAGAGC
>CAMCWB010000125.1 GCA_945882315.1 Bauldia litoralis | reverse complement strand
CGCAGCCTTCCTGACGAAACTCCGCCGGACGACAAACCCAAGGTCTGATCGAAAACCCCGAAATGCCTCCCGGCCCAGCCGTCCGGCCGGGCCGGCTGATGCATTTTTGCTCCGGAACGCCGATGCATTTTTGATCCGGCGTTGACACGCGGCGGACACCAGGAAGAATTAGGATCAGCGAAGTTAGGTAGAGGGTAAGCTACTGTGGTCGCGCGATCATTACCTCCCCTTGCAGTTGAACACTGTCGAAGTCAGTGATCAGCACCGAGACGCGCACGTCCCACGAGCCGGCGACAGGTAAGACGAAGCCTTCAGCCGCCCACGTACCCTCTGAGAACACAGCCTCCCGCCGAATGGGCTCCACCCCGCTCTCAGGCATGGCCAAGGTCACCGTCACCTGCTTGGCGGACAGGGGCGTGAAGTCGGGCTTCGTGACTTCGACTACCACGCTCACCGGGCCAACTTGAGCCGGGTTGATCGAAAGACCCGCCATCGCCTGACCGCTGTGCAGATGCACGACCGCGGGCTGCCCAGACGATGCGTCCAGTGATCGAGGCGGCGGCGTAAACCGCCACAAGGCAACCACGGCGAAGATCACCAAGACGATGACCAGTTCAGCGACCATCGAGCGGCGAAAGCGAGCCGTGGTCGCCACATCGCCGGACACAACGCGGGCGGTGAAGAGCCAGCGATTGGCCGCCGCCAGGGACAACAACAAGGTCATGAGAGCAAGCTTGGCCAAAAGCACCCGCCCGTACTCTGTAGACCATAGAGCCGATAGTCTGCCGACCTGAACGACTGCCAGACCTACGCCGGCTACAACGAGGGCAAGCAAAGGCGCAGGGATAAACCTGGAGAACCGGGCTACTGCTGTCCTCACGTCACCGCCCGGCTGTCGAGCAAGCGCGGCCATTGGCAACAATGCGCCGACCCACACCGCGATCATTACCGCGTGGATGAAGACAAGCGGGCGCGTCATCCATTGAGGCTGCGCCGCGCTGGCGTGGCCGGTGCTGGCGAAGGCGATACCCAGGCTTGCCAATGCGATGAGTGCCGCAATGCGTTTCGGCACATCGTTCAAGCAAAGGCCTATGAGAGCAGATACAGCCGCGATGCCAGCAATGAGCGCGGCTACATCCCATGACGTTGCTGGGCGCGATTGCCATACGGCGGGGCTTAGAGCGTCATTCAAACCGAGCCCCAGGGCATCGAGCGCCTGCAATGCCACCGACAACGGGAGAGCAACCATGGCGGCGGCAAGCAGCCCTATCTGGGCCTTGCGAGCGACGTCCGGCTGAGGCCCGATGAACGCGGCAAAGAACAGTCCGCCGACCCCCAAAAGCAGGGCCGCGTAGAGGATCACGCGGACGAGATAGATAGCGGTGTGAACCCTGCCGTCGACGCTATCGGCCGGCGGCATCCCGGCGGCTTCGGACGTTGGCCCCACGGAAAAGAGAATTGAACCGGCGATGGGATGGCCATCATCGGAAACGACCCGCCAGCTCAACACGTAGTTGCCGTTGGCCAGAGACGGAAGCCGATCAACAGTCACGTCACTCCCGGTGGATTGCCCTTCGACGGCGTTGCGCACCCCATCCGCACCTATCAGTGACAGCGCCAGCGGAGATACCGGCTCATTGAACCGCAGGACCACCCTGGCCGGCGCATGCGCCAGCATTGCACCGTCGGACGGTTCGCTACTGATGAGAGATGCGTGGGCAAGCGCAACGGATGAGCCAGCAAGAAGGCACCAACCGACGACCACCACGACACGAAACAAGATCGCGAGCATGACTTTCTCTCCGCCTTCAAGCCGCGATTGCGCGGTTCTGTGGGGAAGGAAGCGGGAGCGCAGAGTGTGCGCCCCCGCATCGCCGCTACTTCTTCGGAACGATGGTTAGCGCGGGTGCCGGCATCTCAAGGTCGTCGGATGTCTGCCCGGCGGCCGGCAGTTCGATCCACCGCTCCACCCCGGTCTCGCACTCCTGCACTACCGGAAAGTAGACCGGGCCAGCCGGAAGGTCGGGGGCCAGAGACCCGCGGAAGACGAACTCGTCGTAGAACTCGTCCGGCAGATTGCCTCCGCTCCAGGTGATCTCCGTCACGCCCTCAGCAACGGGAGTGCCGTGGTTGTCGTACGGCTTGGCATACTTCCCTTTTACCGTGGAAAGCTGCCACCCGGCGTGAGGCATCGGCTTCACCGAAAACAGCCCTTCAGGGACCCTCACGGTGACTTTGACGGTCGCCGCGCCGTCGCAGCCATGGGGAACGCGGAGGATGGCTTTGTAGGTCGACCCGGCGCTTGCTTCGCCCTTTTCGAGAGTGATGTGAGCAAAGGCGGAGGAAGCGGACAGGAGCAGAATCGCCGAAGCGGCCAGCATCGAGTTGCGCATTTGAGAAACTCCAGGGGTTGTCGAGCAGGCGGCGCTCACTGAAGGCGCGGCCGTAAACGACGCATGGGATTGAGGGCGGTTAGACAGGTTCGGCGGTTAGCCGACTTGAACCGCGCTCGGTGGGCCCCTGGCCCAGTGCGAAGAGCGGGTGCTTACGGGCGCGGCTTCTCGCGCCTCGAAGATCAGCCCGATCCTCGTCACTTCCCGCAAAGGCGAGG
Source organism: Bauldia litoralis (assembly GCA_945882315.1). Classification (GTDB taxonomy): domain Bacteria; phylum Pseudomonadota; class Alphaproteobacteria; order Rhizobiales; family Kaistiaceae; genus CAMCWB01. Next base: position 3,548 of record CAMCWB010000125.1, on the reverse strand, counting down.
AGATGTAAACGGATGCGAGCGGCGCGGGGCCCGCCACTGAGACGCAGCCCGTGAGACAGCAATCCGGAAGCTCGTGACGCGCGGCTGGTCCCGCCGGAGCCGGCAAGACCTGACCGCCATTCGACGAGCAGATGACCTGAAACGGCGCTGCCGCCGGATGAGCCGCTGCAAAGCCCGCAACGAATGAGTGGATTAGCAGCGCGTAGACGGCCAGCACAATGACTGGCAGTCTGCACTCTCTACTCTCGTGGCGGGCCGAGGCTTTCATCTGCCTTCGCACATACCAAGTCGTCGACCGTCGCGCGAGGCCTCATCCTTGCGGCATTGTCGCCGTGGCCGGCGAGAACGCAGTACGTCGGCGCTTCAGAGCAGTCCGGTGAGGATGCCAATACCTGCCAACCCGGCGAAAGCCCCTGTCGCTCGGACAAATGCAGCGCCATGCTTCTCGCCGATCCGGCCGATCAGGAAGCCAACGGCAATGCCGGCGGTATGAAGAAGCGCCGTCGCCAGCATGAACCCGACGCCGTAGGCCAGCCCGGCCGATGTTTCCGGCATCTCAGCTCCGTGCGCATGGCCGTGGAAGACCGCGAAGAAGCCTACCAGCACCATGGCTACGGGCACGGGCGACTTCACGCCGAGCGCCACCATAGCGCCCAGCACGACGACGGAAAGCGCAATGCCAATCTCAACAAAGGGGACATTGACGCCAGCAACCCCGAGAGCGCCGCCCAGGGCCATCACAGCGACGAAGGTAATGGGCACAAGCCAAAGGGCTCGACCACTGAGCTGGAAAGCCAGAACGCCAACCATGACCATCGCGAGAACATGGTCGAGCCCCGTGATCGGATGCTCGAAGCCGTGCGCGAACCCGGCGGTGTCGCCTACGCCGGTATGCGCGGCTGCCAAAGAAGGGACGAGGGCAAGGGCGGAGGCGACTGCAACAACGCGAGGCTTCAACATGACGAGGCTCCATTTGCTGGAGACGATGGTGGACCCGCGCCGATGTCGCCGTAAAGCGTATTCTTTCGGCGGTCCCTGGTTGGTTTCGCAGCACCCATAACCGCCCAGCATTGGGACGAAGCGAGCCCTCTGACGGACGCATGGTCTATCTCACTTAGCGCATTGGCTGTTGAACCGGCGGCCGCATCGATGGCGAGGACGCGTCACTTACCCACGGGCCTGATCGTCAAACAGCCAGGCTCCATGCGCAGCCGAACTGATCAGTCGACGCAGCGGCAGTTACCAAAGACCTGGCGCCGCCAAAATATGGACCGGTCCTCCCTTTCCAGTAGCGAAAGCTGTGCTTGCTATGCCGTCAATAAGAAGCGGTTTCGAGCGTATCTCATGTGTTCGGTGCCATTTCGGTGCCATAGGCAGCTAAAATGTCTGTTAGTAACCCGAAAGGGTCGCCCACACGCAGCTTAAGTTACTGATATTATTCATAAATTGGCGGAGAGGGTGTCCGCCGCGATAGAACTTCAGGGCGGCTCACACCATCACATAAAAGGCCAGCAACGCAAGGGATGCAAAAGAAACTGGCTTCAGGCCGTCTCATTGCCCATAATGGCGTCGCACCTAGATTGATGGGTGTGATGATGGGTGAGTCGGGACGATGGGACGGAAGTCGAAAGAACTGGGTCCGCTGGCGGTTTCAAGAATACGCACGACCGGCCTGCATTTTGTCGGCGGCGTGGCGGGGTTGGCGCTTCAGGTGCTACCAAGCGGCGGGCGTACCTGGATCTTGCGGGCTACGATGGGCGGCCGACGCCGTGACATGGGCCTTGGCGGCTTTCCCGATGTTCCGCTGGCTGACGCCCGCGCCGCCGCCCGGCGAGCACGCGATCAGATCAGGGCCGGGCTAGACCCTATCGAAGAAGCGCGAGCCGACGCCAACGCCCGGCGCGCAAACCAGGCCAAGAACGTCACCTTTAAGCAAGCCGCGTTGGCCTACATCGCCGCGCATGAAGCCGGATGGCGGAACGTCAAGCACGCACAACAATGGCGTAACACCCTAGAGGCATATGCCTATCCAGTGGTTGGCTCCGTTATGGTCCGCGACGTCGACCTGACGCACGTCCTAGCCATCCTTACACCCATCTGGAGCGCAAAGACCGAAACGGCCACTCGGCTGCGCGGGCGGATCGAACAGGTCTTGGATTGGGCGACGGCGCGGGGTCATCGCGATGGGCTGAACCCGGCGCGTTGGAGAGGTCACCTAGATAAGCTCCTTGCGCGGCCGTCCAAGATCGCACGAATCGAACATCGCGCCGCGCTCCCCGTGGCCGAAGTCGGTCCATTCATGAAGCGCTTGCGCGAAGCCGAGGGCATCGGTGCTCGCGCCCTTGAGTTCACGATCCTCACCGCCGCCCGGTCAGGGGAAGTTAGGGGGGCCACTTGGGGGGAGATAGACTTGGAAGCGGCCATCTGGACCGTGCCTGTGGATCGGATGAAGGCGGGCCGGGAACACAGGGTGCCACTGTCACCACGGGCCATGGCGCTGCTCAAGGCGCTTCCCCGTATGGCCAGTACCAATCTTCTCTTTCCCGCCCCACGGGGTGGCACGTTGTCCGATATGACTCTCACGGCGGTACTTCGCCGCATGAAGGTTGCCGCTGTCCCTCACGGCTTCCGCTCCACCTTCCGCGATTGGGCAAGCGAGCGCACCAACTACCCGCGCGAGGCCGCCGAAATGGCCCTGGCACACGCCATCGGCGACAAGGTGGAAGCTGCGTATCGGCGCGGCGATCTCTTCGAGAAACGCCGCCGCATGATGATGGATTGGGCGGCGTTCTGCGGGCAGCCCCAGCAGAGCGGCACCGTCCTTTCTTTGAACCGGGCAGCCCGAGGCTCTCGCAAATAGCCTGTGTCGCCTGCAGCTTCGGAAGCGTAAGATCGTATGTCCGCCTGCGGGGCCGAGGCGGCTCGCCCTACTCTGCGCGAGCGAGGGTTGCTCGGGCGGGCCGAGCCGATCCTCATCGCACGCTTTGTCGAACTCGCCCTTGTTGACCCACGCAGTGCCGCGATTGTAGTAATCATCAGCAGTCTGCGCGGCTGCTCCACCGACCATAAATATCATCGAAATCGCCAACGCAGCGACGATTGACGAGATCATCCGTTGCCACGCCATCACCGTCTCCTTCATTTGAGCAGTCGATACACACTCGTCGGCTCAACATCCTTGAACTGCTTCATCAGGCGACAAGCACCAATCCAGCTTTTCAGTTTGTGAAATAGAAGTCTTCCGTCGGCTCAAGCGACCCATAGGAGAACGGCTGCTGCTGTTTGCCCGTTCCCTCGTAGACATCCTTACGCACAAACTCGAAGAGCCGCCTCACTTCAATCGGTGGCTTCTGCTCGATGCGTTTGACGAGTGCTTCGACAAACGGGCTGTTTCTGCCGTCGGGTGCCGTCGCTGGTCGTGTTGGAATTCGCGTGACGTGGCTCCGGCGTGGTGAAGGTATCGGTTCAGGCGGCCAGGTCAACCGGCTGATCGACGGGCTTGGTTGCGAGGGTCTGCCAACCGTCGATTTTGCGCATGACGATCTGTC
>CAMCWB010000124.1 GCA_945882315.1 Bauldia litoralis | reverse complement strand
GCAGAGCCGGCCCGTCAAAATCATCCCGTAGCGAAATCACTGCTGCCATCGTGAACCTCCTTGGTTCACCTTATCGATTCAGACTTTCCGCGATTCGGAAATCCCAATGTGAGTCTCGATCAGTGCTGGCTGGTATAAGAACGTCCTTCCTGGGCTGCTAAACGCGGCTGCCGAAGGGCTAGCAATAGCCTAAACACCGAGCCTTTAAGCGATCCGATCGCCCTTCTTGATCACCTGCGTGCGGCTGTCGACGGCCGGCAGCATCCTCGCCGGATCGCGCGTCGTCACGACGTCGACAATGGTCGGCCGCGAGCGCTCCGCCATGCCGCGCTTCACGGCGCCGGCGAAATCCTCCGGATCCTCGACGCGGATGCCTTGGCAGCCCATCGCCTCGGCGATCTTGGCGTAGTTCATCTCGACGAGGTCGCTAGACTGGTAGCGGCCGCCATACATCGAATGCTGCAGCGCCTTGACATAACCGGAGGCCGAATTGTTGACGACGATCATGGTCGGGCAGGCGCCGGAGCGCCGCGCAGTCTCGAGATCGCCGAGCGACATGTTGAAGCCGCCATCGCCGGTGAGCGAAACCACGGCCGATTCCGGCGCCGCCAGCGACGCGCCGATGCCGCCGGGCAGGCCGTAGCCGATCGCCGCGAGGCCACGGTCGGCGATGTAGTGCCGGCCGGCCGCCTTGGTGTCATAGAGAAGCCCCGACCAATGCGCCGCGAAGCCGCCATCGGCGACGAGGATCGAATCCGCCGGCATGACATTGTTGAGCTCGGTCATCATGCGGGCGAGGTTGACCGGCTTCTCCTTGGAGTAGAGCCGCTCCGCCGCTTCGTCCCGCCATTTGTCCATGCGCGGCGCGATCTCGGCGGCGTAGTCCTTGTGCTCCGCCGACAGGCGCTTGCCGTCCGAGCGGAGCGCATCGAGGAGGTCCTGGAGCCCTTCCTTGGCATCGCCGCAGAGTGCCACCTCGGTGGTGGCGCAGCGGCCGATCTCCTCCGCCAGCACCTCGAGATGGATGACCGGCACATTGGCGGGCAGCAGCGCATAGCGCTTGGTGGCGATCTCGCCGAGCTTGCAGCCGACCACGAGCAGGCAGTCGGACGAGGCGATAAGATCGTTGGCGATGCGCGAATAGCGGCCGAACAGCCCGGCCGAGAGTGGATGCGTGCAGGCGATCGCGCCCTTGCCCGACATCGTATGCGCGACGGGAATCGTCAGCGCCTCGGCCAGCGCCTGCAGCGCGCCATGCGCCTGCGAGAGGTGGATGCCGCCGCCGACCAGGATCACCGGCCGCTTCGCCTTGCCGAGGATCGCCGCCGCGCGCTCGACATCATGGCGCGACGGTCGCGTCCGCCGCGAGGGTGCGGTGAGCGTCGTATCGTCGACGACGAAATCCGCCGGATCGAAATCATGCTCGCCATGCGCCACGTCTTCGGGCACGTCGACGACGACCGGCCCCGGCCGCCCGGCGGTCGCGACCGCGAAGGCGCGGCGGATCACTTCGGGGATGCGGCTCGTCAGCTCGACGCGGATCAGCTCCTTCGCCGCCGGCCGCAGGATGTCCACCTGCCTTGCCTCCTGCGTCATGTTCTTCCAGGCGTGCGTCCGGTTGGCGTCGCCGGTGAAGACCACCATCGGCGTGCCGGCATTCAGCGATTCGACCAGGCCGGTGACGAGATTGGTGGCGCCCGGCCCGAGCGTCGCGTCGCAGATACCCGGCCGGTTGGTGACGCGCGCATAGGCGTCGGCCGCGAAGGCGCCGGTCCGCTCGTCATTGATGAGGTTGTGCTTGAGCTTGAGCTGTCCGATCGCGTCGTAGAAAGGCAGAAGCTGGAATCCGCCCATGCCGAACATCGGCCCGGCGCCGTGGAGGCGAAGCATCTCCGCCATCGCCCGGCCGCCATTCATCACCCCGCCGATCTGATTTCCGTCCGGCATAAGTTTCCTCCGTTTGTTATTTTTCGTGTTGCGCGTGAATGCGGCGCAGCGACCGCGATCTGACATCCCCCAGCCCCACCCACCGTCCTGCGGACGGTCCCCCCTCCCCGTGCCGGGGAGGGATTGGAGCATGGGGCGGCTCCGTGAGCTGCCACGACGAAGAACGAAATTGCGTTGGAGAAGTGATCCGCGGACCCCATCCCTCCCCGGCACGGGGAGGGATGACCGCGCGGAGCGCGGTGGGTGGGGCTGCGGGCACCTCTAGGCTCTTTTCGTCGCGATATCGGCGAAGTCCGGCACGCTTATGCCGGGTTTCGCGCCCCAGCCCTTCGCGACTTCGTTGACATGCGAGATGATCCCGGTCGCCCAGATCGATCGGGCATCGCCGATCCGTGCCGTGGTGCCGTCGACCGTCGCCCCGCCGATGCCGCGCGGATCGAGCGCCGGCAGGCGCGAGATTCCCGCTTTATTCCGGCCGATGCCGGCGTCGTGATAGATCGCGGCGAGCGCATCGACGCGGATCGCGGTCTCCGGCTTGCCGCCGAGGATGCCCCCATGCGAGCCGGTGACGACGATGGTGCCCTTGTCGTCGGGCCGGACGAGCGAATTGGAATCGATCCCCCAGACCGGGATCGCCCCGTCACGCAGCAGGAAGCGGTCTTCGGCATGTTCGGGCGGATCGATCTTGGGGATCATCGCTTTGGTCATAAGCCGCGCCGCCTCGGCACAGGCCATGCCGGGCTTCAGGCCGAGTGCGGCGGCCTCCTTGTTGACGAAACTGAGCCGGCCGTTTGCGAGCATGTCGGCGCCGTCACCGATCATCGCGCTCTGATGGCCCACCGTCGCGCCGGGGATGCCGAACCTGTCGAGATAGTCGAGGCTGCCGATGCCGGCCCGGTCGAGGCCAAGGCCGGCGTCGTTGAGGATCACGCCCCGGCAATTGCCGGCCGCCGCGACATAGCCCGGATAGACGCCGCCATGCGAGGCGGCGACGATGACCAGGCCACGGTCCTCACCCGACAGTTTCGTGATCGTGTCGGCGAGCCGGACGCCCGCAATGCCGCTCTCGGCCATATCCACCCTCGTCATCTTTTCTTTGACGAGAGCATGGAAAACGCCGACCCGCAACGGGCGGCTTGACCAACTGGCGAAATAGCTGTCCGAATCGAAATGCTCTATCGAACGACGCGGCGATGGCGGAGAGCGATAGCGGAGAAAATGAAAGGCGGGGCAGTGACTGCTGGGTCCTCCCCCGTTTACGGGGGAGGTGGCGTCGCGCAGCGACGACGGAGGGGGCGGCCACAGATTCCGAGCAAGCCCTCGCCCCCTCCACCGCCTATCGGCGGTCCCCCTCCCCCGCTTCGCGGGGGAGGAACCAATCCTCAGCTCATTTTCGCCGGATAGACCGGCTTCTCGCCCTGCAGCACATGGCCGACATCGGTGGCGCATTTGGTCTGCAGCTCGACCAGCGACTCTTCCGAATAGAAGCCGGTGTGCGGAGTGAGAATGAGGTTGTCGCGGCCGATCAGTGGCGAGTCCTTCGGCATCGGCTCGGTCGTGATGACGTCGAGGCCGGCACCGGCGAGATGGCCGGAATCGAGCGCCTCGATCAACGCTTCCTCGTCGATCAGCGGGCCGCGCGCCGTGTTGATGATGACCGAGCCCTTCTTCATCTTGGCGAAGGCCGCCTTGTTGAACAGGCCGCGCGTCGAGGGCAGCAGCGGCGCATGGACCGAGATGAAGTCCGACTGCGCCAGCAGCTCGTCGAAGGACACGTTCTCGACGTCGAGCGCCTTGAGATGCTCCGGCGCGACATAGGGATCGCTGGTAATGACGCGGAGCCCGAACGCCTTCGCCTTCGGCACGAGAGTGCGCGGGATGTTGCCAAAGCCGGCGAGGCCGAGCGTGCGCCCTTCGAGGCGATACATCGGCTGCACCGCCGGCATTTCCCAGCGGCCCTGCTGCGCCAGCTTGTTGGCCAGCGTCACCTTGCGGGCAAGCGCCAGCAGCAGCGCCATCGCATGGTCGGAGACCTCGCGCAGGCAATAATCCGGCACATAGGTGACGACGATGTTCTTCGCGGCGGCGGCCGGCAGGTCGATATTGTCGACGCCGAGGCCGGTCCGGCCGATGACCTTGCACTTGGTCAGCGCACCGATCACTTCCGGCGTGATCTTGGCGTAGCAGACGATGATCGCGTCGGCGTCGCGGGCAACAGCGATGATGTCCTCGGCCGACGTGCTCTTCGAGATGCGGTATTCGGGATCGAGCTTCGCGAGCGCCTTCTTGACCGGATCGAGCGAGGGAAACGGGCTGTCGGCGATTGCGATGACGGGCTTGCTCATGAGGGGGCGCTTCCGTGTGAAACCTGGATTGGACGGCTAGTTCGGTACATCGGGCGGCGCCACCATTCAAGCGAGATGCTTGAGAAACAGCCGAAATCGGCTGCGGAGCGGGACTTGCCGGTGTATCAAACCCTTAAAAGCATCCGTGAGGGGAAACGCCATGTCTGAGGAACGCTTCATTGCCGTCGGGGGCAACCGGCTCCGAATCCTGATCGAGGGGGCCGAGGGCAAGCCCTGGATCACCCTTCTCCACGGCGCCGCCACCAATCTCTACCTCTGGGACGCCCAGATCGCGCCGCTTTCGCCGCTTTTCCGGATTCTCCGGATCGATGTCCGCGGCCACGGTAAATCCTCGGCCGAGGTCGTGGCGGGCTCGTTCGAGGACCTCGTCGCCGACGTGATCGCGGTCTGGGATGCGCTCGGCATCCGCAAATCGACGGTCATGGGCCTGTCGCTCGGCGGCATGACCGGCTTCGGCCTCGCCATTCACCACCCCGACCGCATCGAGCGGCTGATCGCCGCCGATTGCCGCGCCGATTCACCGGATTTCTTCGCCAAGAGCTGGGTCAGCCGGCTGGAGGTGCTGAAGGAAAAGGGCGTCGAGGGGATCGCCGAGGTGACCGTGCCGATGTGGCTTGCCCAGGCGGCGAAGGAAGGCCGCGCCGACATCCTCGCCGGCGCCCGCGATATGATCATGACGACCAGCGCGCCGGGTTATGTCAGCGTGGCGACGCCACTTTTGACGCTCGACTACAAGAAGGATCTCGGCCGGATCCGCTGCCCGACGCTCCTGATCGTCGGCTCGCTCGACGGCCCGCATCCGGACGAGATGCGCAAGATGGCCGACCTCATCCCTGGCGCGAAATACGCGGTTGTCGAGAATGCCGGCCATCTGAGCTGCTTCGACCAGCCCGAGCGCTTCAACGCCGCCGTGCTGGACTATCTGCGGAGTTCGTAGGGCGGATTAGCGAAGCGTAATCCGCCGCCTTGCCGCGGGTCGGCGGGTTACGCCTCCGGCCAATCCGCCCTGGTCCTCACGAATCTCAGCCGCAAGAAGACGGCGCCTCCCCACCCGCTCATCCCCGCGAAAGCGGGGACCCAGGGGCCTCAACCACGGCCGAGCTCGTCACCCTGGATTCCCGCCTGCAGCGGGAATGAGCGGAGAATGGGGAAAGACTGAACCTTACGCCCCCGTGTCGGCCTTCAGGCCGACCGAATTGATGCCGGCGAGGGCCGCAAGCTCGTCATTGTCGGAGGTATCGCCGGAAACGCCGACCGCACCGAGAAGCTTGCCCTCGGCATTCTTGATCAGCACGCCGCCGGCAGCCGGCACGCAGGCCATGCCCGGCCCGGTGGTGGCGAGGCCGGTGAAGAAATACGGCCGCGCCTGCGCCCTCTTCTCGAGCTCGCGCCCGCCAAGCCCGAGGGTCAGCGTGCCATAGCCCTTGCCATAGGCGATCTCGTAGCGGCGTAGGCTAGTGCCGTCTTCCGAGGCGGCGGCCTTGATGGCGCCGCGGGCGTCGAAGACGATGACCGAGAGCGGCAGCATCTTCTTGCTGCGCGCCTCGGCGAGCGCGGTGGTGAGAATCTTCTGGGCTGTGGCGAGGTCGAGTTCGGTCGTCATCGGTCTACCTGTTCAAAGAGGGCGTTGCCCGTGGATGGATTTTTGATGCGGCGCGACCTTGCCGCATCGGAGCGGCAGGGAAAAGGGGGAATTCGCGACGGGCCTAACAGCCTGTTGACGAAGTCGCCGCTGACTGACTCGATGTGAACATAGAGATTCGCGCGAGGTTTCTGCGATGGCGATGCGACGCGAGACGGGTGTTCAAGGCGACCTGGTCGTGACCTGGGCTGAGATGCCGCGTTCGCCGGGACACGCCTTCTACGACAGGCTGCAGAAGGTGCTGACCGAGGCCGGCTTCGACGCCTTCGTCGAGACGACGTGCAAGCCGTTCTACGCGCCTCGCATGGGGGCTCC
>CAMCWB010000123.1 GCA_945882315.1 Bauldia litoralis | reverse complement strand
CGACACCCGCATCTATCAAAAGGGCATCAAGGTCAGCGACGCCGAGATGGTCGACCTCGACATCACCGGAGACCCGTTCCATCCCGAATGGAACTACACAATCAAGCCCCGAAGCTCGTAGCAATTATTGTGCGGCGTGGCCTAAGTCGGAAAAAATGCGGCGCGCCATCAGTCAAATGGCAGGGGCAGAGGGACTCGAACCCACGGCCTGCGGTTTTGGAGACCGCCGCTCTACCAACTGAGCTATACCCCTACGCGACCGCTTCCATATCAGAAACAGGCGGTGGATTGCCAGAGCCTCCGCGAGGATCGCGGCAAGAATTCGGTGCCGACGCATCACAGGGCCGGCCGAGGGCTCAAAGCCGGGATATGCCGCAAGACTTCGCCTACTGACGTCGCTCGATATGCAGGCGCTCGCGCCGCACGAACTCGAAACGGTCGTCCTTGCCGGCGAACCATTCGTCCACGGCCTTCCGGCAGCCCGACCAGGCATCATAGTCGTCGATGACAAGCACGCCTCCCGGCACGAGCCGCGGCGCGATCCGGTCGAGGCAGACCTTCACCGAATTGTACCAGTCTCCGTCGATATGGGCCAAAGCCACCGGCTCGTCGCCGAGGATGGTATCCTCGAACAGCCCCCGCATGAGGTGCACATTGCGGTCGGCGAGCGCCACGCCGTGCCGCGCAAAATTTCCGGTCACCTTGCCGACCAGGTCTTCCTCATAGCCGTAGTATTTTTCGCCCTTTATCCCCGCCGACTGGCCGTTGCGGATCTTCTCGTAGCGCTCATGCACGTCGGCGCCGTCCTCCTCGGATGGCGGCGGTATCATGCCGAAAACGTCATGGACGAAAAAAGGCCGTTCCCTCGCCTTAGCCGTGGCGATAACGATGGCCGAGCCGCCGAGGGCGCAGCCGGCTTCAATCAGCACGCCGGGCACCCGGTCACGCTCGAGCGCGGCGACGCGCTTGTGCAGGTCGATGAGCGCGGCCTCGGTGAGATATGTCAGCCGCTCGCGCCGCACGCTCCGTATGACGGCTGGCGTAAACAGTTTCGATCGTATGCGGCCCATGGAGGCAAAGAGATTCGTCATGACGACTCCCCGGGCCCGACGGCTGGCGCATTTCAGTCGTCTCTGGGCCGCTGCATCTTCGGGTAGCAACAGATTTTGGCCAGTCGAAGGCCGCGCCTATGCGGCTTGCATCGGGGGCTTCGATGCGGGCCAATCGCTGCCTTGTCCACATGCGGAAGGTCCTGGCTCGCGATGATTCCCTGGCAGCTTCTCGACACGGCCGAAATTCCTGGCGGCGGTGGCAAGCTCCGCCTCATGAAACGCGGCGGCGAGTTCTCGATCATGCTCGGGGACAACGAGTTGATGAACAGCCGCGTCAGCGGCTCTGAGACGGCACTCGCCGGGTTGGCCTGCGCCAGGATCGAGGACCGGCCCCGACCGCAGATTCTCATTGGCGGCCTCGGCATGGGCTTCACGCTCCGCGCCGCGCTTGCCGCGCTTGGCCCTGGGGCGGGCATCGTCGTGGCCGAGCTGGTGCCGGCTGTCGTGGCATGGGCGAAGGGGCCGATGGCGGAGATCTTTGGGACAAGCCTCTCCGATCGGCGCGTTGCCATCCGCGAAGACGATGTCGGCAATCTGATCAAGGCCGGCCACGCGACCTATGACGCGATCCTGCTCGATGTCGACAACGGGCCGGAGGGCCTGACCCGCGAAGCCAATGACAATCTTTACGACAGGGACGGCCTGCAGGCCGCACGAAGCGCCCTTGTCCCCGGCGGCGTGCTCGCCGTCTGGTCGTCGGCACCGGACCGGCGTTTTTCCGACCACCTTCGCCGGGTTGGCTTTGCCGTCGAGGAGACCGGCGCCCGCGCCCATCGAGCCGGCCGCGGTGCCCGCCACGTCATCTGGCTCGCCACCCGCCCGCTTGATCCGTGACGTCCGGTGCACGGCCTGATCTTGACCCTTCCAATGAACGCTCACTTTCGCGAGAGCCGAGATGTGATCGCCAGGCCTGAAACGCTTTTGCGGTCGGCGCGTACCTGTCCATGTAGTCTCGAAAGGAGAACACCATGTTCAAGAAGATCACGCTGGCGACCGTTGTGGCGCTGTCTATGGCCTCGGGTGTCGGGGCCGCGCTGGCCAGGGACAATGACAGCAGATCGGATCATGTGCGGTCCGAATGTGCCCGCACGACCAATCCTGCCGCATGCCAGGAAATGAAGGGCTTCTAATTGCCAACGATCTGACGTCGGCGTTTCCTCCCGAACCTGCCGGACGTCCGCGATCATAAAAGCCGCTTTGATCCCGCTGGATCAGAGCGGCTTTCGATTATTCGCAGAGAGCGAAGGCTAGGTGTCACAGCCGCCGCGTGACACGGAGCGATTGAGCTAAACTGTTGAAAAGATTGGAGCGGGTGAAGGGAATCGAACCCTCGTCATCAGCTTGGAAGAAGGCTGTCGGGCATCTTCACAGCCATACAAATAAGCTGCTCAACCTCCCTTTAATAGCTGCAATCCCTTGCCTAATCCCCTAGTGTAACCTAGTGTAACTTTCGCGGGGTAACAATCCAATACAGGGCTAATCCGTTACCCCAGCGTTACCCTGGAGGTATTCTCATGGCGAAGGCATTGACCGCATTGGCCGTCGAGAAGGCGAAGCCGAGGGCCGATCGTTACGAGATGCCGGACGGCCTGCTGACTGGCCTCTATCTCATCGTGCAGCCCTCCGGTGCCAAGTCCTGGGCAGTGCGCTATCGCTACGGCGCCAAGCCACGCAAGGTGACACTCGGCCCCTTCCCTGCCCTCGATCTCAGCAATGCCCGCGATGCTGCGAGGGAAGCACTGCAGGCGGTGGCAAAAGGGGGCGACCCGGCATCGCAGCGACGGGCGGGGAAAGAGGAGGCCCGCGCCGGGCGCGATCTGTTCGAGAACGTAGTCGCCGAGTTCCTGAAGCGGCACCGGAAGCGGGACGGCTCGGCCCTGAAGTCGCTCCCTGAGATCGAGCGTATGTTCAACGTCAACGTCATTCCCCCTTGGCGCGGGCGACGCATCCAGGATATCACCCGGCGGGACGTGGTGGCTCTCCTCGACGCCTTAGTTGATTCTGGTATTGGCCCGATGACGAACCGTGTCTTCAGCATCGTCCGCAAGCTGTTCAATTGGGCCGTCGCGCGCGACATTGTGACGGGCTCTCCGTGCGTCGGCGTCACTCCGCCCGCCCCCGAGACCAGCCGCGAGCGCGTTCTGAGCGACGACGAATTGCGCCGGTTCTGGAAGGCGACTGACGAGACGGGCTATCCTTTCGGCCCCATGTTCCGCCTGCTCCTCATAACCGGGCAGAGGCTATCTGAAGTCGCCGAGATGCCTTGGCGCGAGTTAAGCCTTGAGAAACAGACCTGGTCCATTCCTTCGGCCAGGACAAAGAACGGCCGCGCGCATGACGTGCCGCTGTCGGACCTCGCCGTCGAGATCATCGGCGACCTGCCGAAGATCGCCTCTACACGCGACCTCGTTTTCACGACTGGTGACCGCCCGGCATCGGGCTTTTCGCGGGCGAAGAAGATCCTCGACGCGAAGATGGCTAGCGACGGGACCGATATCCCGCATTTCATCCTGCACGACCTTCGCAGGACCGTGGCAACGCGCCTGCAGGAGATCGGAATTCCTCCCCACGTCACTGAAGCCGTGCTCAATCACAAGAGCGGGGTCATCAAGGGTGTGGCGGCGGTGTACGCGCGCCATGACTACGCCGCAGAGAAAAGAGCCGCGCTGGACGCCTGGGCGCGCCGGTTGAGCGACATCGTCGTGGGCCGGCTGACCGACAACGTCATCGAGCTTCGGGCGGGTGCGTGATGGCCAAAGGCGAAGACGGCCCGCTGGGCGAAAGCGCGCTCAACATGCTGCTCTGGAACGCCGCCGATCATGGTGGAAAGTCGCCTGCCGACGCGCTCTTTGGCGCTATCATGGCGATTTACGACGACTACCACGACAACCTGCCTCAGAAAATGAGGGAGCTATGCCAGCGGTACAAGATCGCGCCGGCCGAAGATGGCGGCATTGACTGGCGGAGCCTCGCCATCGCGCTTGCCGTAGAACACGAGCCCGGATTCCGGCCACCGCGTAAGCGTGGCCCAAAGGATCTGACGAACCGCGACGTGATGCTGATCCTTGACGTCGAGAAGCTTCAATCGGAGAAGCCCGACCGTAGCGACAGTGCCGCAGTCAATATTCTGGTCACGTCACCGAGGTTTGCCAAGCGGTGGGGTGGCGAGACCAAGCACACGCTTGAGAACGCGCTCGGCAAGGCCAGGAAGGATCAAAGCATTCTCGTGCTGATAGATAGCCTGCGCGAGAAGGCGCGAGAGATAGGCGAAGACCTCTGGACATGGCTCGATCGAGCCTACCAGCGACCCGTCGGCAGAAATGCCCCTCGGCAGAGCATCCCAAAAATTCAGAAGTGAATTATCGGGATACTTTCATCGTGAAATCAACGACTTAGCGTATCCGGCGCAGCGTCTACGCTTTATATTGGCATGCATGGTCCTAACGAAAGGAACGTGCAATGCCCGAACAAACTCCCCCTGACAAGGTACTCCTTCCCGCTCGCAAGGTGCTCGATCGCTACAGCGTGAGCGATGTCACACTGTGGCGGTGGATTCACGCCGGCACCTTCCCCCGCCCGGATCGGATTATTCGAGGCCGTCGTTATTGGTGGAACACCACCGTTGACGCCTTCGACCAGGAGGCGGCGTGAACCATGAGCCTGAAAAGCGAAAGGAACGCGCTCGCGGAATTGCCCGATGACCACTAAGTCCGCGATCCTCATCGCCATCAGGCGCAAGTGTCTCGACTGCTCCTGCTATCAGCCGAGCGAAGTCCGAGATTGTCGCCTGAAGAGATGTGATTTGTGGCCTTACAGGCTCGGCTGGGACCCTGACCCCGCACCAGCACGCGGAGCCGCGAAATCTCTCCTCCCGAGGGGCGATTTTCAGGGACGGGAGGCCACGTCATGAGCCTCAAAGCAGTAGCGCCGGCCCGCTCTGGAAAGCGGCACCGGCGCGAAATCCTCTCCCAGTCACCGCTAAATGAACAGAGATTGGACAACAAATATATGCGCCATATCCCGAATCACTTCAACACCCTTCCCCTGTGGGAAGCGGCTCGCGAGGCAGAGCTTCGCTCGCTCCCGCTCGACGCAAGACGGCTTGCACGCCGCTTTGGTCTCGACGCCGCAACAGCACGCCTGCTGGCGGCTCTTGCCGGCCACGACAGAGGAGAGCGCTCATGATCGACGCTCTTCGATACGACGACGATCTCGCATCCGTTCGACGGGTTGTCACCCAAGCTCTCCCCGAGAAGCGCGCGGCCGCATTCACTG
Source organism: Bauldia litoralis (assembly GCA_945882315.1). GTDB lineage: Bacteria > Pseudomonadota > Alphaproteobacteria > Rhizobiales > Kaistiaceae > CAMCWB01. Next base: position 961 of record CAMCWB010000123.1, on the reverse strand, counting down.
CGATGAGTAGCGAGTTTGTTCGCTGGGTGGATGTTGGGCTTCGGCCTAAGGCGGATGTCGTCGATACCCTGCGGGACATCGGACTGGAGGCGGGACTCTGCGAGGACGACATTCAGACCGCTCTCGCGACCGCCATCGGAGCGCCGTTCCACCCCAAGCCGCGCACGGGTAGCCCCGGTGAAGAAAGATCCATCAGATCGGCAACAGCCTCGCCGGCCTCCCTCGTCATAAGTTGCGCAGCCGACATAACTCCGGAGCCTATACGGTGGCTGTGGCGCCCTCGTATCGCCATCGGCAAGCAGACGATGCTTGCGGGAGAGCCGGGACTTGGAAAGTCTCAGCTGACCTGCTGGATCGCAGCGGCCATCACAAGAGGAGACTTCTGGCCGGACACTCACGAGGCAGCACCGACAGGCAGCGTGATCATCCTCTCGGCTGAGGATGACGCCGCCGACACGATTCGACCTCGACTCGATGCGGCCGGTGCCGATCCCAACAAGGTCTATGTCGTCTCGGCGGTGCGTGCCGAGAACGGAAAGGGGCGTCGAAGCTTCAACCTGCAGGCCGACCTGAAACTACTCGAAGGCGAGATCACCAGGATCGGCGATGTGCGCCTCGTCACGATCGATCCGGTCAGCTCCTATCTCGGCAAGGTCGATAGCCACCGCAATGCGGAGCTTCGGGCCGTGCTGGAGCCCATCGGCGAAATGGCCTCCCGTTTGAGTGTCGCTGTTCTGTCCATCACGCATCTGAACAAGGGCAATGGCGGCTTAGCCAACAGTCGTTTCATTGGCAGCATTGCATTCGTCGCCGCGGCTCGGGCGGCGTTCATCATTGCCCGCGATCCCGATAACCCGGAACGGCGTCTGTTCCTGCCGACCAAGAACAATCTCGGTCCGGAAGGCTCAGGGCTCGGCTTCAGGATTGGACAGGTCGTCACTCCCTCCGGGCTCGTTGCCCC
>CAMCWB010000122.1 GCA_945882315.1 Bauldia litoralis | reverse complement strand
GTTGTTGATATTGTTATTGTTTTGTTGGCCTTGCCTCATATTCGATTCTCTTCCTGAGCCGGATAGACACAAACATGCGCTCGGACATGACCGCACACTGCGCCAGCCGGAAAGACCGGCTCTTCGGGCAGCATGTTTCGGCTTCAACTCACTTGGCCAAGGCTTCCTTTGCGGGATAACCCGCTAGCCTTCATGGTCCGAACTAATTGACGGTCCGAACGTCTGGACGGAATAAGGGGATCGCAACCGTACGATTGCAGGCGACTTCCTACAGCGCCCGATCCCGCGACCCTTCGTTCTGCGCTGAGTTGGCGTCGAACGATCCCGTCCTTGTGCGGCGCGTGGAAACTAGCCGGTTCACCGCGATTTTCCAAGCGTAAATTTGCGAGGTGCAAAAGCGGCGTCCCGAAAGCTTAAACACCGGTCAACCGCTTGAGTTCCGTCACTCTTTCGCGACCGGCAATATCCCGGCGCAGCGTGGTGGAGAAACCGAATTTGCCGGCTAATCCCGCGACAGAACCCGCTTGGCCCTGGCCGATTTCGACGAGGCCAAGCCCGTCGGGCGCCAGGATTCGCGGCAGATCGGCCAGAATCGCCCAGTATGCGTCGAGTCCGTCGCTGCCGCCATCCAGCGCCAGGCGAGGATCGTGATCCCGGACTTCGACCTGGAGACCGCCGATTGCCGCCGATTCGATGTAAGGCGGATTGGAGAGCACGAGGTCGAAAGGCCCGGCCGCAGCCGAAGCCCAGTCGCAGAGCACGAAACCGGCCCGGCCTGCGACATTGTGCATTTGGGCATTGCGCCGCGCCACCGCAAGGGCCGCCGGCGACCGGTCGGTCGCCAGCCCGCGGGCGGCGGGAAGCTGCGAAAGGAGGGCAAGCAGTATGGCGCCGCTGCCGGTTCCGATATCGAGGATCGACAGCGTCTCGCCCCGCCGTCCGTCACGATCGACATGGGCCAGCGCCGCTTCGACCAGAGTTTCGGTGTCGGGCCGCGGAATCAACGTCTCCGGGCCGATTTCGAGATCGAGGCCCCAGAATTCCTGCCGGCCGATGATTCGGGCGACCGGTTCGCCCGCCATGCGCCTTTCCGCGAACCGCGTGGCCCGGGCCGCAAGGTCAGCGTCGACCGCCTCACCGTCGCGAACCGCCAGTCCGCCAGCCTCGACGCCGAGCGCGTGGGCGACGAGCAGCCTCGCATCGAGCGATGCGGTTCCGTCGCGCCCATCGCGCCTGAAAACTTCTTCGATCGCTGCGGCAAGCCGCCGCCGGAGCACCCCGACGGTCGTGACCGTCACAGCCCCTCCTGGGCAAGCAGGGTGGCCTGGTGATCGGTCACCAGCGCATTGATCACCTCGTCGAGCGCGTCGCCGGCAAGCACCGGCTCGAGCTTGTAGAGGGTGAGGTTGATGCGGTGGTCGGTGACGCGGCCCTGCGGGAAATTATAAGTGCGGATGCGTTCCGACCGGTCGCCGCTGCCGATCTGCCCCTTGCGCTCGGCGGCGCGCGCCGAATCGGCCTTCTGGCGCTCCAGGTCGTAAAGCCGCGAGCGCAGCATCTGCATCGCCTTCTCGCGGTTCTGATGCTGCGAGCGCGACGTCGCCACGACGATCATCCCGGTCGGAATATGCAGGATGCGGACGCCCGAATCGGTGGTGTTGGCGTGCTGGCCGCCGGCGCTCGACGCCCGCGTCGTGTCGAGGCGGATGTCTTCCGGCCGGATGTCGATGTCGACGTCCTCGGCCTCGGGCAGCACGGCAACCGTCGCCGCCGATGTATGGATGCGGCCGCTCGCTTCGGTGAGCGGCACGCGCTGCACGCGATGCACGCCAGACTCGAATTTCAGCCGCGCGAAGACGCCCCTGCCGGTCACGTCGGCGATGAGTTCCTTGTAGCCTCCCGCCTCGCCTTCGCTCTCCGACAGGATGTTGACCCGCCAGCCATGCAGATCGGCATAGCGCGAATACATGCGGAAGAGGTCGCCGGCGAAGAGGGCCGCCTCGTTGCCGCCGGTGCCGGCGCGGATTTCGAGGATAGCGCTCTTCTCGTCGGCGGCATCCTTCGGGATCAGCGCCAGCCGCACCGCTTCGGTGAGTTGGTCGATACGCGTCTCGAGCTCTTCCGACTCCGATTCGGCAAGCGCCGCCATTTCCGGATCGGCGAGCAGCGCCGTCAGCCCGTCACGCTCCGCCTCGGCTTTCTGGAGGCCCTGGATCGCATCATAGACCGGCGCCAGTTCGGCCCGCTCGCGGCCAAGCTTGACCACCGTCTCGCGATCGATCGGCTGCGACAGCCGATGGTCGATCTCCTCGAAACGCTGGACGAGGCCGTTGATCTTGTCCTTGGGCAGCATGATTGAATCCGGCAAATAAACCTGGGAGCCGCCTAATACGGCACGCCTTCCGAATCGGCAAAGGCGGTGAGCTTGTCGCGAAGCCCGTCGGAGCCGTCTTCGGCGTCGAGATAGCTGTCGAGCGCAGCGCCCAGTTTGCCGGCGTCGAGCGCCAGGGTCATTGCCTTGACCGGGCCGATCGCCGCCGCCGACATCGACAGAGAGCGGTAGCCGAGGCCGATCAGCGTCATCGCGGCCAGCGGGTTGCCGGCCATCTCGCCGCACAGCGTCACCGGCACGCCGGCCGCCCCGGCACCCTTGACGATGGCGCGGAGCGCCCGCAGGAAATGGCGCGACAGCGGGTCGAAGCGGCTCGCCACCATCATGTTGCCGCGGTCGCTCGCGGTCATGAACTGGAGGAGGTCGTTGGAGCCGACCGAGACGAAGTCGGCGACCTTGAACAGCCCGTCGAGTTGCCAGAGCAATGCCGGCACCTCGACCATGGCACCGACCCGAACCGCGCTCGGCACGGTATGGCCATGGCGCGTCAGATGCGCGATCTCGCGCTCGATGAGGGCCCGCGTGCGCCGCACCTCTTCGACTTCCGTCACCATGGGCAGCATGATGCGAAGGTCGCGCCCCGCCGAGGCCTGCATCAGCGCCCGGAGCTGGCGTCGCAAGAGCGCCGGCCGGTCGAGGCCGAGCCTGATCGCCCGCCAGCCCATCGCCGGATTTTCTTCCTGCGCCGTGCGCAGATAGGGCAGCACCTTGTCGCCACCGACGTCGAGCGTCCGGAACGTCACCGGCTTGCCGTTGGCCGCCTTGATCACGTCGCCGTAAAGCGCCGTCTGCTCGCCGAGCTTCGGCATCTTCGACGAGATCATGAATTGCAGTTCGGTACGGAAAAGCCCGATGCCCTCGGCGCCCGACTCGGCCAGATGCGGCAGGTCGACGAGGAGGCCGGCATTCATCATGAGCTTGATGCGATGCCCGTCGCGGGTCTCCGCCGGAATGTCCCGGAGGAGCCGGTACTGCTCCTGGCGCTTGGCGCGGAACCGTACCTTCTCGGCATAGGTCGCCTCGATATCCGGGGTCGGGCGGAGATGCACTTCGCCGGTGCCGCCGTCGACGACGATCGCATCGCCGTTCTCGACCAGCGAGGCGACATTGGCGGCGCGTCCGGCGGTCGCGATGCCGAGCGCCCGCGCCACGATCGTCACATGGCTGGTCGGGCCGCCTTCTTCGAGCACGAGGCCGCGGACATTCTCGCGCTGGTAATCGAGGAGCTCGGCGGCGCCCATGGTGCGCGCCACGATGATCGCGTCGCGCGGCAGGTCGGAGCGGCCCGGCCCCTGCGGCTTGTTCATCAGGACGCGCAGCAACCGGTTGGCGAGATCGTCGAAATCATGCAGGCGCTCGCGCAGGAACGGATCGACCTGGCGCTGGACCCGGGCGCGCGTGTCGCTCTGCACCTTCTCGACGGCCGCCTCGGCCGACAGGCCGTTGCGGATCGCCTCGTGCATGCGCCGCACCCAGCCGCGATCATGCGCGAACATGCGATAGGCTTCGAGGATGTCGCGATGCTCGCCCTGGTCGCCGATGTCGTCGCGCTGAAGCATGTCGTCGACGAAGAGCCGCAGGCTGGCGATGGCTTCTTCGAGGCGCTCCGATTCATGGCCGGCATCCTCGCCGATCAGCGCCGTGACGACGACGCGCGGCTCGTGCAGCACGACATGGCCGAGGCCGACGCCTTCGCCGAGGCCGATGCCGGCGATGCTGATCGGCCGCTTCAGATCGAGCGAGGTGCCCGGCCGGGCGAGGCCTTCAAGCTCGCCGACCGCGATCATCTCCGCCAGAACCATCGCGGTGGTCTGCAAGGCCTCGACTTCCTCGTCCACGTAAACGCGGTGGGCGCGGTTCTGGACGACGAGTACGCCGAGAGTGCGGCCGGCCCTGAGGATCGGCACGCCGAGGAAGGAATTGTAAATTTCTTCGCCGGTTTCAGGCAGATACTGGAAGGCCGGGTGGCTCTGCGCGTCCGGCAGGTTGAGCGTGCGGGCCTCCTCGGCAATCGTGCCGACGAGGCCTTCGCCGATGCGCAGCGAGGCCAAATGGACGGCTTCGCGCTTCAGGCCCTGGGTAGCGTAGAGCTCGAGGACCCCGTCCGAGCGCAGGACATAGGCCGAGCACACCTCGGCAACCATGTTGCCGGCGATCTGTGCCACGATCTTGTCGAGCCGGTCTTGCGCGTTGATCGGCTCCGCCATGATCTCGCGCAGGCGGCGGAGCAGGACGCGCGGGCCGGCGGGGGAAACCCGCATGTTCCGCTATCCTTGGAAATCTGCCCCCGGTACGGGGATACGAGGGCCAAGCCGCCCCCGCCAGGCCGTCGTCTAGTTGCTGTCGAGCCCGTATAGCGAATGCAAAGTCCGTACCGCAAGCTCGGTAAACGGCGCGTCGATCAGCACGGAAATCTTGATTTCCGAGGTCGTGATCGCACGGATATTGATTCCCCGCGAGGCCAGACCGCGGAAGGCGTCGGCGGCGACGCCGGCATGGCTGCGCATGCCGATGCCGATCACCGAGATCTTGGCGACGTCGACCGAACCCTGCAGGATCTGGTAGCCGATAGTCGCCTTGGCGTCTTCCAGCACCTTGCGGGCCCGGTCGTAATCGGCGGTGGGCACCGTGAAGGTGAGGTCGGTGAGCGTCCCGTCCTCCGACACGTTCTGGACGATCATGTCGACATTGATGCTGGCATCGGCGAGCGGCACGAAGACCGCGGCCGCCACGCCCGGCTTGTCCTGGACCCGGCGGAGCGAGATCTGCGCCTCGTCCTTGGAATAGGCGATTCCGGTCACGACCTGCTTTTCCACGATTTCTTCCTCGTCACAAATCAGCGTGCCCGGCGTATCGTCGCCGGCCGGCGGGATGGCGGATGGGTCCTCGAAGCTCGACCGGACGAAGGTCCGGACGCCCTTGACCATGGCGAGCTCGACCGAGCGGACCTGGAGAACCTTGGCGCCGAGTGACGCCATTTCGAGCATTTCCTCGTAGGAGACCTTCGACAGGCGCTGCGCCTTGGGGACGATGCGCGGGTCGGTCGTGTAGACGCCGTCGACGTCGGTATAGATGTCGCAACGGTCGGCGCCGATCGCCGCGGCAATCGCAACGGCGCTCGTATCCGAGCCGCCGCGCCCGAGCGTCGCGATGCGGTTGTCGGGGCCGATGCCCTGGAAACCCGAGACGACGGCAACCTGGCCGGATTCGATCCGTTCGATCAGCAGAGACCCGTCGATATCGGCGATTCGCGCCGCGCCATGCGCCGCATCGGTGCGGATCGGGATCTGCCAGCCCTGCCAGGAGCGGGCATTGACGCCGATCGCCTGGAGGGCGATGGCGAGAAGGCCGGACGTCACCTGCTCGCCCGAGGCGACCACGGCGTCATATTCCCGCGCATCATGCAGAAGCGAGGCGTCGCGGGTCCAGGCGACGAGCTGGTTGGTGGCGCCCGACATGGCCGAGACCACGACGGCGACCTGGTGGCCGGCATCGACCTCGCGCTTGACGTGGCGCGCTACATTGCGGATGCGCTCGACATCGGCGACCGATGTCCCGCCAAACTTCATTACCAGCCGTGCCATGATCCACTCGTCGCGCGGTCTTCGCCATTCTTCCAAGGGGTGGCGTCCGCCCCGGCATGCCGCGCGAACGCCGGCTACATAGCCGCAAGGCTGTCCGGTCGCAATGGCCTGCCGTTTCCCTTGAACGGCTCCAGCCCGAACAATTCTTCTTTATTCCAAGTCCAGCGAGGCTTGGTTCGAGGAGCAGCTTGATCTCGATCCGGAGCGGCTGGTCTTCATCGACGAGACTGCGGCGACTACCAAGATGGCACGCTTGCGCGGCCGGGCGCCGAAGAGAGAGCGCTGCCGAGCCTCCGTCCCCCACGGCCACTGGATGACGACGACGTTCACGGCGGGGCTGCGCGTCAACCGGCTGTCGGCCCCGATGGTGATCGACGGTCCCATGGATGGGGATGTCTTCCGCGCCTATGTCGAGCGGGTCCTC
>CAMCWB010000121.1 GCA_945882315.1 Bauldia litoralis | reverse complement strand
ACAGATCGTCATGCGCAAAATCGACGGTTGGCAGACCCTCGCAACCAAGCCCGTCGATCAGCCGGTTGACCTGGCCGCCTGAACCGATACCTTCACCACGCCGGAGCCACGTCACGCGAATTCCAACACGACCAGCGACGGCACCACGATTTCGGCATCTATGCCTTTTCGAACGGCGGCGGCACCGTCGACATTACGCTCGACGGCGATGTGACGGCCACTTCGACTGGAAGCGACGGTGTCCATGCCCGGTCGACCGGCGACAATGTCACGGTGACGATCGAGGGCGGCACGATCTCCGGCGATGGGGACAGCATCGAGATCGAGGAAGGCGCCACCAACCGCGTGCTGAACTTCGGGACGATCACCAATGATTTTGACGCCGGCGCGTCAACGGCGATCCGTGGCGGCTCCGGCGACGAGACCGTCGACAACTACGATGTCGTGACCGGCAATGTCGACCTGGGCGGCGGCACCAATATCTTCAACAACTGGGAAGAAGGCTTGTTCGAGTCTGGCGAGACAGTCGTTGCCGATACGCTGTGGAACCGGGGCATCCTGTCGCCGGGCGGCATGGGCAACGTCCTGACGACCGACCTGACCGGCGATTTCGACCAGGCCGACCTTTCGCCCGGCACGATCGAGATCGATGTCGACTTTGCGGCGACCGACCCCGATACGATCAACCCGGCCGGCGATGCGGATCTCCTGAATGTCAGCGGGGACGCGGCGGTCGGCGGATTCATCCAGGGACGGGTCATGAATGTCGACAGCTTCGCGGGGGGACCGCAGACCTTCCGTGTCATCAATACGGGCGGCACGCTGACAAATCCGGGCCTCATTCTTGCGCTGAACACGGCCGTCGTCGATTTCGATGAGGTGGTGAACACAGGGGCCGGCACGGTCGACCTCGTCGTCAACAGCATCGACTTTGCTCCGGTCATGCAGGGCCTTTCCGACAACGAGACCGAGATCGGCGACTATCTGAACGATCTCCTCGACGATCCGAACTTCGACCCGGCGACCGACACGGACGAGGAGGGCATCGAGAACTATCTGGACTACCTCGCCAACCTCCTGACCGGCACAGAGCTCGCCGCCGGCCTGGACGCGTTGTCGCCGGCGATCTACGACCAGACATCCTATGCTGTCTCGACCTCGGCCCTCAGCTTCACCGAGGGGCTGCTGAGCTGCCCGACGGCCAATGAGGGCAGCGGCGCCGAGGTCTTCATCAAGGAAGGCCGCTGCTTCTGGGCGCGGGGCACCGGCCGGACGCAATCGGTGGATGGCGATGATGGTGCGTCAAGCTTCGACGAGGACGCGCTGGGCATTTCGGGCGGCGTGCAGGTCGCGATCAACCCGAACCTCTTCGCCGGCTTCGGTCTCGGCTACGAGCACTCGCAGATCGACAGCGACTCCGGCGCCAGCGCCGAAGGCGATATCGGCCATGTCGGCGCCTCGATGAAGTGGATCAACGGGCCCTACCAGCTCGGCGGCACGGTCTATGGCGGCGGCGCCTCCTACGACGTCACCCGCGACATCCCGATGATGGGCGAGGTCGACGGTTCGGCCGATCTCTACTATGTCGGCGCCCGCCTCCGGGCGGCGATGGTGCTCGGCTCCGACAGCCTCTACCTGAAACCGATGGTCGACTTCGACATCATGAATGTCCATCGCAACAGCAGCGATGAAGGCGGCGACACCGGCCTGGACCTGCTGGTCGACGGCGAGGACGACTTCATCGCCTCCGTCGCTCCGGCGGTGGAAGTCGGCGCCCAGATGCCGATGGAGTTCGGCGTGATCCGGCCCTTCGTCCGCGGCGGCGTCCGCTTCTTCGCCAACAACGACTTCTCGACGACTGCAGCCTTTGCCGACACCGATGCCGGCGGCTCGTTCACCGTGTCGAACGACTTCGGATCGATCATCGGCGAGGTCTCGGCCGGGGTCGACGTGCTGGCCAACGGCAATAGCAGCCTGCGGCTGAGCTATGACGGCCGTTTCTCGGACGAGGTCGAACAGCACGGCGCTAGCGTCAAATACCGCTACGGCTTCTAGCCGCGGCGAAGCGACAAGATCCAGGCGCCGGGCGGCAACGTCCGGCGCCTTTTCTTTTGCCAAAGCCCAAAGAAAAAAGGCGCGGGGGTCACCCGCGCCTTTGAACATGCGCCGCAGCGGCGGATTACGCCCCGATCAAGTCGGGGCTAATCCGCCCTACAGGCGATCATCAGCCGCGGCCGACGGCCTTCTCGTAGAGCTCGAGGACGTAATCCCAGTTGATGAGATTATCGACGAAGGCTTCGAGATATTTGGGGCGGGCGTTGCGGTAGTCGATGTAATAGGAGTGTTCCCATACATCGCAGCCGAGCACCGGCGTCGAGCCGTGAACCAGCGGGTTCTCGCCGTTCGGGGTCTTGGCGATCTGGAGCTTGCCGTTGTTGACGGCGAGCCAGGCCCAGCCGGAGCCGAACTGGGTGACGCCGGCCTGGATGAAATCGGTGCGGAACTTGTCGTAGCCGCCGAGATCGGCGTCGACCGCCGCCTGCAGCGCGCCGGGCAGCTTCTTGCCGCCGCCGCCCTTCTTCATCCAATTCCAGAAATGCAGATGGTTGTAATGCTGGCCGGAATTGTTGAAGAGGCCGGCATTCTTCGAATAGCTCTGCTTGACGATCTCTTCGAGACTCTTGTCCTCGAGACCCGAGCCCTTCAGTAGGTTGTTGCCGTTGTCGACATAGGCCTTGTGGTGCTTGTCATGGTGGAATTCGAGCGTTTCCTTCGACATGTAGGGCTGGAGAGCCTCATAGTCGTAAGGCAGTGGGGGCAGTTCGAAAGCCATGGCACGCTCCTTTGGATGCTTGTTTCTTCGACGACGCCCGCGGAGGCGTTCTCCACCGGCGTCCAGAAACGGGGAAAGGCAAGATAGGCGCGGGTTCCATAAGTCTCAACCCGCAACGTGACGTGAAAAAGTCAGCCTGCCTTTCGTTGGTCAGGTCCTTAAAATGCTGCCGAGAACGCCGCGGACGATGGCGCGGCCGACCGAGCCGCCCAGAGAGCCGCCGATCGACTGACCGACCTGCGCCGCGACGCCGCCGACGACCCGCGTCGTTACCGAGCGCGTGACCGAACGGGCAACGCGCTGGCTGGTGGTTAGTTTCGTCCCGCGCCCGCGATTGTTGCCGAGAATCGAATCGAACCAGCTGCCGCCGGCCGCCACCTCGCCTTTCTGAGCCGGCTCAACAACAACGGGCGCGTCTGCGGGCGCCTCCGTCACGACTTCCGTCGAGGTTTTCGTCTCGACGCGGACGGTGAGAACCTCGTAGGCGGATTCACGGTCGACAACCTTGTCGTAGAGCGTGCCGATCGGGCTCGCCGCGATGACCTTCTTGCGCTCCTCCTCCGAAATCGTGCCGATGCGCGAGGATGGCGGGCGCATCAGCGTCTTCTGGACGATCGAAGGCACGCCTTTGTCTTCCAGCGTCGAGACCAACGCCTCGCCGACGCCGAGCTGGGTGATCGCCTCGAAGGCCGAGAAATCGGGATTGGGGCGGAAGGTATCGGCCGCCGATTTGACTGCCTTGGTGTCGCGCGGCGTGAAGGCGCGAAGTGCGTGCTGGACGCGGTTGCCGAGCTGGGCCAGCACGATATCGGGCACGTCGAGCGGGTTCTGGGTGACGAAATAGACGCCGACGCCCTTCGAGCGGATCAGGCGGACGACCTGCTCGATCTTCTCCATGAGCGCCTTCGGCGCGTCGTTGAAGAGGAGATGGGCTTCGTCGAAGAAGAAGACGAGGCGCGGCTTCTCCGGGTCGCCGATCTCGGGCAGGTCCTCGAAGAGCTCGGACAGGAGCCAGAGAAGGAAGGTCGCGTAGAGGCGCGGCGAATTCATCAGCTTGGCGGCGGCGAGCACGTTGACGACGCCGCGGCCGTCGCGCGTCGTGCGCATCAGCTCGCCGATCTCCAGCGCCGGCTCGCCGAAGAATTCGGCACCGCCCTGCTCTTCCAGGACGACCAGCTTGCGCTGCACCGTGCCGACGGTCGCCTTCGAGACGTTGCCGTAGCGCGTCGTCAGATCGCTGGCGCGCTCGGCGACGTGGACGAGCAGCGCCTGCAGATCCTTGAGGTCGAGGATCAGGAGGCCGTCCTCATCGGCGACGCGGAAGGCGATGTTGAGGACGCCTTCCTGGGTGTCGTTCAGGTCGAGCATGCGGGAGAGAAGCAGCGGGCCCATCTCGGAAATGGTGGTGCGGATCGGATGGCCCTCCTGGCCGAAGATATCCCAGAAGACGACCGGGAAGGCCTCGAACTGGTACTCGTCGGTGAAGCCGATCGCCGCGGCCCGCTTGGCCAGGAAATCCTTCGGCTCGCCGGCCTGGGAAAGGCCGGCAAGATCGCCCTTGATGTCGGAGCAGAAGACCGGCACGCTGGCATTGGAAAAGCCCTCGGCCATGCCCTGGAGCGACACCGTCTTGCCGGTGCCGGTGGCGCCGGTGATCAGCCCGTGACGGTTGCCGTAGGGGAGCAGCACATATTCAGGCTTGGTGCTCGCCCCGAGGAAGACCTTGTCCGCCGTCAACACCGCCATCGCAGTCTACTGTCCTTGCCCGCCTTGGTTATAGGTTTCGACGGCAGGCGCCGCAACGCGGCCGAGCCCGCCGGAAGGGCGTCAAACGCGAATAATATTTGCGTTACAATGGAATAATGGCTCTTGCGGAGCCGTCGATGCCCCGTCCACCATCGCTGTTCACGCAGCCCGCCAGGAGAAATTCATGAGATTCAAGCTTGCAGTCGCCCTTGCCGCTCTCAGCGTCGGCTTTGCCGGCATCGCGGTCGGCCAGGACAATGCGATCCCCGCCCGCCAGGAGATCATGAAGATGAACGGCGCTTCGATGAAGCTCGTTGGCGAGATGATCAAGGGAACGACGGAGTTCGACGCGACCAAGGCGGCCGACGCCATGAAGGTGATCGCCGACGGCATGAAGGACTATCCGTCGTTCTTCCCGGTGGGCAGCGAAGACGGCGACACGAAAGCCGGGCCGGCGATCTGGAGCGACCTGGCAGGCTTCACCGCCGCCTCGGAGAAGATCGTCGCCGATGCCACCGAAGCGCAGGCGGCGGCTGCCGAAGGCCTCGCCGCCTTCAGCCCGGCCTTCCAGGCGGTCGGCGCCAATTGCGCCGGCTGCCACAAGGTCTATCGCGAGTAGCATTCCCGTCGACAGCGAAACGGCCGTGGCAAGCCACGGCCGTTTTTCTTTTGCCGATATCGATCAGGCGTCAACCAGGACCTTGAAGCCGCCATACATCATGCGCTTCAAGCTGAAGGGCATGTCGCTGCCGTCGGGCTGCATGCGCGGATCGGCCATGACCTTCTTGATGATCTTGTTGCGATCCGCCTTCGACTTGTAGACGACCCACGCGAAGACCACCGTCTCGCCGGGCTTGGCCTTGGCGCCGCGCGTGAAGGACGTCATGCCCTCGGCCTGAAGATCGTCGCCGACGCATTCGCGATATTCAAGCGCGCCGTGCTCCCGCCAGATCTTCGCGGCCTTCCGCGCCATCTTCTTGTAGGCGTCGACATTGCCCTCGGGCAGCGGCAGCACGAAACCATCGACATAAGGCATCAGAAAAAGTCTCCTTTGGGGGCTTTGAAATTCATCCGCCCATCGCAATCCCGCCATTCACGTCGAGGCAGATGCCGGTGATATAGGACGCTTCGTCGGAAACGAGAAATAGCGCGGCGTTGGCGATGTCCTCAACCTTGCCGACGCGGCCGAGCGGGATATTGGGCAGGTAGCTCTCGGACCATTTTTCCAACCACGCCTCGGTCATGCCGGTGGCGCTCGGGCCCGGCGCGATGGCGTTGACCGTGATGCCGTAGGGACCAAGCGTCTTGGCGAGCGAGCGCGTCAGGCCGATGACGCCGGCCTTGGCCGCCGTGTAAGGCACGCCGCCGGCAAAGCCGCCGGAGCGCCAGGCGGAGGACGACAGGTTGACGATGCGGCCGCCGCGATTGGCCATCATGTGCTCGCAGATGGCGCGGGCGGCGAGATACTGGCCCTTGAGGTTGACGCTGTGGACGGCGTCCCAGTCCTCCTCGGTGTATTCGAGGAATTCCTTCTTGGGCGAGATGCCGGCATTGTTGACGAGGATGTCGACCTTGCCGAAGGCGCCGGTCGCGGCGGCGATCATCCGGTCGACCTCCGCCGATTTCGAGACGTCGAGCGTGTAGGCGCGGACCTCCCGGCCCTCGCCCGAGAGTTCCTTGGCCAGCGTCTCGACGCCTGCCGGCTTCCAGTCGCAGGCGAAGACCTTCGCGCCTTCCCTGGCGAAGCGGCGCGTCATCGCCGCGCCGAAGCCGCTTCCCGCCCCCGTGACGATCGCCGTCCTGCCTTCAAGGCGCATGGCATCCCTCCCCGTTTGCTGGTTTTGGTGCCGTCGCTGGTCGTGTTGGAATTCGCGTGACGTGGCTCCGGCGTGGTGAAGGTATCGGTTCAGGCGGCCAGGTCAACCGGCTGATCGACGGGCTTGGTTGCGAGGGTCTGCCAACCGTCGATTTTGCGCATGACGATCTGTC
>CAMCWB010000120.1 GCA_945882315.1 Bauldia litoralis | reverse complement strand
CACCGTATCCCAGCGATACCTGATGGCATCCGCGTCGATCATGCGACCGACCTACGCCGGTTCGAAGCTCTCAGGAATCCTCTAGAACCGAGTCACAGCGACGCACGCCCGACAGAGCGTGATTCAGTTGTTGTTCGGAATGTCCTAAGTCCGGTCGCAAGGCGGGTGGCCTGAAGCTTCGCTAGGCTGTGTGGACGGAATTGATCATATTGCGGTTTGACGATTCCTTCGACGGATCGATTGTGATTCATGGGTTTCCGGCTGATTTGGAATAAGGAATGTCGGTCGAAGGTTCGCCGACCGAACCGTTACCCGGGAGGAAGGACGCCATGAATATCGTCGACCGTCAGGCCATCGAGGATCTCTTCACGCGCCTCAAGGAGGCGGAACGGACCAGCGGCCCGCGCGATGCGGAGGCTGAGGCGATGATCGCCCGGCTCGTCGCCCGCCAGCCGGTTTCTTCGGCTGCTCTGGGCCAACGACACGCATATTCAATAGTCCAACCAGAAGCATCCAAGGTAGCTGAGTGAACGCGCGGTCGGTCGAAAGCGGACAGGGTTTTTGCCAGTTATGCAAGCATCAGTTTTTCGACCCGCCGTTACCCAGATGTTACCCCAAGCAAAAAGAAGCCCTTTTCCGGAAAGCTTTAAGTTAGCATAATTGCGGATTGTGAGATTGTGAGCAGCAGATTTGATAACGGCTGCCGAAGCCAAATTGGGGGAGGTGTAGCTCGGGCCCCCGCCGGTCGGTCGCCTCGACGGGCGCGACCGGCCTCCAGCTCTTGAGCGTTAGCCCGCGACCGGCCAGAGTTGCGGCGCGCTGCCTCTGCGGAACGACATCATGGACCTGCCCTCCCGTCTCCAGGCGCTGCTCGACGCCGAGATCCCGCGTTTCTCCGATGGCGAGATGATCGCGCGGCGGAAGCGCGTCGCGGATGCGCTTGGCGCAGCCGGGGCCGATCACCTCGTCTTCTGCGGCTATAACCGAGCCGGCTCGGCAGTGCAGTGGCTGACGGAATGGCCGGTCACCGCGGAAGCGATCGGCGTCTTCTCGCCGGGCTTGCCGGACGCGCTCTTCGTCCAATGGGTCAACCACGCGCCGCTTGCGCGCCGCTACGCCCGTCATGCCGAGACGGTCGAATGGGGCGGCGAATCGACGATCGGGAAGGCGATCGACACGCTTTCACGTCGCGGGACGCGCGCCGGCCGCGTCGCCGTCGCCGGTCCGATGCGCTTCGACCAGCATGCCGCGCTGGCCGACAGGTTCGGGACGATCGTAAATCTCAACGGCGTCTATTCGAGGTTGCGCTCGGTGAAGTCGGAGGAGGAGCTCGACTGGCTTAGCATCGGCGCCGCCTTCAGCGATGCCGGCATGAGCGCGCTCCGCGACGCGATCCGGCCGGGCGTCAACGAGCGGCAGCTCGGCGATGCGGTCGAGCGCGCCTATGTCGGGCTCGGCGGCGGCACCGGCATCCACTATATCGGCGCGACCGCCATGGCCGCGTCCGACCTCGCGGTGCCGCGCCAATATCCCTCGCCGCGCATCGTACAAAGCGGCGATGTGGTAGTCGCCGAGATCACGGCGCATTTCAACGATCATGGCGGGCAGATCCTGCGGAGCTTCGCCGTCGGCGAGCCACCGACGCCGCTCTACCGCGCCCTCCACGACGCGGCCGACGCGGCCTTCGCCGCTGTCGCCGCCGCGCTGAAGCCGGGCGCCCTGCCGACGGAGGTCGTGGCGGCGGCGGGCGTCATCGAGGCGGCCGGCTTCACCATCATCGACGATCTGCTGCACGGCTATGGCGGCGGCTACCTGCCGCCCGTGCTCGGATCGGCGAGCCGGCCGGCCGGCAGCCTGCCGGCGACGCCCTTCGCCGCCGGGCAGACGGTGGTGATCCAGCCCAATGTCGTCACGCTCGACGGCAAGGCCGGGGTCCAGACCGGCGAGCTCGGCGTCATCACGGAATCGGGCTTCGAGAGCCTGCACCGTTTTCCGCGCGGCTTCGGTCAGGTCTAGCGGGCATCCGCAGCCGACGGCCGTTGACCTCGATCCACAGCGACGTGCCAAGATCGCGATGACCGAGCCATCGGCATTGGCATCGGTTCCTCTCTACGCCCGCAGTCGCATCGGCTTTCCGCCGCGTGGCGCATCCCATAGGGCCCGAACTTGGCGGCTGCAGCAGCGCGGGCACTTCCGCGCGTCGGCTTCATCGGAGTCTTTCGCGGCTCATTTCGGTGGTGCACTTCACCTTGATTCGACAACCTTCAAGACCCCGCGGGCAGCTCCACTTCCCCTTAACGCGAGATCGCCTGTTCGGACCGCGCTGTCCCGAGGACCTGGAAGATAACAGCCTCAAGCTCCTCATCGGTTGCGAAATTCTTGCCTGCCATGACCGCACGCGCCGCCGCAAACACCTCCTGCAGCTGTGCCTCATTAAACGACAGGCCCATCCGACGGATTTTCAGTGCAACCGGCCCAGACATTCCATGGCGGTCCAGCGAAGTTGGGGACCACACCACATGTCGCTCTTGGCCGATGGTCTCAGCCTTGATGGTCTCCCAGACGAACCAGCCCTCCTGCAGAAGGGCGCTGATATGAACACCGCTATAGGCGTAAGCTGCCGCCCCAATGTGCGGTCGCTGCGCAGGGATCGGTACTCCGAACACGTCCGCAGCAAGCCTACACAAGGAGGTGAGTTGGCTCAAATCGACGCCAGTCTTGACCCCATAAAGGACTTCAAGTGCGGGGACCACCTGTTCGAGCGCGCAGTTTCCGGAGCGATGACTGTAACCATTCAACACGCAATCAACCACATCGGCACCGGCCCGGACGCCTTCAAGACTATTGGCGAGCGATAATCCAAAGTCGTCGTGGCAGTGAACCTCGAGCTTCACGGACTGCCCCACTACGTCCCGATGCATCTTCACCACGTGACTCATGGTTTGGGGAGTGTAATGCCCCCGGTCGTCAAAGATGCAGATCCTGTCGGCGCCGCCGCGCACGTATGCGTCAAGTGCCTTCTCAAACACCCCATCGATAATCGGCGCCCTTGCGACTGTTATGAGCTTGTCGCGATCCTTGGTAAAATCGATGGCGGCTTTCATAGTGTCGAGCACAGCGTCAAGATCGAAGTCCGCGCTCCAATACCCGTATCGCGAACCCAATTTACCTGCAAATATCGGGCTAGGATTTAATGCCCCGGGCATCCAGATTGCGTCCGCCCCAGCCGATACCGCCGCTTCAATGCCCCGCTTCCAGTCCCCGAAATCGACGTAGGCGTGGACCATTAGATTGAGGCCCGCGTCCTTGACCATACGCATAAAATCGCATTGCTCTTTAAGCCCAGCGTGTCCGCCCACAATCTCCGTTACACCCGCGGCCTCAAGCTTTCTCGCCAACGCGAGCTTGTGATCGTTCGTTGGAGAGGTCCCCGGCATGTTTGTTGACTCACGGAATGTATCATCCTTGATGATCACATCGTGTTTTGGCAGGCCAGCCTCAGGCCGCATGTTAAGCGCGGGCGCTGCCCATCGCCCGTTTGGATCAAAGATCAATTCCCTAAGAACTTGATCGCGACTAAGCACGCTCGGAATTTCAACCATGGTGATGACCCCATCAGTACACTAGTGCTAGCCCTCTGCGGATGTTGGCTCCGCGCGGCGAACCTACATCGCACCTCAAGATACGCCATCTCCGCGAGCACGGCAGTGTCATCCGTCATGCATCCGCGCCGAGGACCTTTTTTCGATCGGAAGCACGGGATGAGGCTGAGGACAGCTATCTGAGAAGTGCCCACGTCTGAAAGCCTGATAACCCAATAATCAAAATACCGACTGCCGCCGTGAGTGGGCGAGCCGGCACCTTCTTCACCATGAAGCCGGCGAGCGGTGCGGCGAGGACGCCCCCGAAAATCAAACCCGCGACGGCGGTAAGGTGCACTGTAATATCGCCAGCATCTTCCCAATGGCCGGGGAGGAGCGCCACCAAAAAGGTTGCCGATATGGAGACTGTCACCAGGAACTCAACCGCGGTGACCGAGCCAATGATGAACCTAGGCCGCGCCGCGCCACCGCCCATCAAACTGCTTGTCACAATTGGGCCCCAGCCTCCACCCCCTACGGCGTCGACAAAGCCTCCGATGCCGCCGAGCGGCACTACGAGGGAGCTTGACATCGGCTTTTCTGGGAACGGCCTGACGCTCTTGAAAAGGATAAATGCCCCGATCAAAGCCAGGTAACCCGTGACGAATGGTTTGATGAGGTCGCCATCGATGCCGGTCAACACGTAGGCACCGAATATCCCTCCGATGATCCCTGCGGGCGCGAGCAGACGAACGAGGCGCCAGTCGATATTGCGATGCCAGATATGTGAAGCGCCGGACGACGCGGTCGTGAAAATTTCGGCTGCGTGAACGCTCGCTGATGTGTGAGCCGGCGGAACACCGAATGCTAAGAGCACACTCGCAGAGACCGCCCCATAGGCCATGCCCAAAGCGCCATCCACCATCTGAGCCAGAAATCCGACAAGCGCGAAGACAATGAAATCATATGTCATCGGATCATGCTCCGCCGAGAACCTATGCACAGGCTAGCGAATATCAGCGGCAAGGTGTTTCAAATCGTCCACACTACGAAGGGTTGGGTTTTGAAGTCAGAGCGATTTTGGCACTCGCCTTAATGCCGGGCCCTCCTCAAGGCCCCCGATCCAGGCGCTCGCGCTGCCAATGGCCCTGCCGGCACGCAGGGAAATAGGGGTCTCATCGGCCAGGGTCCGCGTCGATCGTCAACTTGCTCGCGACCGATCTGTGTTGGCAAGGGCCCACCTTACCGACCCTCAGCCAAGCTTGACCTCGGGTCATTCAACGAACGAAGCAGCAAGGCGAGGGCCCTTCGACGGCTGCGCTCCGCTTCCGAATAGAAGCCGTGCTTCCAAGCATTCCGGTTACCTTTCGGTGCCCCCGGGTTAGTCCCGCCGTGCATCCTGCAACGCCGCTTACCCTTCACGGCAGGCGATTGGCATTGCCTCTCTGAGCGAGTCCGCGCGAGGCAGCGTGGCGCAATCGCCAAGCGTTGCATGGGATTGTTCGACGGGTTTTCCATTTTTCACTCCCCCCGCGTGCTGGTGGAATTGATCCGCGATCACGGCCTGTCCACCATCGCTGACGTAGACATGCTTGACGGTCTGCTCGCGCGGCTGGTGCAGCTTTGCTAGGGCTTCCAGGGAGGTCCGGCAGGCGGATTGGGCTTTGAGAGCCAGCCGCATGTAGCGCTCCATTCCCTCCGGATGCACACTCATGTGGTTGCCGGCCCGGCGCACCATTTCGGTGAACATCGCGTCGAGTGACAGGGCCTGAGCGGCGAGCATGCGGCTGGCAAAGGTCAGATCGCCGTTGGCGGCCTTTTCAACTTCGTCACCCATGACGGTGATGGAGTCCGCGTTGGTCGTACGATGGTCTTCGCCAAAGAGCTGCGCGGCAAAGGTGCCTGCAACGGCTCCATGCCGGGCGACAGGGTCGAGCGCGATGCGCGCCAGCACGTGACCATCCGTTTCGCCCTCGCGCCGCACAACGCTTAAAGCGCCGAGCTTTGTCTTGTCTTTCTTCGTCATGCTCTCACCCCGCCATCTGCTGGCTGACGCTGGGTCGCTGAGTCAGTCGTGCAACGAATAAGAGTATCAGATGTAGGAATAAATTCCTACTCGTGTCTGGTGAGCCGCGTCCATTTTGGGTCCTTAGTGAAGTACCGGTATTTTCCCACGCCGCCACCATCGAGACGGAAGAATCCGATTTCGAGGGGCAGAAGGTCACTTATGTCGATGGCGAGGTTTTGGTTGGGCGAAGAGCGGCTGTTTGCGAATGCGGCGATCAATGCAGATAGCGCGATCGTATTCTTGAGCAGCCCGGGCGGTAATCTGCACGCGGGAATCGAGATCGGTAAGGCGATCAGGCTCAAGGGATTTCAATCTGGACATTCGGATAGCCGAGAATGCGGTCGCCGATCTGCTTTGCGCCTTTAGTGGCGTAGCCGGCTTTGATGGCGGCCTGGGTAGCGTTGTTCAGTACGAGGAAATGACTACAAAATGCCGATTGGCGCTGATCGAGCTTACCGGGATGTTTGGCTGGCTTGGCCATCGGTCAGACCCCACACCGTGAAGATATCCAACGGCGACTGCCTTCCGGCTCGACCTTCGGGCGCGTTTCCGGCGTTGGGCAAGGGGGACGTCTTAATCCTTACGCGGCTCCGATAGGCTCGCGCGATCGACACCGCAAGCCCGCAAAGGCGAAGAGCCCCGAGAGGGAGACTCTCAGGGCTCTCTTGCGCTGCATTTTTCATCCGCACCGGCTGCTTGGGACAGCCGAGCCTTTAGGGCTACTCACCGTAACGGTTCAGCGCAAATAGAACAATAAACTTTTTGCCGGCCCTCAAAAAATAAGTCCGACATTTGTCTTCACGCGATGAATGCTTACTTGGTGCCGTCGCGAAGTTGGTTGGAATTGAGGGTGGCGTAGTCTCCGGGTGCTTTAACCCGAACGAGTCCAGCGTTGACGCGCCGGACAGGAGACCACGCCATGACGAGCACTACCACGAAGCCCGAAGCCGTTCAGCCTGATACCGAG
>CAMCWB010000119.1 GCA_945882315.1 Bauldia litoralis | reverse complement strand
CGAGCCGCTCATTGCGGCCAAGGCCCTCATTCAGAAACACATCTCCAAAGCCAAGTTGCCCGCTCGAACGATGCATCCCAAATCCTCCGACAATCTCATCAGAGAATCACAGAGCGACAGTTATGCAAAGGTCTCCACGGGGAGAGGGTGACCGGCCGATTTCGTCGATCGATGAACCGCTCTAGCCGCTGGCGCGTTCGGCGGACGGCAGCCGGTCGCGATCCTGGGCGGGCTTTTCGGCGGCCGCAGCCGGCCGGCGACGCAGCGCGTTGTCGGCGAAATGCGGTTCGTGCCGCGGGGTTGCGCGGATCGGCTCGCGCCAGGCATCAACCAGGATCTCCGCCACCCAATTCTCCATGCCGGCATAGATGTCGGTGAGCCGGAAGAAGACGTTGACGTCGCGACCGATCGACGGCGTGCCGAGCAGGAGGACCTGCTGCGCCTGGGCGTTGTCGAGTCCGAGCCCCTTGAGGAGCACGGCGGCCGGCTCGCCGGACGCGTCGTCGAGGCAGGCGATCACGATATCCTTGTCGAGGTCGAGTCCGTCGGAAATCGAATCGATCAGCGCCTGGCGGTCGCCCTTGCGCGCGAAGCCGACGACCTGTGCGGCGCTGAGGATCGAGCGGAAGGCCCGGTCGAGCCGGTTCGCCGAGCCCGAATAGTTGCGCTTCGGCGACCGCGTCGCGAGCCCGGCCATCAGCCGTAGCCGGGCGGCGCGGTCGAGGCCGAGGAACTGCCAGACGTCGAGCCGGTCGGTGCGCACACGCGCCCTGTTGCTGCGGTCGAGCTGGCTGCCCTCGTGATCCGTCGCCGGCTCGGCTTCGGCGAACGCCGCGCCGGGTTCTTCGAAGGAGGCAAGCGCCTGGCGCGCCGCGCTTTCGCTGTTCAGCCGGTCGAGCGTCGGCTGGTCGGCGACGAGCCGCAGCGCATGCTCGACTTCCGGCGCGAGAGCCGGCCGCGACGCGACCAGCCGGTAATGCTCCGGCCCGGTCGCGGCGATGATGGTGAGAAGGTCGAGTGCGCCGAGCACCGGCGAGCACGGGATGACGTGACGCGCGATATCGGCGCGGTCTTTTGCGAGCATCCTCACGATCGATTGCGGCGCATCGGCCCGCACCGAAAGTCTTTCGGCGACGAAGGCGCGATCCTCGGTCGAGACGCGCGGCAGGAAATGCGTCGCCAGTTCCTCGTAACGTCGGATCTCGTCACGATCGTGAGACAGTTCCTGTGTGAAAAGTTCGGTCGTCGCCCGCAGCAGCGCCGCATCGCGGGTCTGTTGCGGCGAAGGGAGGAAGCCGGACAGGCCGCCCGGCCGGAGGAAGTTCTGCATGACGAAGCGATCTCTCGACAGGAATTATCGATCGCCGTCATGCTGACCGAAACTTGTTAGCGGACTGTTAACCCTGCCGGCATCTACTTTGCGTCATTAGATGGTGCAAGCGTTCGCTCATGGACCGGAGGCGTTGAAAAGCCGGTCCGAACGTCGGGGACGTCGCATGAGCACCTTACTTGAATTCAGGCAGGCCACGTCGCAACGGCCGCGGGTCCGTAGCGATGCCGTCGCGAGACCCTGTGAAGTCGTGATCTTTCCGGGCGTCCGCATTGAGCGGCACGATGTCGATCTCGCGCATCGCCTGATCGATTCCGCCGGCAGCGGCGATTTCGACGGCCTCGGCGGCAATCGTCCGCGCAAGAGCTCCTAGAATTCTCGAGCCTACAGCGACCCGGCGCAGTCGGCCGTCTCCAGCGCCGCCGTCGCCGCGGCGAGTTCGGACTCGTCGGCCACAAAAGCACTCAGCAGCGCAAATCCCTCATTGATCGGCAGCTCGATGACGATCGCCGTCTCGAGCGATTCGGGCGGGTCCTGGCGAAGCTGTGCCATCTGCACCGGCGTGATCACCGCAAGGTCGAGCTGCGAGCGCTCCGCCGAGCGGTCGTTGAGGCTGTAGATGTTGCGGCCGCGCCGGTCGAAGATCGCGATCGACCAGAAATCGTCGGGCATCGACGCGGTGATCCGCACCGGGCCGCCGCCGAGCGAGAAGCGGCAGACCGCATGCAGCATGCGCGGATCGAGCGAGGGCAGCGGCTCGGCGCCGGCCGCCGGCAGCGGCAGCACGTGAAACTGGTCGTCCGCTCCGAACTCCTCCATCTGCGCCCAGGCGTCGCGATTGGCGTAGTAGGGCACCATGAAGACCACGACGATATGGATGATGCCGCCGAGCAGCAGGCCGGCAAGCACGAAGAGCGCGGTGCGGGTCATTCGCAGGCCCCCCGCGTGATCGTCGGCATGTCGATGCCGGTGAACTCGGTCGCGGTGGTCAGCGGCGTGTCGTAGAGGCGGAGCACGAAACGCAGTTCGGCGACGCGGGCGACCGGCAGCCAGTCGCCCGGCTTCACCGAGGGCGAGACCGTGATCTCCATGCCGCCATCGGCGTGTCGCACGATCTCGCGCGAGTGGAAACCGGCCCGCCGCGCCGCGTTGTTCATCAGCCGGCCTTCGCCGTCATAGACCGTCAGCGTCCACAGCCGCGCCGGCGGCGTCTGGCCTTCGATCATGTAGTCGCAGCGGCCGGAGAGGAGATCGCCGTTGCTGTCCTGCGTCGCGGTGAAGGCGAGGCCTTCGCCGGCGCCGAGCGGCACTTCGCCGGTGCGGGCGAGGAGGGCGACGGAATAAGGGTCGGCATCCGGCCCGCCGGCGCTCGGCCAGGCGGCCCAGGAGCCGACGATCACATCGCCGAAGGGATGGCCATGCTCGACCGCCAGCCACGCCGTCGAAAAGCCGGTGACGGTCGCGATCAGGATGACAAGGGCGATATCGAGGAGAAAGCGCAAGCGGACGGCCTCAAGCGAGTCGCGCGAAACGATACAGGGGCTTCCGGTTCTCCGCCACGGCGGCGCCGGAATCGCGAGCGTCGGTCCTGGCTATTGCACGATGGGGAAAAGGGCCGGCGGCGCCGCCGGCGGGATGGTCAGGCTCGGTGGCGCGGCGGCCGGCGTCGGCGGCGGCGGTGCCGCCGAAAGCCCGGCCGGCGAGGGCGGCCAGAGCGCTGCCACCGGGCGCAGCGACGGCGCCTCGCGCATCAGCTTCTCGATGCCGCGGAGCCGGGTCGCCGTTTCTTCGGAAAGCCGGTCGGGACGCTCGGTGACGACCGGCTCGGACGTTGCCGCCGCTTCGGCGCCGGCCACCACGTCTCCGTCGGCCGGCCCGTTGTCGATATAGGGGATCGGCTTCAGCTCGATGCCTTGATGGGCGACGGTCATGAACTCGTGCCAGATGCCGGCCGGCAGGACGCCGCCGGTCAGCCGCCGCGTCGACGAGAAATCGTCATTGCCCATCCACACCGCGCCGGTGAAGTTGCCGGTATAGCCGACGAACCAGGCGTCGCGATAAGCCGAAGCCGTACCGGTCTTGCCGGCAGTCTTGATGCCTTCGAGCTTGGCGCGCTTGCCCGTGCCCCATTCCGGCACCTGAGAGAGCATCGTGTTCATGTCCTTCACGACCTGCTCCGAAAGCACCTGGACGCGCGGTGGCGCGTCGCGCTTCTGGTCGTAGATGACATCGCCCTGGCTGGTGATGATCTGCGTGAAGCCGTAGGGCGGCGTCTTGAAGCCACCCGAAGCGAAGACGGCATAGCCTGCCGCCTGGTCGATGACCGTCACTTCCGAGGCGCCGAGCGGCAGCGAGCGCGTGATGCGCAGTTCGGTCGTGATGCCCATCTCATGCGCCGTCTCGACGATCTTGTCGCGGCCGATCTTCTGGGCGAGCTGCACCGGGATCGTGTTGATCGACTTGACGATCGCCGTGGTCAGCGTGATCGCCCCGGAATAGCCGCCGGAATAATTGCGCGGACACCAGTTGCCGATGCAGATCGCCCGGTCGACGACGATCGTCTCCGGCGTGAAGCCGTTCTTCATCGCCGTCGCATAGACATAGGGCTTGAAGGACGAGCCTGGCTGGCGAAGCGCGGAGACGGCGCGGTTGAACTGGCTGTCGCCGTAATCCCGCCCGCCGACCATGGCGCGCACGGCGCCGTCGTTTTCGAGCACCACTGCCGCGGCCTGCTTGACGCGGTAGGCGGCGCCGCTTTCGAGAAGCGTCTTTTCGGTCGCTGCCTCGGCCGATTTCTGGATCGCCGGGTCGACCGTCGAGCGCACCGTCAGCACGCGGTCGGCATCCGGCGCCAGCCGCTTCACCTCCTCGAAGACCCAGTCGAGGAAATAGTCGGGCGAGCCGGAATCGCTCACCTGTTCGACGACGTCGGCGGGCCGCCGCCTGGCGCCGATCACCTGGCCCTCGGTGAGGAAGCCGGCCTGCACCATGTTGGTGAGCACTTCATTGGCGCGGGCCCGCGCCGCCGGCAGGTTGATATGCGGCGCGAAGCGTGCCGGCGCCTTGAAGAGGCCGGCGAGCAGTGCCGCCTCGGGCAGGTTCAGGTTCTTCGCCGATTTGGCGAAGTAGAATTCCGAGGCCGCCTCGACGCCGAAATTGCCGCCGCCCATATAGGCGCGGTCGAGATAGAGCTTCAGAATCTCGCGCTTCGAGCGGTTGGATTCGAGCCACAGCGTCAGGAAGGCTTCCTTTACCTTGCGCTCCAGCGTCCGCTCGTTCGAAAGGAACAGGTTCTTGGCGAGCTGCTGCGACAGCGACGAGCCGCCCTGGACCACCGAATTGGCGCGCAGGTTCTCGACCAGCGCGCGGAAAGTGCCGAGCGCGTCGATGCCGAAATGCTGGAAGAAGCGCCGGTCCTCGGTGGCGAGCACCGCCTTGATCAGATAGTCGGGATATTCCTCGAGCGGCACCGCGTCGGACTGGCGGATGCCGCGTTTGCCGATCTCGGTGCCGTAGCGGTCGAGGATGGTGACCGAATAGTCGCCCTGCTTGCGCCAGTCGGTGCGCGTCACGTCGAAGGCGGGCAGCGCCAGCGCCAGCATCACGACCATGCCGCCGCAGCCGAGCGTCAACCCGTCGCCGGCAAGCTCCACCAGCGAGCGCTTGAAGCCGGTCACCCGGAAGCGCCGCATGAAGATCGAGACGGATTCGAAGACGTTGGCGATGCCGCGGCCGACCCGGTAGACCGAGGTGTCGATCCAGGCGTCGACCTCGATCAGGCGCGGGCCGCGCCGCCGTCTTTTATGGCTGTTGAAAGGGTCACGCATGGACGGAATCTAGCAGGATTCTGGGATGACGCCCATGCGACCTAGAGCGATGTCGCCAAAGCAAGAGCACGGGCCAATTCAGCCGAATTGGCCCGTGCTTGCGGCTTATTTGCGGCCGTCAGGCCCTGGCCCGGCTGCCGTGATGCGAGGAGACCACCAGCGTACAGGGCTTCGCCGTCCGGTTGCTCCACGCATGGCGCGTGCCGCGCTGGACGACCGAATCCCCCTCCTGGAGCGCGACCTCTTCCGAATCGAGGACGAGCGTCACCGAGCCTTCCAGGACGAAGACATAGTCGAGCGTCTCGGTCTGCTGCATGTAGGGATGCGGCGCATCGGCGGCGTAGCGCGAGGCGTCGGGCGAGCCGGCCGCCTTGTAGAAGGCGCGCACCTTGGCCTCGTCGATCTTGCCCTTCCAGGACGCATCCGGCGGGATCGTCACGAAGCGGCAGACCGAGCCGTCGACCGGCGGCTCCAGCGTATGCTTCAGATGCAGCGTTTCCGTGATGTCCCGCGTCGGCGCCGGCGTCCCTTCGGTCACCCACAGCCGAGTCATGCCGAAGCCCGGCCGCGCCGGGTCGCCGCGCACGTCGGGCGAGGGGCCGTCGCTGAAGATCGCCACTTTGCCGGGGGCGCTTTCGCCCACCACGATGCGCCGGACGGGCGCGATGCCATCGACCATTGTTTCCTCCGTCTTCTTATTGGTCGTCGAACGGGTATTCGCCGCCGATCATGTCGAACATCGTGATGTTGTCTTCCGGATTGTCCCAGGAATGGACATGACCGAGCTGGATCACGACGTCGCCCTTGCGCATGACGAAATCGCCGTCGGGCAGGATGTGCAGGCGGCTGCCGAAGACGACGATGCCGTAGTCGACGGTCCGCGTCCGGTGCATGTTCCAGTGCCGCGTGCTCTTGACCCGTTCCGACAGGCCGCCCTCGTTCATCGCGCCGAACTGCTGGTCGATCGCCGTCTGGTCGACCTTCATGTTGTCTTCCTTGGTCGACTGGATGACCCGGAAATGCGCGCCGTCGGGTGGCGGCGAATGGCTGAGCGGACGGTCGCCGCCATCCTTGTCGCCGCCGATCGGCGCCGGCGAAGTGTCGAAGGCCCAGATCTCGGTGAAGACGCTGGTCGAGCCGTGGCCGCGATGGAAACGATACGGGTTGTCGCTGTCGGAAAGCACCGCCGACTTGCCGTCGGCGCGCGTGCCGGTGACCACGCGGCGGATCGGCCGCGTCATTCTTTCGCTGTGTTCTGCCAAGGTTTTCCTCCCGATTGGGAATCTACCCTAAGCAATGTCGGGAAAGGTGGGAACCGGTTTTCGATCGCGCCTCGCGGGGACGGGCACCGGCTCGCCAGCCGCTTATTTGTCGTTGGCGGCGTTCAGCTTTTCGACCGGGATCGATTTTGCCTTCTTCGCCTTGGCCGGCTTCGGAGGCGTCACCTGGGCGAGTCTGAGGGCCCTGAGCTTGGCGGTCTTTTCATCGGTGGCGCGGGCGTCGGCGAGATAGTCCTTCATCGCCTTCTGGCCCTCTTCCGCACGCTTACGCTTGGTGGCGAGCTATGCCGGAATTTGGGTGACGCGGCCGATCAGGCGGCGTTGTTAGCCGGCGTTTCGATGACCTCGACGCCGTTTTGGAATTTGACGCCTTGGACGATCTTGGGCAACTGGTTTTCGCCCTTCAATCGGCGCCAGGTTTTTGCG
>CAMCWB010000118.1 GCA_945882315.1 Bauldia litoralis | reverse complement strand
AAACCTGGCTCGTCGCCCGGCACGGCTATCGTACCCCGGCCCAGGTGCGGGCCGATCAATCCCGACTTGATCAGAACGCTACGGCCAATCTAAAGTTGGCCGCTTGAATAGGCTCAGCCGAGTGTCTCAAAACCGGGCCGCAGTACAGCTCGTAGCCGAGCCGGTACATGAAATAGCCGAACAGCGTGAAGCCGATCAGGGTCGCGAGATCGAACGGGTTCGAATTGGTGCCGAAGACGCCGAGCGCGCAGAAGGCGAGGATCGCCGGGAACATCCAGTAATAGGGAATGGTGAGGAGCCGCACCCACATGCCGACCAGCGGCAAATTGAGCACGACGAGCATGAGATTGCCCGCCCACATCGAGGCGATGATGCCCCAGAAGAGTTCGGGCTGGTCGCGCGCCACATTGGGCCCCGGCACGATGCCGTGCAGGATCATGGCGCCGATCATGATGGCGAGCACGCCGTTGGACGGGATGCCGAGCGTCAGCATCGGGATGAAGGCGGTCTGCGCGCCGGCATTGTTGGCCGATTCCGGCCCGGCGACGCCTTCGATGGCGCCGTGGCCGAACTGCTCGGGATGCTTCGAGACCTTCTTCTCGATCGCGTAGGAGGCGAAGGAGGAAAGGAGCGCGCCGCCACCGGGCAGCACACCCAGCAGCGAGCCGATGCCGGTACCGCGCAGGATCGGCCCGACCATGCGCCGCCAGTCCTCGCGCGACGGGATGATGCCCTCGATCTTCTTGGCGATGACGGCGCGCTCGGACTCGTTCTCGAGATTGCGCAGGATCTCCGCGATGCCGTAGGTGCCGATGACGACCGCCGTGAAAGTGAAGCCGTCGTCGAGGTCGAGGAGGCCGAAGGTGAAGCGCGGCGTCGCCGTATACATGTCCATGCCGACCTGGCCCATCAGGATGCCGGTGATCACCATGGCGACGGCTTTCGTCGGCGAGCCCGAGGAGAGCACGATCGAGCAGATCAGCCCGAGCACGATCAGCGAGAAATACTCGGTCGAGGTGAAGGTCAGCGCGACGCTGGTCAGTGGCATGGCGAAGAGGCCGATGAAGAGCGTCGCCACCGTGCCGGCGAAGAAGGAGCCGATGGCGGCGGCCGCAAGAGCCGGGCCAGCCCTGCCCTGCTTCGCCATCTCGTGGCCGTCGAGCGCGGTCACCGCCGAGGACGCCTCGCCGGGCATGTTGAGGAGGATCGCCGTGGTCGAGCCACCATATTGCGCGCCGTAATAGATGCCGGCGAGCATGATCATCGAGGTCACCGGCGAGAGCGCGAAGGTGATCGGCAGCAGCATCGCGATCGTCGCCGACGGCCCGATGCCGGGCAGCACCCCGATCAGCGTGCCGAGCAGCACGCCGACGAAGCAGTAGAGCAGGTTCCACGGCAGGAACGCGGTTTCGATGCCGAGCGCGAGATTGGCGAGGAGATCCATGCGCCCGCCCTCAATCGGGCAGCAGCCATGGCCCTATCAGCCTTATGTTCAGGTTGAGACCATAATGGAACACGGCGACGCAGAAGGTGGTGATGCCGGCCGTCGCTATGGTGGCCTGGAAGAGCGTCGTCCGCCGCGAGGCGAAGGTGGCGGTGAAGACCAGGATCGCCACCGCCGGAATGAGCCCGATCCCGCGGATCGTCAGGCCGAAAAAGCCCAGAGCCACAACTATAAGCAGAACACTCCGCCAGGGCGTCGCATTAACCGCCCCATCCACCCTGTTTTGCCCACTCAGTATTATGCCCGCGCCCAGCGCGATCAGGATCACCGCAAGCGAAATCGGAAAATACCCCGGCCCCATCCGGTTCGGCGTGCCGATCGGCAGTTCGGCTATCGAATAGGCCGAAAAGAAAAGCCCGAGCGCCACGAAAACGACGCCGGATTTGAAATCCGTTCCAAGCTTCTGCAATAGAGCCTCCTCAAACGACGTTTCCTTGAGGTCGAAGCTTTTCTTGACGGATTCTTCTTCTGGCCTTCGACCTGCGTTCCGAGTTTTTTGCTTTTGAGTGCCGGGCCGCGTCAACGCGCGAACCACTACCGCAGAGCAAAGCTTACGCAGCGAAGACCGTGACGGCAAACAAGAAAAAATCGATTTTCACGCGCGTTTCGTGATCACGCGCGAGGCTTCCGGTTCTGAAAAATCGGATCAAAAAGCAAAATGGCCGGGACGAGCCCGGCCATGAAGCAATAATGCGGGCGCGCGAGCGCCTAATTGTCGAGGAAGCTCCGCAGCTTCCGCGAGCGGCTCGGATGCTTGAGCTTGCGCAGCGCCTTCGCCTCGATCTGGCGGATACGTTCGCGCGTCACCGAGAATTGCTGACCGACCTCTTCCAGCGTGTGGTCGGTGTTCATGCCGATGCCGAAGCGCATGCGCAGCACGCGTTCCTCGCGCGGCGTCAGCGAGGCGAGCACCCGCGTCGTCGTCTCGCGGAGGTTCGACTGGATCGCCGCGTCGATCGGCAGGATAGCGTTCTTGTCCTCGATGAAATCGCCGAGATGCGAATCCTCCTCGTCGCCGATCGGCGTCTCGAGGCTGATCGGCTCCTTGGCGATCTTCAGGACCTTGCGCACCTTCTCGAGCGGCATGGCGAGCTTCTCGGCCAGCTCTTCCGGCGTCGGCTCACGGCCGATCTCGTGCAGCATCTGGCGCGAGGTGCGGACGATCTTGTTGATCGTCTCGATCATATGGACCGGGATGCGGATGGTGCGGGCCTGGTCGGCGATCGAGCGCGTGATCGCCTGCCGGATCCACCAGGTCGCATAGGTCGAGAATTTATAGCCGCGGCGGTACTCGAACTTATCGACCGCCTTCATCAGGCCGATATTGCCTTCCTGGATAAGGTCGAGGAACTGCAGGCCGCGATTGGTGTATTTCTTGGCGATCGAGATGACGAGGCGGAGATTGGCCTCGACCATTTCCTTCTTCGCCTGGCGGGCCTCGCGCTCGCCCTTCTGCACCATATGGACGATGCGGCGGAACTCGGTGATCTCGAGGCCGGTCTCGGTGGCGAGCGACTGGATCTCCTTGCGGAGGTCCTTGATCCGGTCCTTGTCCTTGGCGACGAATTCCTTCCAGCCCTTGGCGGCGAGGTTGGAAATGCGGCGAATCCAGTTCGGGTCGAGCTCGGCGCCCTGATATTCCTTGAGGAAGGATTCGCGCGGCACGCGATAGCTCTCGGCGAGCCGCAGCAGCCGGCCCTCATAGCCGATCAGGCGCTTGTTGATGTCGTAGAGCTGCTCGACCAGCGCATCGATGCGCGCCTGGTTGAGCGACAGCGACTTGACCGCCGTCACCAGCTCTTCCTTGAGCTTCTTGTAGCGGCGCTCCTGCGAGGGCGACAGGGTCGTGTTCTTGAGCTTGAACTCGACATCCTGGTCCTGCAGGCGGCGGAGCTTCTTGTAGAGGTCGGCGACATTGTCGAAGGTCGCGACGACGACCGGCTTCAGCTCGGCTTCCATCGCGGCGAGCGACAGGGCGTTCTCGAAATCGTCGTCGTCTTCCTCTTCCGCGGCAAGTCGGGCGCGCTCGGCCTCGACTTCGTCAACCTCGTCGTCGCCGGTGCGCGGCGCCAGCGGCGGCGCCTCGCGGACCGGCGCCCGGCCGGGGATCGGACGTCCGCCGGCAGTGTGGGTCGGCCCGGTGGTCGCGCCGGCATGGATGTTGGTTGCGCCGTTAGCGACGCCGCTACCGTTGGGAGCGCCCTCGCCGTCCGCGTTCATCGCCGGCGGGTTCTTGGCATCGGGGCCAGCATAGGTCGCTTCGAGATCGATGATGTCGCGAAGCAGGATCTTCGCCTCGGCGAGTTCGTCGCGCCAGATGATGATCGCCTGGAAGGTCAGCGGGCTTTCGCAGAGGCCCGCGATCATCGTCTCGCGGCCGGCCTCGATACGTTTGGCGATGGCGATTTCGCCCTCGCGCGACAGGAGCTCGACCGAGCCCATCTCGCGCAGATACATGCGGACCGGATCGTCGGTGCGGTCGGTCGGCTCGCGGGCGGGCTTGGTGGCGACGGCGGTCGACTGCGCCTCGACGAGGTCGGTGCCTTCCGGCTCGTCCTCGGAATCGTCGGCCTCCTCGGCCTCGTCGCTCTCGATGACGTTGATACCCATGTCGTTGAGCATCGAATAGATGTCTTCGATCTGGTCGGGCGTGTTCGATTCGGAGGGCAGGACCTGATTGAGCTCGTCGAGGGTGACGTAACCGCGCTTCTTGGCGGTCTTGATCATCTTCTTTACGGCGGCATCGGAAAGGTCGAGGAGCGGACCATCCGGAGCTTCAGCCGGAGCTTCCTGCGCCTCTTCGTTTTCCTTGACTTTCGTCGCCATGCAGTCTCTCCAAGCTTGCCGCAGCGCCGGGCCTAGCAAAAAGCCGTCGCAGCCGCCACTATTTGATTTTCCGCGCGTTCCCGGAACTGCTGTTGCAGAAGGCCTCGGCCCGTCCCGAGCCCCTGACCTAGCGTTTCCGTCTTAAACCCCAATTAACCGCGGCGCGGCAGCCGGCAAGGCCCCGCGCCCCAAGATTTCAGAAGATCCGCTTCACGCGACCGGAGGATGCCCCGAATCCCTCGATCAAAGCCTCGGTACCTTCCGAACTTTCCAATTCTTTCTTGATGTCGACAAGACGCGCGACATTGGCCTCGCTGGGGTCCCTGGCGAGGACGGCCTCGGCGTCTTTGAGCTCCTTATGTAACGTTCCCTTCCTTCTGTGCAAGGTCAAGGCCTGCAGCCAGCCATCTTCGGCGTCCTGGAGCGAGGCAACGGGCCCGGCCGGCCAATGGCCGGAGGAGGCGATCTGGGCATCCAGCCGGGCCAGAAGCGGGCCGAGCCGCCGCTCGCCGAGCTTCACCCGGAGCGTGTCGGCCTCCCACTCTTCTCCATCCGCGGCAATTTCAAGGACGACATGCCGGAGACGGTCGAGATCGGGGCTGGCGATCTCGACATGGCAGAAAGCATCGAGATGGGCCGGTATGAGGCCGGGATGGTTGACCATGGTCATGACCAGGGCAACGTCTCGCAGCGGCAGGGAACTCCGCCCCGACATGATCGTCGAGCGGCGCAGCGCATCGGAGACCGCGATGGGGCGGCGCGCCTGAGATCCCTGACGCCCCCGGTCGCCACGTTCGCCCCGTTCACGACTCTCGCGGCGATAGGGCGTCCTGCCCTCGCCGCGCCGGTCGGGCGCAGGAAAAAAGGCCCGCACCCGCTCGTCGAAGGCCTGGAGATAGTGGCGACGAACGCTTTCCTCGCCAATCCCCTTGGCGATGTCGCGAAGCCTCGCCTCAAGCGCGGCGCGACGCTCCGGCGTGTCGAAGACATGGGCGTCTGTCTCACGGACCCAGATCATGTCGACCAGCGGCCGCGCCGCCGAGATGATCGCCTCCATCGCATCCTTGCCGGACGAGCGGATGAGGTCGTCCGGGTCCTGCCCGCCGGGCAGGAGCGCGAAGCGGAGGCTCTTGCCCGGCAGCAGGGCCGGCAGCGCCAGGTCGACGGCGCGGAAGGCGGCCCGGAGCCCGGCCTTGTCGCCGTCGAAGCAGAGGATCGGCTCGTCGGCGATCTTCCAGAGGATATCGAGTTGGCGCTCGGTCAGCGCCGTGCCGAGCGGCGCCACCGTATGGGCGAAGCCGGCGCCGACCATCTGCACGACATCGACATAGCCCTCGACGGCGATGATCGTGCCGGCATCATGCGCCGCCTTGCGGGCCTCGGCGCCGTTGTACAGAAGCGAACCCTTGTGGAAGAGCTCGGTCTCCGGCGAATTCAGATATTTGGCCGGCACATCGGAAGCGAGCGCCCGCCCGCCGAAGGCCACGACCCGGCCGCGGAAATCGCCGATCGGGAAGATGACGCGCTCGCGGAAGCGGTCGAAGGAGACCGGGATGTCGTCGCCGGTGACGAGCAGGCCGGCGGCGATCATCTGCTCATGGTCGATGCCCTTGCCGGCGAGGAATTCTTTCAGCGCGGCGCGCTCCGGCCCGGCATAACCGACGCGGAAGCGCCGCTGGAGTTCCGGCCCAAGGCCGCGATTCTGGAGATAGCCGCGCGCCGCGGCGCCGGCGCGGGCTTGCAGCCGCTCCTCGAAGAACTGCGTCGCAAGCTCGAGCACGTCGTAGAGGCTCGCCCGCTTCTCCTCGCGCTTCTCGGCATCGGCATCGCGAGCCGGCATGGCCACGCCGGCCTCTCCCGCCAGCCGCTCGACGGCTTCAGGGAAACTGAGGCCTTCGGTCTCCATCAGGAAGTTGAAGATGTCGCCATTCTTGCCGGCCGAGAAATCGAACCAGCGCTGCTTCTGGTCATTCACGTAGAAGGACGGCGTCTTCTCGGAATTGAAGGGCGACAGGCCGCGGAACTCCCGGCCTTCCTTCTTGAGCTTCACGCGCCGACCCACGACCGCCGAGGCGGGCAGCCTGGCGCGGATTTCCTCAAGAAAGCCGACGGGAAAACGCATGGGTGATTCGGGTGTCCGGGACCGGCAATCAGTATAGGGCGAAAGCGCCCCCCGGGGGAGATTGCGGGGATTGTCCTAGTTATCCACAGGGCTAGCGGCCCTGGCTCCAATCTTGTCGTCTCGCAGTGTGTCTAACCCGCAGGATCGTGACTTCGTCATGTCGCACATCCGCTTGGTAGAAGATGAGATAGGGATAGGGCACGGCACTTAGCACGCGTGTGTTTCGGTGCTTGGTGGAGCGTCCGATCGAGGGATATTTGGCAGCTAGTGGATTGAATCCAACGTCTGGTGCCCTCGGCTTGCGGCGGCGATGATTTTGTCAGGGTCGGCTTTCCAATGGAAGGGCTTTGGGTCGGTGTTGTGGTCGGCGACGTATCGGTTGATGGCGGCCTGCAGATCGACGACGCCGACGAAGGTGCCGCGTTTGAGGCGTCGCT
>CAMCWB010000117.1 GCA_945882315.1 Bauldia litoralis | reverse complement strand
GCGCACGACCCCCTCCGCCTCCGCCACGGCGTTCATGCCGCCCTCCTGACGCGGGTTCGCTCCGCCATGCGGTAGAGCATGTCGAGCCCGTCGAAGCGGTAGCCATCAAGGGCTACGCCGTTGGCCTCGGCAAGATTGAGGCGTCCAGGCCCAAGGTCGAGCCAAGGCAGGAGATAATAATCCTGGGGCGCCTGGTTCTGCTGGTCGAGGCGGACCGCGACGGTGATGTCGGGACAAAGGCTTGTATCGAGCCGCAGCTTCCAGCGCGCCCGACCGCCCACTGTCATATGGCAGCGCGCCAGGACGATCGATACCGTGAACTCGTCATTGATGCGCAGCAGGTCATTGGCCGGATCGCGTTCGATCCGCCCGCCAAGAGCGACCATCTCCGCCTCGGTACGCTGGACGATCTCCGGATGAAGCCGCCGCAGCAGCCGGTTGATCTCCAGATAGGCGTAGTCGCGGTCGGGCGTGAACCCGACCATCGTATAGGCCCGCACAAGACTGCCGAAGCGATGGCTGTAGACGGTGGAGGACGCCATCCCCTCGGTCTCGTCGATCAGGATGCCAGACAGATAGCCGCGCTTTTCGTAAAGACCCCGCAGCGACCCGAGCAGTTCCTCGCTGGAGAAACGCCGCGATCGTGCCCGCACGATGCCCTGGGCCATATAGAAGAGATCGCGCGGAACGATTGGCTCGAAGGCCTCGTCCTTGCGGATCCAGGCCTCGGGCGGGTTGACCACTCGCTCGCGCTTCAGCTTGAACGAGCGCCGGTTATAGATGCTGTTGCCGATATACTTCTCGTTGGTCAGAACCTGGTGAACGCTGCCGCGTGTCCAGGGTCGGCCGAAATCGGTGAGAATACCCTTGGCGTTCAGCTGCGTGGCGATGGCAACCTCGTTCAGGCCGCCCTCGACAAACCAGCGATACATGGCCAGCACCGTCTCGACCTCCTCGGGCGGCCCCGGGCGCAGTAGCACCCGGTCGGTCTGCAGGCTCTTCTGTTCGCCAATGGCAAGCGTTGCCTTCTCATGGCCAGCCTGGTCGAGAAGCACGCGACGCAGGCCGAATCCCGCCGGCCCGCCCTGCCGGTAGCCAAGCTCGATCAGGCGGCACTGTCCGGCAAAAACCTTGGCCGAGAGCTCGCGGCTATACTCCCCCGCCATCGCCCGCTTGACGCCCTTGACGATGGTGGAGACCGGCGAGCCGTCATTGTCGAACTGCTCGGCGCAGTAGACGACGCGGATTTTGGCGCGCTTGCAGATATATTCGTAATAGGCGCTTTCGTCGGCGTCCTGGAAGCGGCCCCAGCGGCTGACGTCGTAGACGAGAATGACCTCGAAATCGACATGGCCGGCGCTGACGTCGGCGATCAGTCGCTGGAGGCCTTGGCGACCGCCGATGTTGAGGCCGCTTTTGCCCTCGTCGGCATAGGTTCGGACAATGTCGAGGTGATGCCGCTCGGCGTAGTCGCTGATCTTGTCGGCCTGGTTTTCGGTGGAATACTGCTGGTGCTCCGTGGACATGCGCACATATTGAGCAGCGCGAAGCCTCGGTTGACCGTCAGACGGGGTGTCAATCATAAAGCACTGTCATTGGTCCGGGTGTTACTTCGCCACGTTAGGCGGATATTTGCGTATAGTTCAAGATAATAATATAAATCGGACTACTGCTTGAATGCTTGACATAATCATTGCAGTTATACATGGCCGTCGCGGGGCGGAATAACCGGCCCGAGCCGCGCCGCCCCTGCGAGATGGATGGCGGCGGAGTGTCTCCCCGTGCTTGGCCTCCGCACGCTCAGAACGACCAGGCAGCGCCAGCCCAGGCCGACCCACCGTTGGAGATGCTGTGCGACACGGTCCCTGGCGTCGTCCTGCTCATGATCGCCCCGGTCCTGCCGCTGCTGAGGATGGTGGTGGCACCAGCTCCGGAAAACGATGAGCCGAGTGTGCCAAAGATCGATGCCGTGCCACCGACAAAGAACCCCTTGGTCGGGACCGTTGTGTTGGTGAGGTTGCCTTCCTTGATTTGGGTCGGGGTGACTGACGCGAGCCCGGTAGAGCGCCAGAGCGCCATGGCGTAATCGTCCCAGGTCCCGCCATAACTGGTCAGCGTAACGACGACGTTCCCCGTCGTTCCGCTGGGGACACCGGCAATAAAGACGCTGGCGAAAACGGAGTCGCTTCCATCGGCAGCGATGCTGAGAGCCGCCCGTGTCGCGGTCACGCCGCCGATGGTGCATGCAACATCGTAACTCGTCTCCGACGCCGCATCGTGACCGGTCACCACGCAGATCATGGTGCGCTGCGGATGGGCGACGCCGAAGGAAACCCCGGTCTGCGTCCAGGTGTCATTGTCGACGCCGGCGACGATACTGTGAACCAGACTGAACTCATCGGGAATCGGGTTGGCAGCCCCGAACCCAACCAGATTATTCACCCGCAGCATCAGAGCATTGCCTTCAGCGCATTGCGGAACTGCTCGGCGGTGATCGGCTGTTTGGCCTCGAGCGTGCGGATACGGTTCTCGTGGTTGAACAGGACCCTGAAGATCAAGGTATCGACTGCTGCGGCCTTTGCATTCTTCTCGGCGTCCAGTTCCTCCGCCGTCTTGTCCCGCACCGACCAGACATGGCGGCGAATTTCGGCCTGATGGTCTTCCTCGACCACAGGGCCGGAACGGACCTGCGTTGCCGGCGAATAATCCGGTATCACCGTCTCGACCGAGTAGAAGCTCCGCCACGGCTTGCCGACGAGAACGGGCTTCTCGTCGAACTCCCTTTCCATCCCGGTAAAGACGCCGTTGTCATAGATTGCGAATTTCATGGATCAGTCGTCCTTCGCCGCGTCGGTGGTGTAATGGAGCCTGACGCCGAGCAGATAGGCATTGACCGCCATCGTGTCGGCGGCGTTCGCCGGGGCGCGATAGGCTTCGAACACGACATATTCCTCCGCCCCCGGAGACCCGGCGACAGTCATGGCGGGTGCCTCCGCCGTGATGTAGCAGTCGTTCGTCGTGCCGCCGGTGTCCGCCACTTCCTGCGCCGTGCCAAAGGTGGCATCGAGCCCATCGTCATTGGCGAAGGCGACGGCGCGCATGCCCCAGACAAGTCCGAAGTTGGTCGTCGTCGCCGGATGCGTCCAGACGAACTGGGGGATGATCGGGCCTTCGTTCCAGCCCCTCGGCATCTGGATGGCGAACTGAACCGCCTGGCTCGTGGAACTGTCGAAGGCGTAGTAGGCGATCATCAGGTCGTTGGTGGCGAGTTCCAGAACACCCGCGGCAGCACCGTTCGTTGTCCGCGCTATCATCGCAGCCGCGGGAACCCAGATCGTCTGCTGGCCGACAATGTCGGTCGTCCTGGCGAGGTTGACGCCTTCGACTGCGACAGTGCCGGCAGCGGCCCGGGTCAGCGTCGTATCGCTGGCATGGCCGAGATTGATCGCAGCGAATTGCGGGCTGTCGCCGGTGCCGAGGCCGCTGACGTCGGCTTTCGCCAGTGTCACGGCGCCGGTTCTTCCCGCAACCGACTGCACCGGTCCGATCTCGACCACGGAGGCGGTACCGTTGTCTGCCTTGGTGTAGAGCTTGCCGTCATAGGTATTGACGGCCAGCTCGCCGAGCTCGAGATCGGCCACAAGTGGTACCTTTGCAGCGACCGCGGATCGCTTGAGCTTGATTGCCATATGGCATGCCTTTCGAGGCTATAAAGCAGGGCGAGGTCGGCAGCTCAGAAGGTGCCGCCGTCGAGGGCGACGCCATCGATCGAGCCGCCGGTAATGGCGACATTGTTCGCCGCCTGCGTCGCCATCGTGCCGAGGCCGAGGTTTGTTCGCGCGGCAGCCGCATTCGTCAGATCGGAGAGGTTGGACGCGGCAGCGAGCTTGCCGGCGAGTCCGTTGGTGATGGTCGACGCAAAGTCGGCATCATCGCCAAGCGCGGCGGCGAGCTCATTCAGCGTATCGAGGGCGCCGGGGGAGCCATCGATCAGGGCCGAGATCGCCGCGGCGACGAAGGCCGTGGTGGCGACCTGGGTCGTATTGGTGCCGCCGGCGGCGGTCGGCGCGGTAGGCGTTCCGGTCAGCTCTGGCGATGCCACCGGTGCCTTGGCATCGATGGCCGTCTGCAGGCCGGTGACATCGGAGATCACGTGCCCGTGCGAGGCGGCGGCTTTTGTCGCAAGGCCGGCGTCGAGCTGCGACTTGCGGACGAGATCGGTTGCAGCGGAAGCCTCCTCGGACGACTTCGGCACGACCGCAAAGGTCTTGGCGCCAGCGACCATCTGGGTGCTCGACCGGTCGACAAAGGCGCCAGCGCCGGCCAACGCCAGTACGGAGGTGGCGTTGCCGGCGCCGTCGTCGCCCTTGCCGATATAGAGGGTGTCATCGACCTCGTTATGGGCGAGTTCGGCCGATTTGAGCGCGGCCGGCGCGCCGGCGGCACCGGAGACGCGCCGCTTGATGCGAATGACATTCGCCATGATGGTTTTCCTTGCTGGTTAGAAATTGCCGCCGTCGACGACGATGCCGTCCTCAAGGCCACCGGGGGACCCGGCCGGCCCCTGG
Source organism: Bauldia litoralis (assembly GCA_945882315.1). Classification (GTDB taxonomy): domain Bacteria; phylum Pseudomonadota; class Alphaproteobacteria; order Rhizobiales; family Kaistiaceae; genus CAMCWB01. The sequence goes on along the minus strand of CAMCWB010000117.1, from coordinate 2,537 downwards.
AGACCCGGCGTGCCAGGGGTGCCCGGCTTGCCTTCGGGCCCCGGCGCACCGAGGACGCGAAGCCGGACCGGCACGGCGCCGACCGAGACCCTGACTGGCTCGCTCGCGGAGACGCGGACCCGGATTGGACCGGTCGAAGCCGCGACCTCGATCCTGCCGGTCATCACAGACCTCGCGTGACCGGACGGATGACCGGGATTTCCAGGACGAAGGCGAGATGGCGATCCGGCGTGAGGTCGGTTCGCACCATGTCGATAACGACGCTTCCCGCCGGCAGGTTGGCCGTCGGCGATGGCGCAATGGTCATCTCGACGACGGTGTCGGAGAGCCTGACGATGCCGCCATTCTCGGTCGTCAGCGTTGCGATGATGACGGCATCGCTCACCCTGGAGCGAAGTTGCGCGACCAACCTGCATCCGACCGGGAAGATCGGGCCGTCGCCCTCGAGCTGCAGCTTGTACTCATAACCCGCGACGATCGCCGGGCCGTCGCAGATGCTGACACTCATCGGCGCCACCCGCAGAGGCGGGCGCCGGTCTCGTTATGGGCGGCGATCTGCTCTTTCGTCTGGCGCGACAGCACATCGGCGCGCGAGGGCTTGACCGGCTTCGCCCAGTCGCAGTCATTCCCAAGGATCGGATCAGTCGCGCATCCAGCGATCGAGACGCCGATCGAGGCGATCATCGCCAGCGTTGCGAACCTCATCGGAAACCTCCTGTGCTGTGGAAATGGCCCTGGTTCGTGCCGCCGAACGGCGTGTCCGGTAGGCGGCCTGGCCGGCGGCGCGGCCTTTGAGCCAGGCGACCCCGAGTGCTGCGAGGACGGCGCCGGCGACGGCCAACCAGACCGAAAGCCGGGACCACAGCTTTGACAGCAGGGAAAGGAAAACCATCATGGCGTCCTCCCAGTCCGGAAGTCCTCGATGCGGGCGGACCGTGCCTGCCAGGCAAAGAAGATGACCACGGCGAATATGACGACCCCGATCCATGGCAGGAGGGGTCCAGCCCATTCCGTCAGGTTGAGAAGCCCGACGGTACGTTCGGTCACGTCCTTGGCGCGCTCGGCGGTCTCCACCGCGGGCGCGATCGCGGATGCGGCGACGCCCACCAATCCGATGGCACCGGTGGCGATCTGGGTGTTTGCCGCAGTAACGATCCGGGAGCCGTCGGGCCTGCCAGTGGCGCGCGCGGGCGCGATCTCACGCGAAGGGGCCTTCTCCAGCGCCTCGGCGAAGGCGACATCCATGTCCGGCGTCAGCGGCAAGCCATTATCAGCCTTGAAAGCCAGAATGGCGGCGCGCACGCGCGGTCCGAACCTGCCATCGACCGCGCCAACCTCATGGTAGCCGAGCTCCTTCAGACGCTGCTGGACGACGCTCAGCAGAGGCTTTGGGTTCGAGGCGGCGCCGACGGGACGGCGGATCCCGAGGAGCCTGGTTCTCGGATACCGGGCGATGGTCACGCCATTCGACTGATTGCCGCCCAGAGCCTCGATCTGATGGGCCGTGGCCTTCACGAAGAAGGCGACATGGCCCTGCCAGGAGGAGGACCCGCGCTCGAAAACAACGATGTCACCCTCGCGCGCCTCGGTGATCGCCACCTGCTCGCCAAAGGCGAGATAGGACCGGGCATTGAGCTTGCGGGTGGAGCGGATGCCAGCCTTTTCGAGGCAGTGGCCTACGAACGCGGCACACCAGGCAACCTCATCGTGCTCGACCCAGTCATGGCCGACCGAGGCATACATCGCCATGATCCTGGGGTTATCGGCTCGACCCGCAACTTCTTTCGTCCCGAGGTAGGACTTCGCGACATCAAAGGGTGTCATGCAAAAGGCTCCTGCGCCGGAGAGCCTCCGGCTCGCCAGCGTCTCTTTGGTGATGATGAAGTTCTCGAAGAAATCGCGCGTCGGCGCGGGGCAGGATCCGCCGCCTATGACGGCAGCTTGGTCAGGTGTTCGAGGAGAAAGTCGTAGAGCTTGTCGATCTTGCTCTCGAGGCCGTCGAAGCGGCGGGCGATCGAGGGCTGGTCGATCCTGGCAACATCGAGTTCAAGCATGCCGACCCGGGTGCGGATGTCCTGGATGTCCGACTTGATGGTCGAGACGTCCCTCGCAAACTGCTGCTGACGATCCGGCATGACCGCCTCCCAGAGCTTGACGATCGCGAGGATCGCGCCGGCAAAGGCGCCGAAGCCGATGATGAAGGTGACGACCATCGGCAGATCCGAGGTCCAGTCCTGTGGCATGGCTGGCCTCCTATCGCGTGTCCATTCCCGCGCCGCCATGCGGAGCCTTGAGCTCAAGCCGGGTGACGAACCCGCCACCGCGCGAATAGGTGTGGGTGACGGTCTCGATGCGATAGGCGCCGTCGATGCCCGGCCGGGCGCCGGCGACGATGCAAAGACCGTCCGGGATCGCTTCGGTGTTACCTTCGATGGTAACGCTGCCTTCGCCGGCGTCGCGTTCCGATGTTGCCTTGTCGGAACTGATCTGCTGGCTTGCTTCATCCTGATCGGATTTGGCGTAGCGGTGCTCGTGGC
>CAMCWB010000116.1 GCA_945882315.1 Bauldia litoralis | reverse complement strand
GGACAGATCGTCATGCGCAAAATCGACGGTTGGCAGACCCTCGCAACCAAGCCCGTCGATCAGCCGGTTGACCTGGCCGCCTGAACCGATACCTTCACCACGCCGGAGCCACGTCACGCGAATTCCAACACGACCAGCGACGGCACCCTTCAGCCGGAGATTCTCCACAATTCGGGCGCGAGCCAAACATAATGCTCCCCTAGCGACAGACCAGGCGCCGGGGGGCGCTTTCCGGGAGTCTTTCATGCATCGCTTCGCCACCTGCCTCGCGCTGGCGGTCGTGACCGCTGCGCCTGCTTCTGCCGCCGAAATCCGCCCCGCCAACGACATCACTGCCGTGACCGTCTATCCATCCGGCGCCAGCATCGTCCGCACCGTGCCGGTCGATCTCCCGGCCGGGCCATCGGTCATCATTCTCGACACGCTGCCGATCGGGGCGGAAGCCGATTCGATCACCGTCGAGGGCAGCGCCGGCGCGGCGCTCGAAATCGGCTCGGTGGCGACCAAGCTGCTGCCGGCCGATGAAGCGAAAGATCCGGCGCGCAAAGCCATCCTTGACGAGATACGCGGGCTGGAAGACCGGCGCACCGACATCCAGGACCGCATCGACGCGCTCGAAGCCCGGCGGGCTTTCGTCGCCAAGATGCTGGAGACGGTGCCGGGCGGTTTCGGCCGGGCGATCGGCGCGGGCACCGGCGGCATCGAGCAATGGGGCGCGGCGTCGAAGGCGCTGGGCGACGATTTCGATGCGATCGCGTCGGCGACGCGGACGCTGGAGCGCCAGATCCGGGCCCTCGACGAGCAACTCGGCGACAAGAACAAGGCGCTCGGCGAACTGCCGCCGCTGAGCGACCGGCTGGAGGTGCGCATCGAGCTTGCCGCCGCCGCGCCGACGACGGGCGAACTGGTCGTCGGCTACCGGACACCCTCGGCCTGGTGGGTGCCGACCTATCATGCGCAGCTTGCGACCGGGGATGCCGGCGGCGAGCCGTCGCTGGCGATCATCCGCCGCGGCGAGGTCACGCAGCAGACCGGCGAGGACTGGTCGGGCGTGGCGCTGACGCTCTCGACGGCGCGTCCGGCCGGCGGCACCGCGGCGCCCTATCTCGAGGCGACGCTGGCGCAGATAGGCTACTCCTATTCCGGCGGCTATGCGCAGGATCAGATGGTGGCGGCGCCGCCGCCGGTGCCGGCGGCGCGCGCGGTCGGCGGCGCCGAGCCGCAGGCCGAAATGGCCTCGCAGCAGGCCGCCGTGCCGATCGAGGCGCAGGCCGATTTCGGCGATTTCCGCGCCGAGTTCAAGGTGCCCGGCGCGGTGTCGCTGGCGAGCGGCGTCGGCAGCCGGGCCTTCCGCATGGCGACCGATATCGGCAAGCCGGAGCTGGAAGTCCGCGCCGTGCCGCTGCTGACCAGTTCGGCCTATCTGACGGCGCGCTTCACGGCACCGTCGGCGGCGCCCTTCCTCGCCGGCAAGGTGGCGCTCTTCCGCGACGGCGCCTTCGTCGGGCAGGGCGCGATGCCCTTCGTTGCCGGCGGCGCCAAGGTCGATCTCGGCTTCGGCGTCGACGACAGCGTGAAAGTGACGCGGATGGCGATCGAGCGGGCGGTCGGCGAGACCGGCATCCTCTCCAGTCGCCGGACCGATACGCGCCGCTTCCGGATCACCGTCGAGAACCTCCACAAGCTGCCGATCCGGATCACGGTCCTCGACCGGATGCCTTATTCGGAAGACGAGAAGGTCGAGGTTGTCCGGCTCGACGACACGACCGACCCGACCGCCGAGAATGTCGACGACCGGCGCGGCGTGATGGCCTGGAGCTTCGTCTACGAGGCCGGCGAATCCCGGCAGATCGAGAATGCCTATAAAGTAAGCTGGCCGGCCGCATAAAGCGTTGTACTGGCGGATTGAAGGCCATCTTGGGAGTCGCGCAGCGGTGACGCTGCGACTATAGTTCGCCGCGTCGCCCCGGCCGTTTGGCCGGGGCTTTCGTGCCGGCCTGCCCGTTCGCGGGTGCTTGAGGATCGTTTCTATGGCGAATGTAGTCGTCGTCGGTTCCCAGTGGGGCGACGAAGGCAAGGGTAAGATCGTCGACTGGCTTTCCGAACGCGCCGATATCGTCGTTCGCTTCCAGGGCGGTCACAATGCCGGCCATACGCTGGTCATCGACGGCGTCAGCTACAAGCTCAGCCTGCTGCCCTCGGGCGTCGTGCGGCCGGGCAAGCTGGCGCTGATCGGCAATGGCGTCGTCGTCGACCCCTATGCGCTGATCGACGAGATCGACCGCATCCGGGCGCTGGGCGTCGACGTGTCGCCCGAGAATCTGCGCGTCGCCAACAATGCGCCGCTTATCCTTTCCCTGCATCGCGACCTCGACGCCTTCCGCGAGACGTCGACGTCGGGCACCAAGATCGGCACGACGCGGCGGGGCATCGGCCCGGCCTATGAGGACAAGGTGGCGCGGCGGGCGATTCGGGTCGTCGATCTCCTCGACCTCGCGACGCTGCGCGGCAAGGTCGAGCGGCTCTTGGAGCATCACAATGCGCTCCGCCGTGGCCTCGGCCAGGAGGAGATCGCAGTCGCGACGCTTTACGACGAGCTGGCGGCGATCGCGCCCAAGATCGAGCCTTATGTCGACATGGTCTGGCGCATCCTCGACGAAGGCCGCAAGGCCGGGCGCCGCATCCTGTTCGAGGGGGCGCAGGGCGCGCTCCTCGATATCGACCACGGCACCTATCCCTATGTGACCTCGTCCAACACCGTTTCCGGCCAGGCCGCGGCCGGCTCGGGCATGGGCCCCGGCGCGGTCGGCTACGTGCTCGGCATCACCAAGGCCTATACGACGCGGGTCGGCGAGGGGCCTTTCCCGACCGAGGACAAGGGCGAGATCGGCGATTTCCTCGGTACCCGCGGCCATGAATTCGGTACAGTGACCGGACGCAAGCGGCGCTGCGGCTGGTTCGACGCCGTGCTCGTTGGCCAGACGGTCAAGCTCTCCGGTATCGACGGAATCGCGCTGACCAAGCTCGATGTCCTCGACGGCCTCGAAAACATTAAGATTGCCGTTGCCTATCAACTCGACGGCAAGCGAATCGACTATTTTCCGGCTTCGGAGCGGGATCAGGCGCGGGTCGAGCCGATATACGAGACGATGGAAGGCTGGCAGGAATCGACAAGAGGCGCGCGGACCTGGAACGATTTGCCGGCGCAAGCGGTGAAATATGTGCGCCATGTCGAGGAGTTGATCGGTGCGCCGGTCGCCCTACTCTCGACGAGTCCGGAGCGTGACGACACGATTCTCGTGACCGATCCTTTTCAAAGATGAATCAAAACGTTATCAGGAGCCTTCGCTTAGAGATGTGATATGGCCGAATATTACGCAGTCCTGAAGAAAGCGGTTGGCGGCCTGAATTCCGGTTCAGCGGAAGTGCGGCGCGCTGTCTATGACAAGGCGCGCAACGCGTTGATCGGCCAGTTGAAGGCCATCGATCCGCCGCTCGCCGCGTCCGAGATCTCGCGCCAGCGGCTCGAGCTCGAAGAAGCGATTCGCCGCGTCGAGCGCGAAACCGCGGCCGGCGGGACGCCGGCGCCGCGTCCGCAGCGACCGCCGGAACCGCCGGCGCCGAGCATGGCGCCGGAAGCACCGCCTCCGCCGCCGCCCCCAGCCGCTCCGTCGCCGCAGGATGTCTTCCGCCGGGCGATCCAGGAAGCTGAATCGCGTGGCTCGATGCCGCTCGCCGACCGGCCGCCGCCGCGCAACGCGCCGCCGAAATACACGCCGCCGGCAACCGACGTCAGGCCGGCCGCGAACTGGACCCAGGCGCGGCCCGACTACCAGCCCGAAGAGCGGGCGCCGGAACGGGCCCCCGAGATTCCGCCATCCTACGAAGTGCCGCGCTATGAGCCGCCGCGAGCTTCGCGCGAAAGCGTCTCCGGCCCGTCCGCTGATCCCTATGTCGATCTGCGCGACCGGCCGGCGCGGGCTGCCCCGAAGAAGAAGGGCTATCTCGACGAAGAGGATTCGGCCGACCTCGCCGAGAAGCCCCGCCGGTCGCGCCTGCCGACCATCCTTTTGATGCTGCTGATCCTCGGCATGATGGGCGGCCTCGGCGCACTCGCCTGGTCGCAGCGCAGCATGCTCAGCGATCTGCTTGCCGGCTTCGACGGCGGCAGCGGACAGATCACGCCGCCGGCGGCGAGCACACCTCCGGCCGATGATTCGTCGAAGAGCGCCGATCGCATGGCTGGCGACGGCACCGGCGAGCCGGTCCGGACCGCGGGCGAAGATGCCGCTCCGGCCGCCGACGCGATTGCCGATGCGATCCAGGGCGCTCCCGAGACGGCGACGCCCGCACCGATCGCGGGCGACCAGGCGCTGGTGGCACAGAAGGCCGTTCTCTATGAGGAGCCGCTCGATGCGGCAACCGCTTCCGCCGGGGTCACGGCGATCAATGCGGTCGTCACCTGGCGCTACATCCAGAACGGAACCAGCGGGCCGGAGGTCGAGGCGAATCTCGAAGTGCCGGAACGCGCGATGAAGATCAGGCTGTCGATCCGCCGCAACACCGATCCGTCGCTGCCGGCGAGTCATCTGGTCGAGGCCCTGGTCACGACGCCGACCGATTTCCCCGGCAAGGCGATCCGGGGAATCCCGCGCCTCGTCATGAAGGCCAACGAGGACGAGCGCGGCCAGCCGCTGGTCGGCGCCGCCGCCAAGGTTGCCGACGGCTTCTTCTGGATCGCCCTTTCGGCGACCGACGCCGATGTCGCTCGGAACTTGCAATTGCTGCGCGAGCGGCCCTGGATCGATCTGCCGATCGTCTATGAGACCGGACAGCGCGCCATTCTCACCTTCGAGAAGGGCACGCCGGGCGACCGCGCCTTCCAGCAGGCCTTCGCCGCCTGGAGTTCCGGCTAAGCCGATTTCCCGAGTCGGGCCAGTATCCTGGCGCTTTGAGTTGATGCAGTTTTGAAAGGGGAGGCGGCCGACGCTTCCCCTTTTCTGCATGGCAGCCGGCTGCCGATTTCGCTTGCTGTCGCGGTTCCCGCGGCTAAAGATCACTTCGTTCCGAGGGGAGCTCTTTCAGAGCTGAGATGGCACGCGGCCGAACCCTTCGAACCTGATCCGGGTCATACCGGCGAAGGGACGGGAACTTCTCGCCACCAGTTCGCCCGATATCCGGATCGCATCGAAAAGGCGCGCGCAACCACGCGCCGGCAACGGGTGGGTCCATGAGCGGATGCCGGGCAGGGCTGACGGACGGGGCGGGGCGATGATCGCGCTGCGGGCACTTGTCGTCCTCGCCGGTCTCGTCGCGGTCTGGCAGGCCGTCATCTGGATCTTCGCGCCGCCGCCCTTCATGCTGCCCGCGCCGGGGCGGGTGCTGGCCGCGCTTCGCGACAATCCGGATCTGTGGCGGCTCCATGCGGTCACGACGCTGACCGAGACCGTTCTCGGCCTGGTGATCGGCACGTCCTGCGGCATCGTGCTGGCGCTTTGCATGAGCTTCCTGCCGGCGACGCGGCGGCTTCTGCTGCCGGCGATGATCGTCAGCCAGGCCATCCCGGTCTTCGCGATCGCGCCGCTGCTTGTCCTCTGGTTCGGCTTCGGGCTGGCCTCGAAGATCGTCATGGCGACGATCGCGATCTTCTTTCCGGTCGTCTCGGCCTTTTATGACGGGCTGACAAGGACCGATCCGCAGCTGATCGACCTGGCACGCCTCTACGGTGCGAGCCGCGCCCAGGAAGTGGCGCTGCTGCGGGCGCCGTCGGCGCTGCCGGCGCTGATCACCGGCGTCCGGCTGGCGGCCGTGTATGCCCCGGTCGGCGCGCTCTTCGGCGAATGGGTCGGCGCCTCCTCGGGCCTCGGCTACGCGATGCTCCATGCCAATGGCCGGGCGCAGACCGACGTCCTCTTCGCCGCGCTGATCCTGCTTGCCGCGATGTCCGTGTTGCTACGCGCCGCGGTCGATCTCCTCACCCGCAATCTCACGCCATGGGCGCCGGAAACGGCGCGATAGAACGGAACCATCATGCTCAGACCTCTTCTCCTCGCCTTGTCCCTCTCGCTTGCTCTTGCCGGATCGGCTCAGGCTGCCGACAAGCTCACCGTGCTGCTCGACTGGTTCGTCAACCCCGACCACGCGCCGCTGATCGTCGCCAGGGAGGGCGGCTATTTCGAGCGCGCCGGCCTCGATGTCGAGCTGATCGCGCCCGCCGACCCGAGTGCGCCGCCCAAGCTGGTCGCGGCAGGCCAGGCCGATATCGCGGTGACCTACCAGCCGGACTTCATGCTGCAATTGAAGGAGGGGCTGCCGCTGCTTCGCCTCGGCGTGCTCGTCGAGACGCCGCTCAATTCGCTGGTCGTGATGAAGGACGGGCCGGTGAAAACGCTTGCCGACCTGAAGGGCAGGACGATCGGCTATTCGGTCGCCGGCTTCGAGGATCTCTATGTCGCGGTGCTGCTGAAATCGGCCGGCCTGACCGTCAAGGACGTGACGCTGGTCAACGTCAATTTCAACCTCACCACGTCGCTGATGGCGGGGCAGGTCGACGCGGTGATCGGCGCCTTCCGCAATTTCGAGCTGACGCAGTTGCGCATCGAGGGCAAGGAAGGCACCGCCTTCTATCCCGAAGAGCATGGCGTGCCGGCCTATGACGAATTGATCTATGTGACGCAGGACGAGCTTCGCGATGATCCGCGCCTCGGCCGCTTCCTGGCGGCGGTCGAGGAGGCGACGATCTTCCTCACCAATCATCCGGATGAAGGGCTGGCGATGTTCCTCAAGGCGCATCCCGATCTCGACGACGAACTGAACCGCCAGGCCTTCGCCGACACGCTGCCGCGCTTTGCGAAGCGGCCGGCAGCGCTCGATCGCGGCCGCTACGACCGCTTCGCGGCTTTCCTGAAGGAGGAGGGCTTGATCGAAACGGTCCCGGATTTCGACAGCTATACGCTGGTAGCGCGGTAGGACATCGTAGCAGCCATTAAGTCGTTGCGGTTTTTTTCGATCCATGGAGTACCGCGCTGGACGACGGTATTTGCATAGATGAGGAGCTTCCTGGCGCAGGCGACGAGGGCTGCGGTGTGGGCTTTTCCGCGTGCGACGAGTCGGCTGTAGAGCTCGATGAGAGCCCTGTTCCAGCGGAAG
>CAMCWB010000115.1 GCA_945882315.1 Bauldia litoralis | reverse complement strand
GCTAGAGCGTTTCACTGATTGACGGAAGCGTATCCAGCGTTTGCGAAGTAGTTGCGGCATTCATCGGGGTGAATGGTGTCGACGAGGCTGCCGATATGGCGCCATGTGTCCTCGACGGTTCGCTTCTGGGCGTGGCGCATCCAGTGCTTGATCTTGGCGAAGACCTGCTCGATGGGATTGAGGTCGGGTGAGTAGGGTGGCAGGAAGAAGAGCCTGGCGCCTGCAGCCTTGATGGTTTGGCGAACGGCGGCCGACTTGTGGCTGCCGAGATTGTCCATGACGACGATGTCTCCAGGCTTGAGAACCGGCACGAGCTGCTGCTCGACATAGGCGCGGAAGCCTTGGCCGTTGATCGGCCCGTCGAAGACGCAAGGGGCGGTGAACCCATCGCAGCGCAGAGCGCCGAGGAAGGTCAGCGTGCGCCAGTGACCGTGCGGGGCGAAGCCCCTGAGGCGCTTGCCCTTCGGCCCCCAGCCGCGCAGCGGGGCCATGTTGGTCTTGATCCAGGTCTCGTCGATGAAGACGAGCCGGGCAGGGTCGAGACGGTTCTGCCAGGCTCGCCACCGCTGCCGCCGGCGGGCAATGTCGGTGCGCGCCTGCTCAAGAGCGAACAGCGTTTTTTTTTGAACCGCAGTCCCTCGCGCCGCAGGCATAGCCACACCGCATTGTGCGATACCGCCACACCACGCGCTGCCAGTTCCTCCTTCAACCCATGCAGGGTGAGATGCGGCGTCTGGGCAACCCGTTCGACGATGAAGGCGCGATGCGGCTCCAGCACCCGCTTGCGATGGCCGCCCATCTTGCCGGGCGCCACTGAGCCAGTGGCACGATGGCGCTGCGACCACTTCACCACCGAGGAAACGGCAACTCCAAACCGCGACGCAACCTTCCGGCTGCTCTCGCCAGCCAGAACCGCCGCAACAACGCGCTCACGAAGATCATTGGAAAGAGGTCGGGTCATCGGATGCTGGCCTCCGCCCAGCCAGCATCTTGAATCACAAACCCGAGCAATCGGGAATCCCTCTGATTCATCCAATCAGTGAAACGCTCTAGCGGCGTCGCCTCGGCCAAGGATTGGACAACCGTCCGCATCGGCACCGAGGGCGCTTATGCCCCCTTCAACTTCATCGACGCCAACAATGAGCTCCAGGGCTTCGACGTCGATATCGCCAAGGCGGTCTGCGAGAAGATGAAGGTCGAATGCACCTACGTTGCCCAGGATTGGGACGGCATCATCCCGGCGCTGACCGCCGGAAAATACGACGCGATCTTCGCGTCCATGGCGGTCACCGACGAGCGCAAGCAGGTGATCGACTTCTCGCGGCCTTATTACAATACGCCTTCGGCTTTCTTCGCCGCCAAGGATTCCGGCCTGGATTCGAAGCCGGAGGCGCTCGCCGGCAAGACGCTCGGCGCGCAGTCCTCCACCATCCAGGCCAATTATCTGGAAGAGAACTTCAAGGGCAACGACATCAAGCTCTACCCCTCGCAGGAAGAGGTGAATCTCGACCTCGCGTCCGGCCGCATCGACGCGCTCTTTGTCGACAAGCTGGTCGGCGACGAATGGCTCAAGACGCCGGACGGAGCCTGCTGCGCCCTCGTCGGCGACAACATTCCGGTTGGCGGCGGCGTCGGCGCGGGCGTCCGCAAGGAAGATACCGATCTCCGCGACCTGATCTCCAAGGCTATCGAGGAGATCAAAGCCGACGGCACCTACGAGAAGATCAACGCAAAGTATTTCCCCTTCTCGATCTGGATCGACTGACCGTCCGTTCCTGATGCTCGACCGGCGGCCATGCGGCCGTCGGTTCCTGCCGGCGTAAAACCGGCGCGCCGGCGGGTTCCCTTTGGACGAAGTGCTCGGCCTGTTCAGTTTCGGTGCTGGTGGTTGGGGCGACGAGCTCGCAAGCGGTGCATTGCTGACGGTGGAACTGGCCGTCGCGACCATCCCCTTCGGGCTTGTCGTCGGGATGCTGGTCGCGCTGGCCAGACGGTCGGACAGCAAGCCGCTCCGGATCCTCGCCAACATATTCGCGACAGTGTTCCGCGGCCTGCCCGAACTCCTGACGATCTTCATCGTCTATTACGGTGGGCAGTTGCTGCTTCAGCAGGTCGTCGGGCTGGTGTCCGATGCCCGTGTCGAGGTCAGCGCCTTTCTTGCCGGCGTGGTCGCCCTCGGCTGCGTTTTCTCGGCCTATGCGAGCGAGGTTTTCCTCGGCGCCTTCCGCGGCATCCAGAGCGGCCAGTACGACGCCGCCAACGCGCTCGGCCTTCGCCGCTTCCCCACCATCTATTGCGTCATCTTCCCGCAATTCGTGCGGCTGGCCCTGCCAGGCGTCGCCAATCTGTGGCTCAATCTATTGAAGGATACCGCCCTCGTCTCGGTCATCGCCCTCAATGACCTGATGCGCCAGACCTATGTCGCGGTCGGCGCCACCAAGCAGCCTTTCACCTTCTATCTCGCGGCGTGCCTCATCTATCTCGCGATGTCGATCGTGTCGTCCTTCGGCATAACGGCCATCGAGCGCTGGTCGGAGCGCGGCACGAGGTACATGCGATGAATCCGGAGCTCCTCGCCCGTTACCTGCCGCGCATGCTGGAGGGCCTGCTCGTCACCATGGAGCTCGTGGTGATCTCCGTCGCCCTCGGCGCTCTATTGGCATTGCCGATCGCGCTGGCGCGGTTGTCGTCGAGCTGGTTCTGGCGCAGCCTCTCCTTCGGCTATGTCTATTTCTTTCGCGGCACGCCGCTGCTCGCGCAGACTTATCTCGTCTATTACGGCAGCGGCCAGTTCCGGCATTTCTTCGAAGCGATCGGCCTCTGGGGCCTGTTCCGCGAAGCCTTCTTCTGCTGCGTGCTGACCTTCACGCTCAACACCGCCGCCTATCAGGCCGAGATCCTGCGCGGCGCCATACGGGCGATCTCGCAAGGCCAGCGTGAGGCGGCGCTGTCGCTCGGGCTCCGGCAACATCAGGTCCTCATTCGGGTCATCCTGCCCCAGGCGCTGATCCTGGCTCTGCGCCCGCTCGGCAACGAGATCATCCTGATGGTCAAGTCCTCGGCGATCGCGGCGATCGTCACGGTCTTCGACCTGATGGGCGCGACCCGCCTCGCCTATGCGCGCTCCTTCGACATCAGCTTCTATTTCTGGGCAGCGGCGTTCTACCTGATCATCGTCGAGGCGCTTCGCCGCCTGTGGGACCGGCTCGAGAGGCGCATGACCCGGCATCTCGCCTTATCGGCGCATCGCGCCTGACTCCGAGACTGCCTTGCGTTAGAATTGCGCTCCCACTTCCGGCAGGATTTCTCGACAATGGCAAAAGTCGCCTTCATCGGTCTCGGCGTCATGGGCTTCCCGATGGCCGGCCATCTCAAAAACAAAGGCGGCCACGAACTGACCGTCTACAACCGGACGGCGGCGAAGGCCGAAAAATGGATCGAGAAATTCGGTGGCGCCTCTGCGCCGACGCCGCGGCAGGCCGTCGAGGGCGCCGATTTCGTCTTCACCTGCGTCGGCAATGACGACGACCTCCGCTCGGTGACGGTCGGGCCAGACGGCGTCTTCGCCGGAATGCGCAAGGGCGCAACCTATATCGACAACACGACCGCCTCGGCGACGATCGCCCGCGAGCTCGCCGAATTCGGCAAGGGCAAGGGCATCGACGTCCTTGACGCTCCGGTCTCCGGCGGCCAGGCCGGCGCCGAGAACGGCCAGCTCAGCGTCATGGTCGGGGGCGACCCGGCGGTCTTCGACCGCGCCAAGCCGGTGATCGACGCTTATGCCAAGATGGTCGGGCTGATGGGGCCGGCGGGCGCCGGCCAGCTCACCAAGATGGTCAACCAGATCTGCATCGCCGGGCTGGTGCAGGGATTGTCCGAAGGCATCCACTTCGCCAAGCGCGCCGGGCTCGATGTCGAGAAGGTGGTGAGCGTCGTCTCGAAGGGCGCGGCGCAAAGCTGGCAGATGGAGAACCGCTACAAGACCATGGACGCGGGCAAGTTCGATTTCGGCTTCGCCGTCGACTGGATGCGGAAGGATCTCGCGATCTGCCTCGACGAGGCACGCAAAAGCGGCGCCAAGCTGCCGGTCGCGGCGCTGGTCGACCAGCTCTATGCGCAGGTACAGGCGATGGGCGGCAAGCGCTGGGACACGTCGAGCCTGATCGCCCTGCTCGAGCGCGAGTAATCAGGCGGCGCTCGCCTTTTCCTTTTCGAGCTGGATGTAGCTCAGCGGCAGCGTCGTCGTGAACTTGATCTGCTCCATCGCGAAGGAGGTCGACACGTCCGAGATGTCGATCTTGGCGATCAGGCGCTTGTAGAAAGCGTCATAGGCCTCGATATCGGGGACGACGACACGAAGCAGGTAATCGACCTGGCCGGCCATGCGGTAGAATTCGACGACCTCCGGAAACTCGCGGATCACCTCGGCGAAACGGCGGAGCCATTCGTCGTTGTGCTGGTTGGTGACGATCGAGACGAAGGCGGTGACGCGGGCGTTGACCTTCTTCGGATCAAGGAGCGCGACGCGGCCGGTGATGACGCCGTCTTCCTCGAGCTTCTGGATGCGGCGCCAGCAGGGCGTCGTCGAAAGGCCGACGCGGCGGCCGATCTCGGCGACGGGAACCGTCGCGTCTTCCTGGAGGATCTGGAGAATCTTGCGGTCCAATCGGTCGACCATAGTAAAACCATGTCTCTGGAGGGGCGCCGTGCGGCTTGATTGGTAAAATATCCTACAAACGGCCGTTCCGAAAGCCCTTTTGTAGAATTTTGTTCCCAGCTTCCGCCGAGCCGAAGCCTCTTCCTTGTTAACCATTTCCCTGAGGCCGAAATTAAGGCTTTCCGGCCATTTTCGGCCCATGCGGGACCGACGGCAGCGCAACGGTCCGGTCCCGGCTCCGCGGTCCGAAACGAAGATGCCGATGGCAGACGAGCCGATCCCCGTCCACAGCCCCGAGAGCCCCGCCGGCGACAAGACGATCGTCAACCGCGAGCGGGCGGAGCGGCGCCGTGGCGTGGCGCGGGCGGTGTGGGCGCAGCGCGAGAAGCTGTCCTCGGCGACGGGCACGCGGCCGGACTTTGGGGTGCGGCCGGACTTCGACTACGAGCTCGCCCTCACCTTCGCGCATAACCGGCTCTCGGCGACGATCCCCCTGCCCTTGCTGACGATCATCGTCGCGGCGACGGCCTCACTGTGGCTGGGCTTCCGCAACGTCATCGCCTGGGCGGCGATCGTCATCGCCGTGCATGTCGGCATCGTCGCGCTCTGCCGGACCTTCGTGGCGAAGCCGCCGCCCGCCACTCGCATCGCCCGCTGGACGCGCCGCTTCGTCATCGCCGAATTCATCGAGGGCATCGCCTGGGCCTCGATCCTGCTCTTCGCCTGGCATGCGACCGGCACCGGCATCGAGGTCTTCCAGTTCGCGGCGATGCTGATCGTCGTGGCGGTGGTGACGATCCTCGCCGCGACGGTGCCGGCGGCGGTCGTGGCCGGCACGCTGCCGGTGACGCTGGCGCTGGTGGCGCTCTATCTCGGCCGCAGCGAATTCCTCTTCGTGGCGCTGGCAATCATGGCGCTCGGCGTGCTGGTGGTCTTCCTGATGCTGGCCGGCCGGCTCTATTCCTCGACGCTGACCATGCTCGAATACCGGGCCGAGAAGGACCTCCTCATCGCCGAGCTCGAGACCGCCAAATCGATCTCCGACGAATCGCGCCGCCGCGCCGAGGAATCCAACCTCGCCAAGTCGCGCTTCCTCGCGACGATGAGCCATGAGCTGCGCACGCCGCTCAACGCCATCCTCGGCTTCTCCGAGGTAATGCGGAACGAGGTGCTGGGGCCGATGGAGAATGCCAATTACAAGGAATATGTTGGCGACATCCACCAGAGCGGCCAGCATCTCCTCAATCTGATCAACGAGATCCTCGACCTGTCGCGCGTCGAGGCGGGGCGCTACGAGCTCGCCGAGGAGGCGGTCAACCTCGCCTATGTCGTGCAGGAATGCGTGCATCTCCTGCAGATCAAGATCCGCGGCCGGAACGTGCAGGTGATCGAGCAGTTCGAGCAGGGCATGCCGCGCGTCTGGGTCGACGACCGGGCGACGCGCCAGGTGGTGCTCAACCTTCTCTCCAATGCCATCAAGTTCACGCCGCCGGGCGGCGAGATCGTCGTCAAGGTCGGGTGGACGGCGGGCGGCGGCCAGTATGTCTCGGTGCGCGACAACGGCCCCGGCATTCCGCCGGAAGAGATCCCGATCGTGCTGTCGAGCTTCGGCCAGGGCTCGATCGCCATCAAGAGCGCCGAACAGGGCGCCGGGCTCGGCCTGCCGATCGTGCAGGCGCTGATGGCCATGCATGACGGCACCTTCGAACTGAAATCGAAGCTCCGCGAAGGCACCGAAGTCATCGCCGCCTTCCCGCGCTCGCGCGTCATGGAAGCCCTGCCGCCGATCTCGGACGAGCAGCGGCGTGGGGTGCGGTGGCTGCGGGCGGGGTGAGGCCAAAGCGGCGTATTCCACCGGGGGTGGAAGTTCAGCCGAGCTAGGCAAGCAAATCGATTTCCTAACAATAAAACGTCCGCCGGCAGGCAGAATTTCTAGTGGTGGCGGCGATACTTCTCGTCAACCGCACAACCACTTGACACGCTATAATTGCAGCCTTCTAGTTGCGAGTAGCGATCCCGCTGGGTGGGGTTAAATCTATTGGCGAACGCAGGTATCGACTCGAACCCTGGGCGATTTGCCAGAGGGCGCTGTGTCTTTCCCAACGCGCCTGCAGCCGTCAGGTAATGATCTGAAATGTCGGATACCCCGGAAGGCTCGCGGCCGCTACACCTCCAGACCATCGACAGTCTCTTTGCCGAACTCATCGGTGGCACAAGCGTCTCCGTCGGCGACCAGAACGATCAATTCGCCCTTAAAAACGTCGACAGCCGATCGATACTGAATTGGTATCGACTCAACCGAAACAAGTGGGCGGGCAACGTGATGGCATCCGATGTGGAGGCCATGGTATCTGCGATGAAAAGTTCGCCAGCCGCCTTACCGATGCCCGACCCAGTCACGCCGAAAGCCGGCCGTCGACTTCTTCTGGCTAAGGTAGTAGCGCACCGCTTCGCTGGCGTGCACGCTGGCGTGCACGCCTATGGCACTGCCGAGTTAGGACATTCCGAACAACAACTGAATCACGCTCTGTCGGGCGTGCGTCGCTGTGACTCGGTTCTAGAGGATTCCTGAGAGCTTCGAACCGGCGTAGGTCGGTCGCATGATCGACGCGGATGCCATCAGGTATCGCTGGGATACGGTG
>CAMCWB010000114.1 GCA_945882315.1 Bauldia litoralis | reverse complement strand
GTATCCCAGCGATACCTGATGGCATCCGCGTCGATCATGCGACCGACCTACGCCGGTTCGAAGCTCTCAGGAATCCTCTAGAACCGAGTCACAGCGACGCACGCCCGACAGAGCGTGATTCAGTTGTTGTTCGGAATGTCCTTAGTTGACGTCGCTCACCGGAACGCGGTTGAGCACCGAGACGCCGTCTTCCTTGCGTGTCTCGAAGGTCAGATACGAATCTTCTGCCGCCGATACAGCAAGACGATCGCCCTTCTGAGCAACCGTGACCGGCGGCTCGTAGATGGCGGCGCTGGCGAGACCGACGGCAACCGTTGCGGCCAGGCTCGTCGCGAGTATCGTGGAATGGAACCAGAGGGACATCGTCTATCTCCTAGTCAGTTCCGTAAAACAGTCTGTTTCGATAATGCAGCGCCAGTACCAAAGGTTCCGGCCAAGCCGCCTTTACTGAAACGCGACAGTGAAGCGGAGCTCCATCTTGTTCATGTCGATGCGGTTATCCGCGGTGACGTAGCGGATCGCCTCTCCCGTGCTGCCGTCGAGGCAGGCGGCGGGAATGTTCGGCCATTCCGCCGCCGCACAAGTGGCGGCGAGGTCGACTTCCTTGGTCTCGCCGCGGAAGGTCGCGCCGGTCAGCGCGGCGGCGACCGTTACGGCGAAGGCGGCGACGAGGAACGTCTTGCGGATCATTTTCATCGTCTTGCTCTCTATCTATGCCGGAGATTTCGCCACCGGCGGCGACCGAAGTCGCACAATCAACGTGGCTCTGAGATAGGAGTTCCGAGCTGAACCCGCAGTGAACGGCGTCACATGCCTCTAAGATGCTGTTTTTAAACAGCTTTATTATCTGCGGCGCGACGACGGACGGGTAAACCGCCGGGCGGTGATTACGAATCCGCAAGCAACACATGCTATTCAGCCCTTCGAGGGCTGCCGAATGGCGGTTTTCACCCACCTGCCACACGGTGATTCATGGCCCGCATCGCAATCTATCCCGGTACCTTCGATCCCCTGACCAACGGTCACATCGACGTGATCCGCAGTGCGCTGAGGCTGGCCGACGAGGTTGTGGTGGCAATCGGCGTTCATCCCGGCAAGACACCGGTCTTCTCGCTGGCCGAGCGGCAGGCGATCATTGCCGAAGCGATGGCCGAACTCGGTGCATCCGCGACGTCGCGCGTCAGGACCACCTCATTTGACGGTCTCGTCGTCGATGCCGCAAAGGCCGCCGGTGCAACGATCCTGGTGCGCGGCCTCCGCGACGGGACGGATTTCGATTACGAGATGCAGATGACCGGAATGAACGGGACGATTGCGCCTGAGCTTCAGACCGTTTTCCTGCCGGCGTCGCCGGCGACGCGCCATATCACCGCGACCCTGGTCCGTCAGATCGCCGCCATGGGCGGCGACATCTCGCCCTTCGTGCCGGCAACCGTCGCGACGCGGTTTCGTGCACGCCGGACGTAGCGACGGCGCGAGCGGTCGGATGAGCGAAGTCTCGACCGCCGACCTCACGATCATTTCGGTCGTCTTCCGCGACACGTTCTTCATGCAGCAGAATCTGGAGCTGACGAGCCGGCTCAATCCCGGCTTTGCCGGAAAGTGGCTGGTGGTCGACAACTCGCCGCCGCTGGCGGTGCATCCGCCGCCCGGCCTCGATGCGAGGATGATCGAGGGGGCGCGGCCCCCGCAGAAGACCGGCGACCGGGGCAGCCTCCATCATGCGTTGGGGCTGGAGAAGGCGCTGGCGATGACGGGGACGCGCTTCGTCCTCCTGCTCGACCATGATCTCTACGTCGTCCGCCGCAACTGGATCGCCGAACTCCTTGAGCATGTCGTCCGGGAGGGCATCGGCATCTTCGGGGCGACATGGCATCCGCGCTGGTTCTACCAATATGCGGGATTTCCGTCGGTCCACTTCATGCTCATCGACCTTGCGAAGGTTCCCAAAGCGACGCTCGACCTGAAGCCCACGAGCGACTCCGACTGGTGGGGCCTGACGCTCCGGAAGAAGAAGGCTCCTTGGGGTGGACGATGGCCGGACTGGCTGCGCGATACGTTGCGGGCGCATCGCCTGCGCGACACGGGGTGGCAGGTCTATCGACGCTATCGCAGGCAGGCTTCTGTCAAAATCGGGATGCTGACACCGCATTATGTACCCCCCGACACGCGACGCCGACGCGCCGAGCGGACGTTCCTGTTTTTCCTGCCGGACACCTGGCGCCACTACCCGCGGCGGGCGGATAGCTACACCCAGGACAGCCTCCTCAAGACCATGTTGCCGGAGGCCTACGACGACGGCTGGGAGGATTTTTTCTGGCGGGGCGAGCCTTTCGCGGTGCATCTGCGACGGGTCGGACGCAGGATGCGCAAGGCCAACCACAGCGCCGACGAAGATCTGTTAAAATCATTTCTGGCGCGGATTTCCGCCGATTGAGCCGTCCGCCGCCATCCCTCTTAAGGTCTTGCCACAGGACCGCCATCCTCGTGATACAAAGCGCGCCTCGTACCGTCCTAAGACCCCAGGCCTTTAGAGGCCGCTGGCGGTTCCTGCAAACCAGCGTGGAGATTCCCTTGACCCGCATCCTGGCCGCCCTGGCCCTCGTCATCGCCTTTGCCTTGCCCGCTCCGGTGAGCGCGCAGGCTACGGACCCCGAGAATACGCTTTATCTGGACCTCTCCTATGGGCGGGTGGTGATCCGCCTCCGGCCCGACCTCGCACCCAACCATGTCGAGCGCGTCAAGCAACTGACTCGCGCCGGCTTCTATGACGGCATCGTCTTCCATCGCGTCATCGACGGCTTCATGGCGCAGACCGGCGATCCGACCGGGACCGGCATGGGCGGCTCGGACGAGCTCGACCTCAAGGCCGAGTTCAGCAACGAACCCTTCGTGCGCGGCACGATCGGTGCGGCGCGGGCACAGGATCCGGATTCGGCCAACTCGCAATTCTACATCGTCTTTGACGACGCCTCCTTCCTGAACAGCCAGTACACGGTCTGGGGCGAGGTCACCGAAGGCATGGAGTTCGTCGACCAGATCAAGCGCGGTGAGCCGCCGAGCAATCCGGACAAGATCGTCCGGATGCAGGTCGCGGCCGACGCCAACTGACTTTCTCAAGAATACGAAACGGAGAATCTATCGTGGCTGACAAGGAAAATACGCTCATCCTGGAGACGAGCAAGGGACGCGTCGTCATCGAGCTTCGGCCCGACCTGGCGCCGAAGCATGTGGCGCGGATCAAGGAACTGGCCCGCGAAGGCTTCTATGACGGCATCGTCTTCCACCGCGTGATCGAAGGCTTCATGGCGCAGACCGGCGATCCGAACGGCACCGGCACGGGCGGCTCCGGCAAGAACCTTGCGGCGGAGTTCAACAAAGAGCCGCATGTCCGTGGCACTTGCTCCATGGCGCGGGCCCAGAACCCGAACTCGGCCGACAGCCAGTTCTTCATCTGCTTCGGCGACGCCGCCTTCCTGAACGGCCAGTACACCGTCTGGGGCAAGGTGACCGAGGGCATGGAGAATATCGACAAAATTAAGCGCGGCGAGCCGGTCAAGGACCCCGATAAGATCGTCTCGATGAAGGTCGCGGCGGACGCCTGATTGTTCTTAGCTACAGTGACGGGTTAGGAAGCGGGGCGGACGCACAGGTCCGCCCCGCTGCCGTTCAGATGATCCATGCGCGTTGATCTCTTCGATTTCGACCTGCCGGAAGACCGCATCGCCCTGAGGCCGGCGCGGCCGCGCGATGCTGCGCGGATGCTGCTGGTGAAGCCGGGCGGCGGGCTCGAGGACAGGCAGGTCCGCGATCTCGTCGACCTTCTTCGTCCCGGTGATGCGCTGGTAATCAACGACACGAAGGTCATCGCGGCTGAACTGCATGGCGAGCGGTATCGTGGCGAGAACAGCGCCAGGATCGCCGCGACGCTGATCGAGCGCGTCGGGCAGGAGCGCTGGCGGGCGCTGGTGCGCCCGGCGAAGCGGCTGGCCGAGGGCGACCGCGTGCGCTTCGGCGCGGCGAGCGAAGGGGCCTGCCTCGTCGCCGGCCTCGACGCGACGGTCGAGGAGAAGGGCGAAGCAGGAGAGATATTGTTTCGCTTCGATCTTTCGGGAGCGGTGCTCGACGAAGCAATCGCCGCGATCGGGCATGTACCGCTGCCGCCTTACATCGCCGGCAAGCGGGCCGAGGACGAAGCCGACCGCCGCGACTACCAGACCGTCTATGCAAAGCAGGAAGGCGCCGTTGCCGCGCCGACGGCGGGACTTCATTTCACCGATGACCTGCTGGCGCGTCTCGACGCGGCCGGCATCGACCGGCATGTCGTGACCCTGCATGTCGGGGCAGGGACATTCCTGCCGATGAAGGCCGACGATACGGCCGACCATCGCATGCATGCCGAGTGGGGCCTGGTTTCCGCGGCGACGGCGGAGGCGCTGAACGATGTGCGGCGTCGAGGCGGACGCATCGTCGCCGTCGGCACGACGTCGCTGCGGCTTCTCGAAAGCGCCGCCGATGCGAGCGGCATCATCCATCCCTTCACAGGCGATACGGCGATCTTCATCACGCCCGGCTACCGCTTCCGCGCCGTCGATCTCCTGATGACCAATTTCCATCTGCCGCGCTCGACGCTGTTCATGCTGGTCTCGGCCTTCTCGGGACGCGAGACGATGCTCGCCGCCTACCGGCACGCGATCGACAGCGGCTATCGCTTCTATTCCTATGGCGATGCGTCATTGCTTTATCCGGAGACCTCGGCGTGACCGCGCGCATTCTCTTCACCATCTCGGCGACGGACGGCCAGGCCCGCACCGGCGAACTCGTGCTGCCGCGCGGTACGATCCGGACGCCGGCCTTCATGCCGGTGGGCACGGCCGGTACGGTCAAGGCGATGTACCCCGAACAGGTGCGGGCGCTCGGCGCCGACATCATCCTCGGCAACACCTACCACCTGATGCTGCGGCCGGGCGCCGAGCGTGTAGCGAAGCTGGGCGGACTGCATGAATTCTCGCGCTGGCCGTTCCCGATCCTCACCGATTCAGGCGGCTACCAGGTCATGTCGCTGGCAGGGCTGCGGAAGCTCGACGAGACGGGCGTGACCTTCCAGTCGCATATCGACGGCAGCTCCCACAGCCTGACGCCGGAGCGATCGCTGGAGATCCAGGCGCTTCTCGATTCCGACATTCGCATGCAGCTCGATGAATGCGTGCGGCTACCGGCGACGCCGGCCGAGATCGAACGCGCCATGCAGCTTTCGCTGCGCTGGGCGGAGCGCTCGAAGACGGCCTTCGGTGCTGCTGAGGGCAGGGCGCTCTTCGGCATCGTGCAGGGTGGCGACGATCCGAAGCTCCGCGTCGTCTCGGCGAAGGCGCTCGCCGGTATCGGCTTCGACGGCTACGCGGTCGGCGGCCTCGCCGTCGGCGAGCCGCAGCATGTGATGCTCTCCATGCTGGACGCGACCAATCCGTCGCTGCCGGAAGACCGTCCGCGCTATCTCATGGGCGTCGGCACGCCGGACGACATCGTCGAGTCGGTGGCACGGGGCATCGACATGTTCGATTGCGTGATGCCGACCCGGGCCGGCCGGCACGGGCTTGCCTATACCCGGATGGGCAAGATCAATCTCCGCAATGCGCGCCACGCCGAGGATTCCCGGCCGCTCGACGAAGAAGCCGACTGGGCGCCGGCGCGCGACTATTCCCGCGCTTACCTGCATCATCTGGTGAAGTCGGGCGAGCTTCTCGGCGGCATGCTGCTCACCTGGAACAACCTCGCCTATTACCAGCGGCTGATGCAGGGCATCAGGGCGTCAATCGCCGAAGCCAGCTTTGAGGGCTTCCGGCAGGAGGTGAAGGAAGGCTGGGCAAAAGGCGACCTGCCAGCGGTTTGACAGGACAGCCAACCACACTCCGTCCATTCCCGCGAAAGCGGGAACCTAGGAGCCATGTGGCACAGCCTATGTTTGCCGCCCCTGGGTTCCCGCTTTCGCGGGAATGAGCGGGATTGGGCTAGCTCAGAGTGTCGACAATTCCTCATAGAGCTTGTCGTCGATGTCGAAGCCTTCGGCGAGGTAGCGGGCGCGGTCCTGCATGGCCCGCTCGCCGGGCACACGGACCGGCTTGCCTGCTTCGGCCGGCCGCATCCCATGGATCATGTCGACCAGTTCCGAAGTACGCCGCTCGTAATCCTCGACCGGCATGAACAGGGACGGCTTCATCACCAGGACGAAATAGCCGAAATCGCCCATGCCCTTCGGCGCGACGGCGCCGCCGCCGAGCAGGCCGAAGAACTGCACCATCATCGCGAGGCCGGCGCCCTTGTGCCCGCCGAAGGGCAGGATGGCGCCCTTGAGCGCGGCTTTTGGATCGGTGGTTGGCTGGCCGTCCGGCCCGATGGCAAGTCCTGGCTCCAGCGGCTCGCCCAGCCGCTCGGCGCGGTGCAGGCCGCCGACATTGATGGACGAGGTGGCGATGTCGAAAATCACCGGGTCGCCGCCGGTCGGGAAGGCGATCGACAGGGGGTTGGTGCCGAAGAGCGGATCGATGCCGCCGGCAGGCGCAACGCGATGGCCGCTCGACATGGTCATCAGCGCGATCAGCCCCTCCTTGGCCGCCATGCCGACATAGTAGCCGCCGATGCCGCCGAGAAATCCGTTGCTTGCCGAGACGGTGGCGATGCCGCCGGCCTTCGCCTTGGCGATCGCGACCTTCATCATGTAGGGAGCGACGAGAAGGCCGGCATTGTTGCCGCCGTCGATCACGGCGGAGTGCTCGTCCTGGCGCGTGATCCGCACCGGCTGGCGCTTGCCGCTGACTTCGGCGATCTGCTTCAGATGCTGGAGGCCGCTGTTGGGGCGGCCCCAGAGATGGGCCTCGACGAGGACTTCGGCGATGGTCGCGGCGTCCTCGGCGGAATAGAGGCGGCGGACGAGGATAGCTTCGGCGAGTTGCCGGGCTTCGGTGGCGCTGAGATGCATTGTGGACTCTTCGATCAGGGGACGGTGAGCGCGACGAGACGCGCCGTGTCGTCGAGCCTTTCGATGTTGATCATGATGTCGAGGACGGTCTCGATGCGGTCGGGCTTCAGGACCGTCGCGGCGCAATCGCGGAATTTCTCGGCGACGTCGTCGTCGGTCAGCGGCCGGTTGGGATCGCCGCGATAGTAGTCGATGCGCCGTTTGATGCTGCGCCCGTCGCGGAGGCGCATCTCCATGAAGATCGGCGCTGCGATCTGCGGGACCTTGCCCCGGACCACCTCGGCGCTGAGTTCCGGCGGCACCTCGACCTTGACCTTCGTCATCAATTCGCGGACCGCGGGATCGCGGACC
>CAMCWB010000113.1 GCA_945882315.1 Bauldia litoralis | reverse complement strand
GCGCGTGCCCCGTCTGGCCCATTGCCGCACGATACCGTTCTTCTGGCCTATGCGGGCTTCGTCCTGGAACCAGATTTCTACCGGCTTGTCTTTCGGCAGGCCGGCCAGATGGGCGCTCAGCGTGCGTGCGAAGTTTTTTTGAACTCATCCATGATCCGGGCGTCCTGCGCCGGATGGCGCGGGCGGGCGCTGACGTGGCTGAAGCCGATTTGCTTCAGAAGCTTGCCGACATAGCGTTCGTGATAAACGACGCCGAAGCGTTCCTCGATGACGCGCTTGAGATCGATCCTGCGCCAGCGCACCACGCCGTCCACCGCCGGGTCGGGGCCGGTCTCCACGATCTGCGACAGTTCCGCCTTCTGCTCGGTCGACAGCCGTTCCCTGGCGCCACCGTGGCGGACGTCCTTGAGCCCGTCCGGCCCCTGTTCGTTGAAGCGGTGCACCCAGTCGCGCAAGGTCTGGCGGTCCATCCCGCCGATCCGGGCGGCCTGATCCCGGCTCATCCCGTCCAGTACCGCCGCCAGAGACAGAAGCCGCCGGCTCTGCCTGATGTCCCTCACCGTTTTCGCCAGCCGTCGCAACTCGGCAGCTGAAAAATCAGTCCGCAACTTCACCGCTGATCCCATGGCGCGAATCTCCTGTCGCGCCACGGAATCACGAAAACAAGCTGACCGGAATCCCCGATGAGTCAGGCGGAAGGACCTTTGGTATCAGCCGCCGGAGCGCAGGATCACGCCGTCGCGATTTTTTTCGAACGACGCCGCATCATAGGCGGCGGCGCCGTCGAGCTGGTCACGGGTCAGTTTCGAGTAAATCGCGTAACCGCCATCAGCGTCCGTCATGACCTGGAGGTCCTTGAAGGCGACCGCGACAGGCTTCTCGCCGATGCCGAGAAAGCCGCCGACGTCGATGACGATCGCATCGACGCTGCCAGTCCCTCCGTCCTTGAACAGAAGAATCTGGCTGATTTCGCCAAGCGTCTGGTCGTCGGCGCCGTGGACCGTCGCCCCGATCAGCGTGTCGCTGCTCATGCCGGAAAGATCAGCCGGTTGCAGACCGTCGGGTCGGGCAGACATTGTCGCCGGGACGGGACCGCCGCCGGCAGCCGGCGACGCGGCGCCGACCATCGGTTCGCTTCCCGTCTCTGCGCCGACCATCGGCTCGCTGCCGGTCCCGGCGCCGACCATCGGATGCTGGCCCGTCGAGGCGCCGGTCATCGCACGGTCGCCGACTATGGCGCCTGGCGCCGTCGCAATGCCTTCGCCTGTCGTCATCGATCGGGCGATCTCGAGATGTTTGCGGAGATCGGGCAGCGTGCTCTTTGCAAAGAGGCTGACTTCATTGGTGCTGTCGTCCGCCTTGTCCTCGAACAGGGCGATCGCGTCCGCATGACCCATCGCCATGTGCTCGGCGAAGGCTCGGTCGAATGCGCCGCCGCTGAGAGCGGCGAGCGCGTCCGCCTCTTTCCGCGCTTTTTCGGAGGGCTCGATGGGCGGCGTCATGCCAATTGCGGTCGCGAGACGATTGGCTTTGTCGTTGGCCTTCATGTGATGGTCGATGAGGATCGTTCCGAACTCCTTGACGGCAGTGCCCTGGCCTTTTTCGCTGGCCATTTCGCCGGCGGATATCTCGGCAAGGTTGATGCCGATCGCCATGTTCAGAAACTCTTCGTCGGTGGCGGCAAGGGCGGCGGCGCCGGCCGACAGCAACAACAGACTCGCGCCAAAGCCAGCGAGATAGTTGCGGGTCATTGTCGTGTTCCTCGGTTGGGAATGGCGCCCCTACCGGGCGCTTCCTTGCACCAACGCCGTCGGTGGGGTGCTGTTCCGAGTTGTCACGGCCGGGACATGCCCGGCGTGAAAAACGAGGCGCGAAAATGTGATCGCGGGCTATCCGGCTGGTAGGCCAAGGGATTCGGATTTTACCCCGTGATGTTGCGTTGCGTTTTCCACCGGGGCCGGAACTGGCCGACCAGACGTCGCATTTATGTCCGCCGGCAATGCGATGCTCGCACCCGGCCAACACAGATGTGGGGAGGGTATCATGTCAGGCCAGACACCCGTCTTGACGACCGTATGGCAAATCGCAGTGGAAGCCGGCCGCGACGGAAGCACGATCGACATCGTCGCGACGGCTCAGAAAGTTGCCGCAAAGCATCCCGAGACCGGATTTTCATTCGAAGAGATCTGCGATCTCCTCGAGCATGCCGCGGTCAAGCGAGGGGTGCAGGTTCGACGCGTGGACGAGCGCTTGGTTGCCTGACCGGCACCGACGTTCCGAACACCTTGGCGATCCAGTCGCGGACGGCGCGCGGGTTCGGCAGGAGATGCGTTGCGATCGTCGGGACGTCCGGCATGCCGACGCGAATTCCGAGGCCGCCATGCTCCTGTGCGGCTGCGAACATCGCCTCATCGGTGATGTCGTCGCCAATGGCGATCGGCTTTCGGCCATGAAAGGGATCGGCGAGCAGGAACGACTCCACGGCCCGCCCCTTGTTCACCTGTGCCGGAAGAATCTCGTAGACCATGCGTCCGCGCTGAAGGATCAGGCTGCCGTCGGCGTCATTAACCGCATGACCTAGCCGGTTCTTCACCTCCTCGCGGAGATATGGCGCCATGCGGTAATGCACGGCAATGCCAAGCTTTTTTTCTTCGATCACCAGCGCGGGATGGTCGTTGCCGAGTTGCCGGACGATCTCGGTCAGGGCAGGGGTGAGCCAGTTTCCCGCGGTCAGGCGGGTTGTGTGGTCCGGCATGCGCATCTCGCCGCCATGGGTGCCGCCGATCGCGCCGACGGCGTCGCCGACGATCTTGTCGATGAACTTCACTTCGCGGCCGGTGACGATTGCGAGCGCCCCGCCGAGCCTTGCCGATACATCCGTGAGCAGCGGCTTCAGGTCGGACGGGATGATCACCGCGTCAGGCGTCGGTGCGATGTCGATCAGCGTGCCGTCGAGATCGAGGAAAAGCGCCCATTTCGTTCGTTCGAAATAGGAAGGCTGCGGAAGATCGGTAATCGGCACGGCTCACTCATCATCTGCAGACGGTATCTAGTGCTTTCGGCCGCCTTTTCCCGAATTTTCCTCGATATTCGTAAATTTGGCGTTGCCCAGGCCGGTTCCGATCGTCAAAATTCCCCAATGCTTGTAGTCTCTTACGTGTGGAATCTGGCTCAATCCCTGAACTACGGCGTCGTTGTGCATGACGACCACGGTTTCATGCCTTTTGAGAATCGACACCTGCTCGCATAAAAGGCGCGGCAGGTTGAATTTTTCGCCTTCCCATTTTCCTGGCAGGTTCTGGGCACCGCGATCGATCATGCCGTCCGGCCGGATGCGGCCCGGACAGCCGACCCCGATGAAGGGGGCGAGCGTGATGCCTTCCTTCCTGCTGCGCTTGACGAGGCGATCGAGCATGCCGATGAGCTCCGAGATGGTCTCTGTCCGGTTCGGCTCGTCATCGGCGTGTCGCCAACGATCCGAGAAGTTCATCTTCACCTTGGTGAGCTGATGATCTTGCGACTGCTTCGCCGTGATGACGCCGCAGCGGATGTTCGTCCCGCCGATGTCGACGCCCAGCATTCCGTCGAACCCCGCGAAGATCCATGCCGGGGCAAGATAGGCGCCGCCGATGATGCCGGCCGCATCGGGATGTTCGACGATCGCCTTGATCTCGCATTGGACGGAATTGTCGTGGAGCAGCTTCTGGACGCGGGCAATCACCAGTTCGCCGAGCCGTCCATCGCTGAAGCCTCCTCCGACGGCGATGCGCTGCACTTTCCGCCACTGCTCGTCGCCGGCCCGATACCGCTGGATGACGTCGAAAAGCGATGCCGAGAACGTCTCGATGGCCATCGAGATTATGGTGTGGGCTTCGGAATCGCCGGTGGCGTGGTGCTTGGCCCAATCACCTTTGCGGATATCCGCTGAAGGCGTGTCGCCAAATGGGTCCTTGCCACGCTTCGCGGTTTCTTTGCGCAGCCCGTCGAGGAGCTTGATGAAGGCCGACTTGTTGACCTGATCGCCGACAAACTGGCCCTTTTCCTTGACGGCCAGGCTGTAATTCTCAAGCTGGACCTCCGGCAGGGCCGTCGCACCATGCGCCACGAAAGGCAGCCGCTGCGTCAGTCGGATATCCGCTTCCGGTATGCCGTTCATGCCCCCTCCCAGCCACGGAACTCAGGACTCGACAAGTCGACAGCGCCCATAAAAGTTCCGGAAGCCGCGGGTTTGCTGGCTTTCGCCGGCCGAACTTTAGCGCTCGTGGCGCGTTTCTTCTCTATTCACTCATGTGAGGAGAGGCCCTGTGCCAACGCTCGACATCGCCCCGGAAAAGGTCGGCTTCGTCATTCTCAAGGCGCGCGAGTTCGACGCCAAGGTTGCTCCCTTCGACGAGGGCGACCGGGAAACCGCGGACGAACAGGACGAGGCGGACGGCATCCTCGAAAACCGGCCGGACGATTCGACGCTGAAGGAGCTCAACGGATTCTTCAGCGCGCTCAATGACGACGAGAAGGTCAACCTCGTGGCGATCTCCTGGATAGGTCGGGGCGCCTACGAGCCTGAAGAGTGGGACGACGCGCTGGCGGTGGCGCGCAGCGAGGCAACGACGCCGACCGCCGCCTATCTGCTCGGCGACCCGCTCATCGCCGATTATCTCGACGAGGGCATGTCGCTGCTTGGCTACGACATGGCGCCGATCGAAAGCGACGTGGCCGGATAAGAGGAGAGATGTCATGGCAAATGCAACACCCGGCATACCGGAACAGCAGAAAGAAGACTCCCGGCGGCGGCAGGAGAGCGGCCAGACCGGCGCCGAGCGTTTGCCGGAGCCGGTGGAAAAGGGCGACGCGCGTCGCGACAAGGGCGGCCCCGGGCAGCAGGGCGACGATGAGGCCGACGCGGCAAAGCACGGCAACGAGAAGCACTAATTCCAATTTCGGGAAGGCGGCGGCGCGAGCTTCGCTTCCATCGATGGCGTGGCAACGTCCAATCCAAATCGGGATTGCGGCTCGTCCTTGTGAGAATTCGCGATTTACGCACGGAACTTCTTTCGCTCTGCCGGCGTTGTCAGGTCGATAAAACAAGGAGACGAGATCATGGTTAGAGCAGGCATCCTTTGGCTAGTCGGTGTTCCGATTTCGATCATCATTCTGCTTGCATTGTTCACCAACATCATCTGATCGGCTTCCTCCGATCAACGTCAAAGGCCGGTGCTGATGCACCGGCCTTTTTCATGTCGGGATCGGCAAATGAGTCAGGTAACCACGCGAAGCTGATTCAATCTCTCGAGAAGGCTTTCCGAGATCTCGCCGTCCGTCAGGGCTTCCTCGGGCGTTACCTCGAAAAGCACCTTCCCATCATCCGCCGACACCTCGAAGCTGATCGGCTTGCCATCCTTCGTCAGGGCGAGGGCGAACATCTCGCGGAGAGCTTTCAGCGCCTCGTCATGCGCGACGTCCGGCGACGCGAATTCGAGGCCGCGACGATCCTCGGTCAGTTCGCCGTTTTTTTCTCGGGCGTGAAAATAGAAACGCGGCACGGCGCATCCTCGTCTTGAGGTCGGTAGCAATGGCGGGACGACCTGTCATTTCTGTCGATATGCCGCTCAACGCGCCGGAGCATGGCGGGTTCCTCCGTTAGCGCACTCAAATCACTGGAACTATTTTGGCGGGCCAGCGTCGTTGCTGCAGCGCATTTTTGCGTCAGAGGCGATGCGGACAATATGGGCTGTGCTGAAAGGGGCGGCGAGCGGGTGGTCGGCGCATCGCAGCGGCCGGCTGGGTGCGGCGCTTGCCTATTACTCCGTCTTCTCCATGGGCCCGTTGCTGCTTGTCGTCGTCGCGATTGCCGGGCTTGTCTTCGGTCGCGATGCGGTCTCCGGCAGCCTGACCAGCGAGTTTCGCGCGCTGCTCGGCCCCGCCGGTGCGCAGGCGCTGGAGGCAATGCTGGCCGGCGCCTCCGCTCCCCAGTCCGGCAGGATCGCGGCAATCGTCGGCACGGTATTGCTGCTGGTCGCGGCGGTCGGCGTCGTGGCCCAGCTCAAGGACGCCATGAACACGATCTGGAATGTGGCGGACGAGCCGAATGGCGGCATCTTCTGGTACATCCGCAACTACACGATGTCTTTCGCCGGCATACTGGCACTGGGCTTCCTGCTCACCGTTTCGCTCATCCTCAGCGCCGGCCTCGCGGCGCTTTCCGAATGGACCGGCTCGGGCGAGGCGGTCGGCTGGCAGGGGGTGAATTTCATTGTCTCGCTCAGCGTCATCGCGGCGCTCTTCGCCATGCTGTTCAAATGGTTTCCCGATGCCGAAGTCTCCTGGCGCGACGTCTGGCCGGGGGCGCTGGTGACGGCGATCCTCTTCGATCTCGGCAAGCAACTGATCGGCTGGTATGTCGGGACGCAAAGCTTCGAATCCACCTACGGCGCGGCGGCCTCGCTCGTGGTGCTGCTGGTCTGGGTCTACTACTCGGCGCAGATCGTCCTTTTCGGCGCCGAGGTGACGCGGAGCGTCGCCGAGGTGAGGCGGGCGCGGAGCCCGACGGAAGGTGCGGCGGCGAGCGCGCCGGAAACTTCAGCTTCCCAGGCAGGCCTGCTGTAACGCTTGCCGCAGAAGAACGGGAGACAGTCGATGCTCAAGGACAAGTCATCATCGGCAATCCTCGCCGTCAGCAATATCGACCGGGCCCGGTGCTTCTATAGCGATACGCTGCAGCTCGACCTGATCGACGAGGGGATGGAGGACGTCCTCGTCTTCAGGACGGACGCCACGCATCTCGTCGTATACCGGTCGGACGAGGCGGGCAGCAATCGCGCCAATGCCGTCGTCTGGGGCGTCGGCGGCGAGATCGAGACGATCGTCGCGGCGCTGCGCGCCAAGGGCGTGACGTTCGAGCACTATCCGGATATCGGCGCGTTCGTCGACGGTGCGATCCACAAGGCCGGCGACATGAAGATGGTGTGGTTCAAGGACCCGGACGGCAACATCCTGCATCTGAACAATATGTGACGTCCGCCGGACGCTAGCGGGCTATCCGCTGAGCACGCTGTCGACGGGGGCCTGGAGGTCGGCGGCCTTGAAGGGCTTCGCGATCGTCCGTCCGGTGCATGGCCGAAATGGCGGAGGCCGTGCGATTTTATGGTTGTCTTGAGTGGCCGCGGCGCTCATAACAACCGCACTTCAGCGCCCTCCCAGCGCTGCCCGCCATTCTCGATTTGTCCTTTAGAGACAATCGACCTGCCGCCGACCGATGATGCCGTCGATCGGTCCACCGGAGCGACATGCGGAGCCTTGTTGACGATCTCGTGGGTGGCGTGCGCGCCTACGCCCCGTCGCGCTTTCCCTATGCGAAATTCGGGCTTGCCCTGGCA
>CAMCWB010000112.1 GCA_945882315.1 Bauldia litoralis | reverse complement strand
CCGGACAGATCGTCATGCGCAAAATCGACGGTTGGCAGACCCTCGCAACCAAGCCCGTCGATCAGCCGGTTGACCTGGCCGCCTGAACCGATACCTTCACCACGCCGGAGCCACGTCACGCGAATTCCAACACGACCAGCGACGGCACGCTTCCCCGCGTGACGCAGTGTCAGACTGTAAATTACGTCCCCCACAGACGTGTGCACCCCTCGCAAAAACGGTGCATGAAACTTAATCTATATCCAGTTTGTCCGGACTTGAAGGCACCTCTTTGCTTTCTTTATTGAAAAGTCACTTCCGTCCGAAGCTTTCAAACCGTCGTGACAAGACAGAGCAACCATGACGCGATCAGCCGACCTCGCGAGCAACTTCAGAGCGCCGAGCGAAGGCGACTGGCGACGGCTGATCGAGATTCCGGACGGATCGCTCCCGCATGAGCTGACGCGGGAAAGCGATGACGGCATCGCGCTCGGCCCGATCCATGCCGCCGCCCGCGCCGCCATGCCGCAAATGCGGGAAACCGGCGCGGCGTGGACGATCGTCCAGGCGATCGACGATCCCGATCCGGCGCGCCGGCTGAAGCAGATTGCCGCCGATGTCGAGGGCGGCGCCGGCGGCTTCAGCTTCATCCTCGGCGGCAGCGCGGCTGCCGGGCGGACCGGCTTCGGGCTCGCGGGGGATTTCAGGCTTCCGGCCGATATGCTGCCGCAGCTTGCAGGGCTTCACCTGCGGCTGGAAGGCGGCTTCGAAACTCATGCCTTCGCTGCGGCGTTCCTTGATTGTCCGTCGGCAAGTTCGACCTTCGCCTTCGACCCGCTTGCCGAGGCCGCCGCGGATGGTGGATTCGCGCGCCTGCCGGGCGAGATCGAACAGGCGATCGTCGAAACGGCGCAGTCGCTCGAGGCGCGCGACCGGCGCGGCGCGGCGGCGATCGGCGACGGCCGCATCTGGGCCGCGGCAGGCGCTTCGGAGGCGCAGGAGCTGGCCGGAATTCTGGCGTCGCTGGCGCATTACGGGCGCGTTCTCGTCGAGGCCGGCCTGCCGGCCGCGGCAGCGATGCGCCGGCTCGGCATTGCCGTCGACGCGGGCCCGCATGCGCTCCTGAGCATCGCCAAGCTCCGTGCCGCCCGGCTCCTGCATGCGCGCTTCGTCGAGGCGTTGGGCCTTGACGATTTGCCGGCAGACATCCACGCCGAAACATCCTGGCGCGCGATGACGCGGCAAGAGCCGCATATGAACATCCTGCGCGCCTCGAGCGCCGCGCTTGCCGCCGGGGTCGGCGGCGCGGATTCGGTCACCGTCCTCCCCTTCACGCTGGCGGTCGGCCTGCCCGATGCGTCGGCGCGCCGGATCGCGCGCAACAGCCAGATCGTCCTCCTCGAAGAATCCGCCATGGCGCGTGTTAGCGATCCGGGCGCCGGATCCGGCACGATCGAGGCGATCACGCAGGCGCTGGCTGAGAAGGCCTGGGAGATCTTCCGCGCGATCGAGGCCGGCGGTGGGCTGCTTGCCGCGCTCCGCGCCGGCTCCTTCCAGCGCGACATCGCTGCGATGCGTGACGGGCGGGCTCAGAAGATCGCGGCAGGCGAAGCGGCGATCGTCGGCGTGACGGCCTTTGTGGCGCGCGAGGAGCGCAAGGCGGAGGTTCTTGCGAAGGCTCCGGCCTCTCCTGAAACGCCACCAATGGTCGAGACGATCGCGGCAGCCACGCCGATGCGCCAGGCGGAGCCATACGAGACGTAGGGCGTGGCACGGCGCTCGCGCGCCTTTGCCCGCCCTACGGGCCGGCGAGCAGCGGCAGGATCTTGGGAGTCCAGCTCAGGGCGGCCGTGAGGATCATCAGCGCCAGTGCCAGGCGGCGGAAGTTCGGCCTGAGGCGCGCGACCGAGAGCCATGAGGCGAAGCCGCCGAGGAAGGCGACGAGCGGCAGCGTCGGCGCCATCGGCCAGCCGAAAAAGCGCGCGCCGAGGATCAGATAGAGCGGCAACGCCAGCACCGCGACGGCGCTGACCGGCTGCCAGCGCCGGTCGACCGCGAACATATAGGCACCGATCAGTAGCGCGAAGGGCAGGATCGTGTAGACGGCGACCGTCGACAGCGCATGGATCGCGCCTTCGCCGGCCGGCACCGGCGTGAAGGCCGGCACATAAATCTCGGTGACGATGCGGATCGTCTCGTCCAGCCCGAACATGCCGACCATGCCCGCGAGAACCAGCAGCGTCGGCATGATGGCGACGAGATACATGGCGATGAAGGCGCGGATATCGCGGCGCGCGTCGCGATCGGCGAGCGCTCCGAAGAGAGCCAGCGGCGGGATCAGCGGCGCCATCGCCGGCCCGGCGAGAAACAGGAAAGGCAGGACAAGCCCGAAGCTCATATTAGCCTGGACGTCGCCGACGGATTCAATGCGGCGGATGCCCGGCACGACGAGGATGCAGGCGACCATGGTGGCGATCGCCCACTGGCCGGAGGCGACGATTCCGGCAATCGCCGCATTGGCGGTGAATGCCGCGACGAAGACCAGCGCGCCGAGCGTCGTCCAGTCGTTGTAGAGCAATCTTTCATAGAGCCAGGAGATGAGCAGGCTCATGAAGATGGCGGCGAAGACCATCAGCGCGGTTTCAGGCGGCCAGGATACCGGCAGCGCCCCGGCGAGGCGCGCGACGAGTTCGGCGAGCCAGTTGCCGTCCTGTCCGACCGAGGCACCTCCCCTCGCCGCCGGCAGGAAGGACAGGCAGGCGACGAGCAGCGCCCCGACGCCGCCCGCGACGAAGAACGGGCGGGCACTCGTCTTCTCGACGGGAGAGGCGGCGGCGATCTGCACGCTCATGCGGCCCTCCGGATGGTCTCGAGCTTCCT
The DNA here is from genome assembly GCA_945882315.1 of Bauldia litoralis. Taxonomy (GTDB): domain Bacteria; phylum Pseudomonadota; class Alphaproteobacteria; order Rhizobiales; family Kaistiaceae; genus CAMCWB01. Next base: position 4,634 of record CAMCWB010000112.1, on the reverse strand, counting down.
GTCGGTGACGGCGCTGGTGCCGTGCTCGGTTTTCTCCCAGTAGTGCGGATTGGCGATCAACTGCCAGAGCGCCTTCCAGGCGGCGATCGAATGCAGCACCCAGTAGAGCGGCTGCATCAGCCCGGCCGGCACGAGATCGAGGTAGCGGCGCTTCAGGGCGGCGACGATGCCGAAATAGACGAGGAGCAGGTTCGCGAAGAAGAGATTGAAGGTGGCGAGCGTGCCGATCGGCTCCGGAAAGAGCCAGGAGAACTGGCCGTCGCCGAGGACGTAAAAGGCGATCGTGATGCCCCAGACGATCGGGTTGATCAGATGGAGCAGCGGCGGTGCGCCGATGAAGAAATGGAAGGAGAAGGTGCCCCGCCAGCCGACCTTCCGCCACAGGTCGATCGGGTGGCGCATGTGGACCAGCCAGGTCTGCATGTAGCCCTTGATCCAGCGCGAGCGCTGCTTGATCCAGCTGCCAAGCACGCCGTTGGCTTCCTCGAAGGTCGTCGAGTTGATGACGCCGATGGTGAAGCCTTCCTGCGCCAGGCGGATGCCGAGATCGGCATCCTCGGTGACGTTGTAGGGATCCCAGGCGCGGACCTTGCGGAGCGCCTTCAGGCGGAAATGGTTGGAGGTGCCGCCGAACGGGATCGGCATCTTGAGCTTGTCGAGACCGGGCAGCAGGAAATCGAACCACTGCGAATATTCGAGCGTGAACATCCGCGTCAGCCAGTTTTCGCTGCGGTTGAAATAGTTGAGCCGCGCCTGGACGCAGGCGAGCTCCGGGCCGCCCGTCTGAAAGGCGAGGAAGGCCTTCTTCAACTGGTCGGGCTCGGGCTGATCCTCGGCGTCGTAGATCGTGACGAACTCGCCGCGCGCGAAGAAGAGCGCGTAGTTGCAGGCCTTGGGCTTGGTCTTCGGATAGGATGGCGGCACGCGGACGATCTCGAAGGTGCCCGGCGGGTTCAGCGCCTTGGCCGCGTCGATCGTCTCCTTGTCGTCCTCCTCGAGGACCAGCTTCACCTCCAGCTTGGAGGCCGGATAATCGAGCTTCTTCAGCGCGTCGAAGAGCAGCGGCAGCACTTTGGCCTCGCGGTACATCGGCACGAGCACGGTGTAGACGGGAAGCTCGGCGTCGATCAGTTCGGCGACCGCCGCGTCGGTGATGTTCATGTCGAGCTTGCGGCTGGCGCCGAGCCAGGTGAGCACCGCCTTGAAGGTGAAGGTGACCGTGTAGAGGATCGTGATCGCCGCCATGGTCGCGACCATGCAGGCCGACGGCGCCGCGATCAGGAAAAGCAGATAGAGCGCGCCGGCGATGCCGAAGGCGATTTTCTGCGGCGCGGTGATCGTGGTCTTCGCCGAATGATCCGGCTTCCACTCCAGCAGCCCCTCGCGGGCGCGGAGATTGTCGAAGTCGCGGAAGTGATCCTGCTGCGCCCAGAAGATGTCGAAGGGCGAGGTGATGACGAAGCTGAAATTCGGACCGAAACGGCGCTCGGCCCATTCGCGCTGCGGCGCGCCGGTATCGACCGTGGCGAGAATCCAGTGCCCGTCGAAGAGCCGCCAGGGCACGATCTTCAACGCGGCGTAGTTGGCGCGATCCTCGGAGAAGAACAATTCCGGGTCGGGCGGCTCCTTCAGAAGGTCGACGAAAGGCAGTTCCTGCGCCTCGGCGAGGGCGCGATAAAAATCATGCGGGCGGACGAGGCCCTTGCCGATCAACACGGCGCCGAGGTCGGAACGCCAGGCGAGCTCGTCGGCGATGGCACTGCCGAAATCGCCGGGCTTGAGCTGGCCGCGGTCAAACAGAAGCTGCGCGGCGCGAAGATGCCAGAGCGGGCTCGTGGCATCCTCGCGCGGCGACGCGTTCTCATTCCCGTAAACGGCACTGGCCGCCAACTGAGCCGACATCATCCAACGCCTTCCTGCCCCGGTCCGCAGCTCTTTTTCGGTTGAACGGCTGCGGTGCCGGAAGCTGGAAGGCTAGCGGGGAAGGCCTAAACCGGAATAAATCGACGGCTGAAAATCACGCTCCGCTAAGCATTTGGCACGGGTTTCACGGCGCATGGTTTCGTCGCGGTTAGGCAACGCGGTGAACGATCGATTAAAGAGCGCCTAAAAGTTCAACTGATAGGTCGCCGGCACCCAGCGATAGGATCTTGGCGTGCGCTCGACGAAACCGATGGCGGGGAACGGCATGTGGAAGCCGATCGCCCAGAGGTGGTCGGTGGCGACCATGTCGAGGATGCGCTTGCGGGTTGCGACGGCGCGGTCCTTGTCGTCGTCGAAGTCGCCGTGCCAGTCGGGCACCTGCAGCGACACGACATAATGGTTGGTGACATCGGCCATGAGCAACAACCGCTGGCCGGCGCTTTCGATGTGATAGGCCATGTGGCCGGCAGAATGGCCATAGGCTTCGACCGCGGTGACGCCCGGCAGGATCTCGGTGCCCGGCTCGGCGAAGGTAGCGCGCGGTGCCAACGGCACGCAGATTTCGACGAACTGCTTCTGGTTGGCGAGACGGCGCTCGCGGATGTTCTCGCCCTTGACCCAGTAGTCGTATTCGGCGCGGCCGAAGACGTAGCGGGCATTCGGGAAGGCCGGCTTGCCGTCCTCGACGAGGCCGGCGATGTGATCGGGGTGGCCGTGGGTGATGACGACGACGTCGATATCTTCCGGCCGATAGCCGGCGGCGGGCAGCAGGGAATGGAGCTTTCCGACGCCGTCCTTACGGCGGAACTCGCCATTGCCGGCATCGAACAGGACCAGTTCCTTGCCGGTATCGAGGAGGGTCGGCACGAAGCCGTGTTCGAGCATTTTCGGCGGCAGATTGTTTGCGATGCAGAGGGCGTGGACCTCTTCCGCGGAAACATTGGCGCCGAAGCCCGGATGCGGCCCGGGGCGCTGGGCAACGCCGTCGAGGATGTTGGTGATCTCGAAATCGCCGAGCCTGAAGCGGCTGACCTGCGGACGAAGAACGCCCTGAAGTTTCGACGGCATGAAACGCCTCCCCTTTTGTTTGTTGATAGAGAGGATAGGCGCCTCGGAGGGCTGCCGGCTACCCCCAGGGGCCGCGGCGGCCTTCATTCTCGAAGGCGCGCGACATCGGCGGCTGCATGACCGCGACGGCGCGCTTCTTGAAGACAAAGACCAGCACAAGACCGGCAACGAAGCCGCCGACATGCGCCCAGAAGGCGACGCCGCCGCCATCGGTCGGGGTTACCGCAGCGCTGAAGAACTGCATCACGAACCAGAAGCCGAGGACGATCATCGCCGGGATGTGAACGATGGTAACGAAGAAGCCGAGGAAGATGAGCGTGCGCACCGTGGCGCGCGGATGCAGCAGGATATAGGCGCCGAGCACGCCGGAAATGGCACCGCTGGCACCGACCAACGGCACCTGCGAGGCCGGGTCGATGAAGGCTTGCGACAGCGCCGCGGCAACGCCGCAGAGCAGATAGAAGATGAGGTAACGGAGGCGGCCCATCGAATCTTCGATGTTGTCGCCGAATATCTAGAGGAAGAGCATGTTGCCGCCGAGATGCAGCAGGCCGCCATGCATGAACATCGAGGTGAAGATGCTGACCGTCGGCGAGACCGATGGAATGTTGGCCGGCAGGTCGACATAGCCGAAGAGCCGCGCCGGGATCATGCCGTAGCCGTAAAAGATCGCCTCGCCGCCGCCGGCCGATATCTGCCAGAGATAAACGAGGACGCAGGCGCCGATCAGGCTCCAGGTGACGACCGGCGTCGAATTGCGCGGATTGTCATCGGAAAGGGGAAACATCGGTCACCTCGTGCGCCGGGCTGCCTGCGGGACGTTTGAGCCAATAATAGACAATAGCAGCCACCTGTCCGGCGACGAGGCACCAGATCGCGGCGTCATAGGCGCCTTCGACGCCGAGATGCGGGATCAGATATTTCACCAGCACACCGAAGCCCCATTGCAGGCCGAAGCCGGCGATGAAGACGAGGAAGTTGAGCGCCGTATGGACGCGGCCGGTCAGCGCCGGCGGAAACTCGGCGCCGAGCACGGGGTAGCTCAGCGCGGCGAAGGAGATGAGCGAGCCAAAGAGGAGCCAGAACGGCGCGCCCCAGGCCGGATCGAGCAGGACGACGGCGGGCAGCGTCGCCGTGAAGGCGATGCAGCCGCCCATCATGATGCGGCCGAGCGGCACGCCCCTGTGGACCAGCCGGTTGGTAAGCAGCGCGCAGAAGACATAGCCGACGATCATCGAGCAGCCCATGAGCGAGACGACGATCGCCGCCTGTTCGGCCGTATAGAGGGCGACGTCGCGGAGCCACGGGCCGACCCAGAGCGCCAGCAGCGACAGGCCGCTCGCCTGGACGATCAGCGAGATCGGCGCGACGCGCAGGAAGGCGGGCGAGACGACGATCTGCCCGACGCCGGCGAGCAGCGAGCCGAAGGATTCTGGGGAGCCCTGGCGGGGAACGTCACGCACCGTGAAGAAAAGGATGGCCGCCGCGACCACGCTAGCAGCCTGTTGACGAAGTCGCCGCTGACTGACTCGATGTGAACATAGAGATTCGCGCGAGGTTTCTGCGATGGCGATGCGACGCGAGACGGGTGTTCAAGGCGACCTGGTCGTGACCTGGGCTGAGATGCCGCGTTCGCCGGGACA
>CAMCWB010000111.1 GCA_945882315.1 Bauldia litoralis | reverse complement strand
AAGCTACCGGCTCAAACAGAGCAAGCGTCGAGCGCGCAGCCTTCCTGACGAAACTCCGCCGGACGACAAACCCAAGGTCTGATCGAAAACCCCGAAATGCCTCCCGGCCCAGCCGTCAGGCAGGGCCGGCTGATGCATTTTTGATCCGGAACGCCGATGCATTTTTGATCCGGCGTTGACACCTGGTCGAGCATCGATTCCGCCAGCAGCTTCTTCAGCTTCCGGTTCTCCTCTTCGAGAGCCCTCAGCCGCCTGGCTTCCGACACGTCGAGGCCGCCGTACTTGGCCTTCCAGTTGTACAGCGTGGCTTCCGAGATCCCGTGCTTGCGGGCCAGATCGGCCGTCTTCGCACCCGCTTCGTGCTCCCGCAGAACCGCGATGATCTGCTCTTCCGTGAACCTGGTCCGCTTCATTCGTCCGTCCCTCCAGAAGGGCCGGACTCCAAATCTACGTGGAGGAAAAACTCAGTGGCAGGTCACGCACTAGCTTAGCCAACTTACCATTGTCTATCACCACAGCGGGGTCCGTTGGGTGCCAAAGGGTCGGATCCGAGGGCGGTATGTGGCCGTAAAAGCGGGGGTAGACGTCGCGTGGATCCCCGGCGCGACGAGATTGGCGCGCTTCGTCGATGGCGAGGCGTATCGTGAAATCGGCCTCTACTTCGGGCGGCGGTGGTCCAGAAGGTCATTCCCGATCTGCCTAAAAACGGGCTAGCAAGTTGCCGCGAAGATTAATTGTGGGACGTAGCCGCGCATCGGGATCAAGTACGGCACACACTTTAAGCTTTCACAATGTTGCGACCAGCGAAACCATTGCGAGCGCACACATTGCGCGTGTCGATGATCAAGCGGCCATGTGCCGCGATAGTAGCCCAATCAATTTTATCGTGGTCCGTTGCAATGACAATTGCGTCGTAGGTAGCGAGCGTGTCCAGACTGATCGAGATGCTGTTGCGCCCTCCAAGGTTGGAGTGCTCGCGGGTCACCGGAATCTGAGTAACGAACGGATCGTGATAGTCAACTGTGGCCCCACGCTTCTCTATCAGCTGAATGAGCTTCAATGACGGACTCTCGCGGGTGTCCTCGATATTCTTCTTGTAAGCTAGCCCGACGATCAGGATGCGAGCCCCATTCATCCCTTGTCCCATCTGGCAATCGAGGGCCTCGGCAAGCCGGCTAACCACGTAGTGCGGCATGTCAGTATTAATCTGGCCAGCTAGCTCAATGAATCGAGTGGCGACGTCGTACTCCCGCGCCTTCCACGTGAGATAGAAGGGATCGATGGGGATACAGTGCCCGCCAAGGCCAGGCCCTGGATAAAACGGCATGAAGCCAAACGGCTTGGTCTTGGCCGCCTCTATCACCTCCCAGACATCGATCCCCATTCGATCAAAGATCACCTTCAGCTCGTTTACGAGTGCAATGTTGACTGAACGGAAAATATTCTCAGTAAGCTTTACCGCCTCTGCCGTGGCCGCTGTCGACACGGGCACCGTTCTAACCACGAGTTCGTCGTAGAGTGCGCAGGCAAGGTTTAGCGATAGTTGCTCGTCAGCTCCTACGATTTTCGGGATGGCCGCAGTCCCGAAGTTAGTGTTGCCTGGATCCTCGCGCTCCGGCGAGAAGGCTAGGAAGAAATCTTGTCCAGCCTTGAAACCGGACTCCTCGAGAAGCGGCTTCACGACCTCACGCGTGGTGCCGGGCCACGTTGTCGATTCTAATACGACAAGTTGGCCTTGCCTCAGTGACCTTGCAATTGCCCGGGTACTGGTTTCGACGAAAGTAAGATCCGGTTCACGCTGCCGCGACAGCGGCGTGGGGACCGCGACAAGGATGGCGTCAGGTTCCCGGAGATCGTTAAGATCCGCAGTTGCCCGGAATCGTCCCTCTGCCAGCCCCGCAGCAATGGGTGCTTCAGGAATATGTTTGATTCCACTCTGGCCGCGATTCAGTAGCGCGACCCGCGCATCGTCAACGTCGAAGCCTACTACGCGGAAGCCTGCGTGGAGGGCAGCGAGCGCGAGCGGCAGGCCGACATAGCCCATACCCACGATGCCAATCGTATAATCGTGTGACGCGATCCGCTTGAGAAGCAGCGCAACGTCTGCGCGGTCAGTTGTATTGAGCAAAGTCATTCTCTCTCCACCGGCTGCAAAAACTAGCCATGGTCGGGACTGGATTCTAGCGAGCAGAATCTATCAACGTTGGCTCGGGCTCAGTACCGATCACACGATACGACGAGCAAGAACTTCAACGACGTTTAGAACGATGTCGGTGGGGCAGAGGGGTTGTTAGAGAAACTTTCTCGAGCGCCGCGACGTGGGCATACTCTGCCTTTGCATCGATCATGATTTCATACGCGAGCCGCATTGTGGCATACCGATAGCCGGCCCGACCATCAAGGAAACCTAGTCGTACGACGTACAAGTAAAGGAAAGCAAGGAAGGGCCGACCCGGTACACGGGACGCAATCCCCTTTTGCGCTGCACGCCGCCGGGCGGGATCGCGTGACAGTAAATCTATGATGCGAAAGCGTTCCCTCTCGCCTGCCAACAGAAGTCGCGCTTCGGCCGTAGAGTAACTATTGTGACGGGTGAACCACCACTCAAGCCCCTTGTTGAATGGGTAATGCTCAATATGTCCCCGAAGCGGAAGGGCAATGCCGTCGGCGGAGTAGATTTCATTTATCTCACGCTCGACCCGGACACGACCGCGCCGGATAACGCGGGCGAACCAGGTCGGATAGCCAGATGAGCGGCGCAGCCAGCGACCCATAAAAATGTCTTTTCGCCGCACGCGGAACATTGCCACGTTGGCGTCGACTGTAGCTAAGACGTTTTCGATTTCGGCGGCAAGATCGGGCGTCATGCGCTCGTCCGCGTCCAGCATCACGATCCAGTCGTGGATGAATGGCAGTGCGAGGCCGAAATTTCGCTGGTCAGCGTAGTGAGTAAACTCTCGGACGGTCACTTTGGCACTGCTTGCTCCGGCGATCGCTCGCGTACGATCGGTGCTGCAAGAATCAAGAACGTGTATGTCCGTATGCCATGGCAGCGAGCCGATGCAGCCGGCGATATTTATCTCCTCGTTGAAAGTCAGGATCAAGACGGAAATCATCTTCGGTTTCGTACCTAGTTCGCCCCTGCAGACTTAGGCACGCGAAGCCAACACGACACACGATCCGTCAGGTGCGTTCTGGCGAAAACGGATGGAGAAACCTGCTTGCACTAAGGTCTCAACGAAATTCTCGACATCTCCTGCGAATGCATGGATTTCAATGGCCAGATTCCGAGCCATGGCCAGTAGACGACTATTCCGACTGAGAAGTCCGAACTCGCCGCCCTCGATGTCGCACTTGAGAAGGTCAATGCGGTCGATTCCAGCTTGCTGGATCAGATCTGACTCGCTGATCCATGGCGCACCGCGATAGTTGTCATCCGAAATGATGATCGCCTTCTGCTTTTCGCCAGCCTGACCCAACAGGGCACGTACAAGAAACACACGATCTCTGAAGCCTTTATTTTGTGACACGGAGGCCTCGAAGGCTGCGTTCAGTGCGCGACTCGGTTCAACCGCAATCACCCGCACGCTCGGCCCATGCGATAGTGCCAAATTAGTAAAATTGCCGATATTTGCGCCCAGGTCGATTACTACATCCCCATCGCGGATCACTAACTTGCCGCCGCGCAGATAGCAGTCGCGTGCGTACATCTCTCGAATACCTGAGATGACCCCTTCGCCCATGACCAAGAAAGGGGAGACGGCAGTCGGCAAGGTGACTGTAAAAGGTCCCCTGCCTAGACTGCGGTCAACCGGCTGTAGGTTTCTTCCTTTGAGGACCTGGCTGATCCTTGGCAGCAGCGCGATCAGCCAGCGCAATGCAACGACGGGCCCACAAACGCGCAAAAGACCTGCGAAGTCACTAACGATGTTACCAATTCGGTTCAAACAAGTCCCTCAGAGCTGCGGAATGGCAGAATGTACGGTTTGTCTATTGAGCCGCCTTGCATTTGACACGCATCTGAATAAATGCGTGTCAAATGGTCGGCGAGACGAAGGCCAAACGCCATCAACATGAGAGTCGGGTTAGCACTGGCACCGGACGGGAATACCGATGTACTCGCCACCGATAAATTGCGCACAGAGAACGTCGTGAGATCAGCGTCTACGATGGCAGTCCGCGGATTGCTCCCCATGCGAGTTGTACCGCCAGGATGATAGATGTCGAGGATCGAGTTTGGCACGAGCATAGCAGAAGGGGTTACCTCATCGAGTATCCATTCCAACTGCGCGATCGAGTCACAGCCGTGACGTTTCCAGTATGAGCCGAAGCGGAGAAGACAAGATCTGATTGTCTCGATATCAGGCGCTTCAACACGCCAGTCGATGGCCGCCACGGGGCAGCCGAGGTCGTCGATCTGTTCCGAGAGACTTATCCGGCTGTTGGCTCGGGGCAGTTGTTCGGCAACAATGTTAAGATCGTAGCTTGCTGGCTGCGGCCAAAGCAGCTGACCACGAACGAATCGCCAGTAGCAGAGCCTGGCGAGATACGGTGAGTGCTTCGCCAAGCGCATAAGATCTCCAGGAAAGATCCATCCACTTCTCTGTAACGATCTCATCACATCACGGAGCACATCGAACCCTCCACTCTCCTTCGACGCGAAACTGATGTGCACAAAAGCACTCGCGACGCCATCCGCCACCTGAGCGGCAGGTGAAAGTTCAAAACGCATGCTCCGCATCGTCCCATCAACGAACCGAAAGCCCGCCATTCGATTTAGATCAGTGGGCTGTCTCGGATGAAGGCGTGCTACGGGCGACGAAATGTGGTCATGGAAGAAGCGTCCAAGCGCAGACGATCCGCCGAAAAACTGGTCCGAGTGCTGGCGATCTAAGAGGAGTAGAAGACGCGTTGACTCAATTGCGCCCGCGCAAATCACGAAGTGATCTGCGCGAACGTCTACCAAGCGACCACCCGCCGATACGGCTTTCACGGAGCGCAGCCTTCCAGAGGTCACGTCGCAACTGAACTGTGTGACCGTCGCGTTCACCCAGATCTCTAACCCGGGATCCTTGGTGATCTCGGCTTTGAATAATGACGCCACGTTCCGCTTCTTGAAATTGGGCCACTTGGCGAACCGCAATACGAAGTCGGCGTCGGACGGCGGAACCCACTGCCGAAGCATAGGGGTGGCAATTGCCTCCAGGTCATATGGGCCCTCATCCACTCCAAAAAGTACTTCGACATCGCGCAAGAATGGTGCAAGCCCATTCAGCGCAACGGGCCAAGCTGGCAAGCCGAAGCTAGGTCTGTCTGCCAAATCACTTTCCAGGAAAGGGAGGAGCGCACCGCCCCACATAGTGGACGTGCCACCCAGCCCTCTCGCACGGCCCTTTAATGCTCCGTGATATGGCCGACCGAGACTGACCACCCGATTTAGCGGGTTCTCTCGATTGTCTGCGGCTATAGGGCCACTCTCCAGCACGACAACATGTATGCCGGCTAATCGAAGGCGATGCGCGACGATAAGGCCGGCGATGCCGGCACCAACGACACAGATGGGCGCACGCTTAAACTGATTGTCCGCGCAACTTGATAGATCAATGATCAAGTTGCACCTGCTATGGAGGCAAGAATCCGCAGATGCTTGATGTTTGTCGTCGATACTATCACGGCTCCGTCCCGGCGCCTCAATAGCGCTCGGGCCAGCCGCTCGCTTGCTGTCGACGGGGGAATAGCTGCACTAGCAAACGATTGGGGACTGGACGCTATAGCACTGTAGGTAATGTCCGGCGGCTCGGCAGCCGACCACTGATATTCGTGAGTCTGCTGAATCATTCCGAGCGTCAGTCGAGCCGAACCGAGCGCATCGAGTCCCGACCACGCTCCAGCAAGTCCAAAATTACGAATGTGGCCCTCACTTTGGAGCGCCTTCAACTCCTCCAAGAGAGAGAGAGGCTCTTGCAGCCGGGCGGGGGTCGGCTCGTGAAGCAGAAGTATATCGATGTAGTCAGTGGATAGCCGCCTTAGCGAGGCGTGTACGCTGCGCCGCAGACCGGGCGCTGTGATTGGTTCGTTCCTGGAGGCAGACAACCCGAGCCTTCTGCCTAACCCGCGCGCGGCCCTGAGGAAACTTCCTACCTGAGGGGCCGCGGCCATGATCGGGTTGGGCGAAATCCCATACTTGGTTGCGATGATGACGTGCGGACGGACTTTGCGGAGTGCTGCACCGAGCTCCGTCTCTGCCAAGCCATCACCATAGGCGGGCGCCGTATCGAAATGCAAAACCCCCATATCTAGAGCCACGTCTATGAGGAGGCGCCTTGTCCGGCCATCGACGTAGTGCAATCGCGACGTCCCGAATGCCATACAGGACGTCTCGAGGCTTGTTCGGGGAAAAATTACCTTGCGCACCGTACGCCTGATCTAGATGCGACGCGTGGCAAGCAAATGCGATAGATCGATCCAATGCAAGCTAAAGCCGGCATTCTCAAGTTTTAGCTCGATCTGTCGAGAAGCCTCCGGACGGCCGAGCCCCGCGAGGATGCCGAAATGAACTTCAATGACTAACGCGCGCAGGCGTGGCCTCTCAAGTAGGTTGCCGAGTCCTTCGATTACCTCGAGTTCATGGCCCTCGACATCGATCTTAATTACGTCCGGCGCCGGAGCGACATTGAGTGCCACGAGTTCGTCGCCGCGCCGCAACTCGATCTCCGATAGGCAAGCTCCCCTGATTTCGCTGGGAGCCGCAAGATGGGAGGTCGCGCCGAGAGGGTCGTCGCCCTGAACGAAACTCATGCGTCCTGCTTTGGACGACAGGCCGAACGGAAGGATCGAGAGGTTTGTATTTTTCCCTACGGTCTCTCGCAGTCGTTCTAGATTCGCGGGACTGGGCTCGAACGCGACGACACGGCCGCTATCCCCCACGGCATCTGAAAGTCGCGAACAATAGTGGCCCAAGTTCGCTCCCACATCCCAAACGACATCGGCGGGCTTGATTGAGCGGAGAAGAGCCTCGTCCACAGTCTTCTCGTAACTCCGGCTTCTCAATGGCTTCGTTAAAAGGCCGGCTAGCTTGGTCCGGCGCAAAGTTCTGCGGACCCGGAGCGTAAAAGGATGCGTAAGGAAAGACATTTGGCCTCGACAAATTGTGAGACGCCGGTAGCGGCACCAGCTAGTGGATTGAATGTGACGGTCGAGTCCGAATGCGGATTCCCCCTGATTGTCTTGCGTGCGAGTCTGGGGGATGCGCACCGGGATCATTGTCAGATTGACCGCCGCGGACCGTGATCGGCTGGAAGCTGTGGTAGCGGACCGCAATAGTCCTCAGAAGCACGTTTGGCGGGCCAAAATCGTGCTGGCCACCGCCGACGGGCTCGGGACGATGGCGATCATGCACGCCACGGCCAAGAGCAAGACGGCCGTCTGGCGTTGGCAGGAATGGTTCTGCGAGGCGGGGGTCGATGGCCTTCTGCGCGATAAGACCCGGCCCTCGCGGGTAAAGCCTTTTGGACCGGAAGTGGCCGGGCGGATTGTCGCCCTGACGCTCGCCGAACCGCCTGGCGAGACGACCCACTGGAGCGGGCGCGCCATGGCCAAGGCCGCGGGCGTGAGCCACTCCTACGTCCAGCGCGTCTGGCGCTCGCACGGGCTTCAGCCGCATCGCATCCGAACCT
>CAMCWB010000110.1 GCA_945882315.1 Bauldia litoralis | reverse complement strand
GACAGATCGTCATGCGCAAAATCGACGGTTGGCAGACCCTCGCAACCAAGCCCGTCGATCAGCCGGTTGACCTGGCCGCCTGAACCGATACCTTCACCACGCCGGAGCCACGTCACGCGAATTCCAACACGACCAGCGACGGCACCGATCACGGCAAACCAGACTGCTCGCCAGATCAAACCTCTACGAAATGAGGTGTCGCGAATGGCTCAACACAAATCCGGCAATCAAGTCGAAACCCACAAGCCGCGAGGCAAGTTCGTAATCGTGAACGACAATATGCAGCGGGGCTACCGATACGCCCTGGCTGAGCCAGTCGGCCGTAACTTCGATCCGGAGTTTCGACCTGAACTGACGCCCAAGGAAATGCTCGCTCTCGGCGTTTTCGGTGGCAAGTACATGACTGACTGCCGAGAGGAATTTCCCGTGAGCTGGTTCACCCACGCCAAGCTCTCGCCGTCCGGTCGAAACAACGCGCTCAACTATTTTGGGATCGATGCAAGCAAGCCGCTATCGGTTTGGCGCCAGAACGGCTGGCTTCACGACGACGATCCGCGCGGTTGGTTCCAGTGGTATTGCCGGTATTACCTAGGGCGAAGGATGCCCGATGAGGATAGGCGCCAGATCAAGCGCTGGAAGGCGTTTCGACGACACATCGCGCAGCTCAAGATGAACTGCGAACCGGGCGATCCGTTTTGCAGGCCAAGACAGCGTCAGGCCCTGCTGCATTGGGCTTACGACAGTCGAATTATCTGAGCGCACCATCGAGATTCGAGATTGCGAGTGAACCAAGCTTTGAATTTCGAGAGCAAGGTATTGCAAGAAAAAGCCGGCCTCAGAAGGGCCGTGCCCCTGATCGCCCCGCTTTCGCGGTGACGGGATCGGCATGAAACCCCAAGCCGAACCATCGACCCAGGAAGTGCTCGCCGGACTGGTTGAACGCGTCACTTTTCATAATACCGACAATGGCTTTTGTGTTCTGCGCGCAAAGGCCCGGGGGCATCGCGATCTGGTGACCGTGGTCGGTCATGCCGCAATTATCTCTGCCGGCGAATGGATCACGGCTTCAGGCGAATGGGTGAACGATCGCACCCATGGCCAACAGTTCAAGGCGCGCTTCATGCGCACCTCGGCCCCGACGTCCATCGACGGCATCGAGAAATATCTCGGCTCCGGCATGATCCGCGGCATCGGCCCCGTCTACGCCAAGAAGATGGTCAAAGCATTCGGCGAGAAGGTATTCGACATCATCGAGGCCGAGCCCGATCGGCTGCGCGAAGTGACCGGGATTGGCCAGGTGCGCGCCAAGCGCATCACCGATGCCTGGGCCGAGCAGAAGATCGTCCGCGAGATCATGGTGTTCCTGCACAGCCACACGGTCGGCACTGCTCGCGCCGTCAGGATCTACAAGACCTACGGGGCCGACGCCGTCCAGGTCATGACCGAGAATCCCTATCGGCTCGCGCGCGACATCCGTGGCATCGGATTCAAAACCGCCGACACGATCGCCATGAAGCTTGGCATCGAAAAGACGGCGATGATCCGAGTGCGCGCCGGGATCTCCTATGCCCTCACCGAGGCCATGGACGAAGGCCATTGCGGCCTGCCTGTCGAGGAACTGGTGCCGCTCGCTGTCGAATTGCTCGAAGTCGACAAGGGGCTGGTCCAGACTGCGATGGATCTCGAACTCGCCGATGGCACGGTCATCGCCGACACCGTGGGCGAGACGGCCTGTATCTTCCTCGCCGGTCTTTATAGAGCGGAGAAAGTCATCGCGGAGCGGTTGCTGCGCCTGGTCAATGGAACGCTGCCTTGGCCATACATCGACCCGGAGAAGGCGCTGCCGTGGATCGAGCAAAAGACCGGCCTGAAGCTCGCGGAGACGCAGGTCGCGGCAATCCGACTGGCCCTGTTGTCCAAGACCATGGTCATCACCGGTGGGCCCGGCGTCGGTAAAACCACCATCGTCAATTCGATCCTTCGGATCCTGGCGGCCAAGGGGACGAACCTGCTGCTTTGCGCGCCAACCGGCCGCGCCGCCAAACGGATGACCGAGGCGACCGGGTTCGAGGCTAAGACCATCCACCGGCTGCTCGAGGTGGACCCCAAGGGTGGCGGTTTCAAACGAAGCACGGACAACCCACTCGAGTGCGACCTGCTCGTGGTGGACGAGACCTCGATGGTCGACGTCATGCTGATGCAGGCGCTGATGAAGGCGGTCCCAGATAATTCCGCGCTGCTGATCGTCGGCGATATCGACCAGCTTCCCTCCGTCGGGCCGGGTCAGGTGTTGGCGGACGTCATTTCATCAGGCACGGTGGAGGTGGTGAGGCTCACCGAGGTATTCCGCCAAGCCGCACAGAGCAAGATCATCACCGGCGCGCACAAGATCAACCAGGGCTTGATCCCCGATCTTTCCAAGCCCGAGGGCGAAAGTGATTTCTATTTTGTGCAGGCCGACGACCCCGAGACCGCGGTGCACCGCATTGTCGAACTGGTGAAAACCCGCATTCCGCATCGGTTCGGCCTCGATCCAATCCGCGACATCCAGGTTCTGTGCCCGATGAATCGCGGGGGCGTTGGGGCCCGTTCGCTGAACATCGAGCTGCAAGCAGCCCTGAACCCGGCCGGCGAGCGGAAGGTCGAGCGTTTTGGTTGGACCTTCGCCCCCGGCGACAAGGTGATGCAGATCGAGAACGACTACGACAAGGAGGTCTATAACGGCGACATCGGCTATGTCGGCGATGTCGATCCCGACGCTGGCGAACTCACGGCGAGTTTCGACGGCCGCACCGTCACCTACGGGTTTGGCGAACTCGATACCCTCGTTCCAGCTTACGCAGCCACGATCCACAAATCCCAGGGGTCGGAATATCCCGCAGTCGTCATCCCGGTTATGACGCAGCACTACGCCATGCTGCAACGGAACCTGCTCTACACCGGCGTCACCCGCGGCAAACGGCTGGTCGTGCTAGTCGGGCAGAAGAAAGCCGTCGCCATCGCGGTAAAAAACATTGCGGGCCGTCGGCGCTGGTCGAAACTGAACGAGTGGCTTCGGCCGGGTATCGCCGAAGGGCAGCGTGTTTCCGAGGTCATGTGAACCAGTTGTAGGGGGGAGATTGCTGTAGGCTGCCCCTTGAGAGGGTAGAAAGACAGCGCCCACCTTATGTGAGTGGCGAGCATTTTACACAGGAGACTTGTTCTGGAGACCTCACTTTACCTGCCCGTCAAACTGTTTCTTGAACGCCTCGGGTTCACGGTCAAAGGTGAAGTCGTTGGCTGCGATCTCGTCGCGCTTCGAGGCAACGAGCCGCCTTTCGTTGTCATCGGTGAGATGAAGGTCAGCTTCAATCTTGAGCTCGTCCTTCAGGCCGTCGATCGGGCCGCAGCCTGCGATGAGGTTTGGCTAGCGGCTCGCATCTCTTCCCGGGGAAATGGACGGGAGGGGGACGCGCGGTTCCGAAATCTCTGCCGCCGGTTGGGCTTCGGAATGCTCGGCGTGTCGCAGAGTGGCGTCGTGGACATTATTGTCAGCCCGGCATCCCCGACGCCGCGACGGGACCCGCGACGTAGATCACGGCTCGTTGAGGAACACAGGCGACGAGGAGGTGACCCGGCGGTGGGCGGCGGTTCACGCGCACCGATCATGACCGCTTACCGGCAGCGGGCGCTTGCCTGTGCTGCGCTTCTCTCAAACGGGCCACAACGTCCTCGAGATCTCCGCATGGCGGCCCCCGATGCCGCCAAAATTCTTCTTCGTAACGTCTACGGCTGGTTCGTGCGCACCAATCGCGGCGTGTACGGCCTCACCGATGCGGGACGGGAGGCATTGGCGCGCTGGCCGCAACACTCAGTAAGCATCATTGATGCCGGGGCTTCCAACTTGTGCTTTTCTCGAGGTTGACGTTTAGTTGAAAGCTTAAATCGGCATTATTGCCGACCCTCAAGCGGCGTAGATCGGAAACGGAGCTGGAAAATGGCCCTTTCTATCAGGAAGCTGCATTCCTCTTTCGGCGGCGAGGTTGGACCGATCGACCTGATGAAGGTCGTTGACGAGGGCGAACTGGCGGAAATCCGCAACGCCATGGACGATTACGCCGTCCTCGTCTTTCGCGACCAGCATTTCGACAACGACGAACAGGCCGCCTTTGCCGAACGTCTTGACGGTCAACTCCATACAAAGACAGGCACCGCCACCCTGCAGAAGAACCGGTTCGACAACGAGGCGATCTCGGATATCTCCAATGTTGACGCCGAAGGCCATCTTCTCGACGCCAATGACCGCAAGCGCCTCTTCGGCCTCGCCAACCGGCTGTGGCACGCTGACGCGTCGTTCCAGAATCCGGCTGGGCGCTACTCCATGCTCTCCGCCCGCATCGTCCCGCCAGTCCCGGCCGATACGCAATTCGCCGACATGCGTGCCGCCTATGACGCGCTGTCGGATGAAATGAAGGCCAGGCTAGCCGGGCTAAAAGTACACCACTCGATCGCTTATTCGCGTCAGCGGCTCGGCTTCGCTTTGAGCGAGGAGGAGGAGGCGAAGCTCGAAGGCGCCTACCATCCGCTGATACGGAGCTTTCCCGGGTCGGGCCGCAAGTCGCTCTACCTTGCTTCGCACGCCTCGATGATCGTCGATTGGCCTGTGCCCGAGGGGCGCATGCTGCTGCAGGAATTGGTCGAGCACGCGACCCAGCCGCAATTCGTCTTCAGCCATCGCTGGCGGGTCGGCGATCTGGTTATCTGGGATAACCGCACGACCATGCACCGGGCGACGGCCTTCGACGACAAGACCTATGTGCGCGATATGCGCCGGGTGACAACGCTCGACGTCGATCGTGCGGAGCGTTCAAAAGTCGCCTGATCCGCGGTCGGCCTTCACCGGCGAACGACGACACGGCGCTCCCGAAGCGCCCGAGCGGCGGAGCATGACCTTTTCCTGCTAAGCTAGATGGCGAGATGGACCGTTCAGCGAATTCAGAGGCTATTTCGGCCGCTATTCGTCGCGCGGTAGCGGTGGGTTGACGCGTCTTAATCGAACAATCACATCGACGCGCGCCAGAACATGTCCCGTGGGCGGGGCGGGTAGCGCAAAGTCGCCAAACTCACTTGGTGAGATGTCGATGATCCGGTCCTCGTTCTCGACAAAGCAGTGATGGTGATCCGTGACATTCGTATCGAAATAGATTTTCTGACCGCTAACGACGATTTTACGCAGGAGTCCGGCCAGACAGAACTGATGAACCGTGTTGTACACTGTCGCCAATGATACGGAGATATTCCTCTCCATTGCTAGCTTGTATAGAGACTCGGCCGAGTAGTGAGCGGCACCCGCTGTCCGCAAGAGCCCGGCAAGCGCGATGCGCTGCCGCGTTGGCCTCAACCCGGCATCTTGCAGGATCTGCCTCAACGGCAGGGCGGCGGTCGTAGACAGGAGCATGAGATGCTTCTTTATTGCAGCATGCTTTTTTATTGCAGCATGCTTTTCGTGCTACTTACGAAGTGGCCGACGGTTATGCAGGGATTTTTCATCGGGATACAGCCTGTTTCGAACATCAAAAAGTAGTCCGCGCACCGGCGCCTACATCCCCTGATTCCCGGAAGGGAGGGCAGGGATGTCCGGGCTTGGCTTCGGAACCGGACGGTAGCCAAATTTCTGAGGTAGGGCCGACGCCTCGACCGAAACTATTCATTCCTGGGCAGAAGCACTGGCTCGCCCCGTTCGTCCGAAAGATCGGCCGCGAAGCATACATCCATTACGAGACGGGCCTCTTCCGGCTTGACAATAACCGGCCTGTCGCGGGCACAAGCATCGATAAAGTGCAGCGTCTCGGTCGCCATGGCACCGGCAAACACGTGCTCGACCTCTTCTCCCGGCATTGAAGACATCGGGTAGCGAATTCCGTGGGCGGTCGTATTGAGCGAAACTTCCTTGTGGCTATCGTCGATGGTCAAAGCGCCTTCGGTGCCGATGATCTCAATCCAGGTGTGCGAGTAGTTTGGGTAGCCGTGAGGCAGAATCCAGCCCGCTCCGATACTCAACGTTGTTCCATCGTCGAGGGTTACCAGCATCCACTGGTGATCTGGTGAGCCGATCTTCTTCGGGAAAAGCTTACCCGCCGTCTGTGAGTAGACTTTTACCGGCTTGCGCGGCTGGAGGCACCAGAGAAGATAGTCGAGATCATGGGTTGCCTCCATTGTCGCGGGCGATAGCTTCACCCGGCCAGTAACCTTGTCGCCGATCTCCCGGGTCACGTTCCGGCTGACGAGGCACGTCACGACCTCTCCGATTCCGCCCTCGCGAATGGTCTTGTGGATGAAGGCCATGCGCGGATTGAAGCGCTGGGAGTATCCTATCGTTAGTTTCAGTTTTCCTTCCCGGGCAATCCTGATCAGCTCATCGGCCTGCGCGGTTGAAGAAGCCATAGGCTTCTCGACCAATACATGCTTGCCAGCGAGAAGAGCGTCACGGGCGATCGGGTAATGCGTGGACTCCGGCGTGGTCGACACGAAGATGACGTCGATCGCAGGATTCTTCAGGAGGTCCTTGTAGTCAAGCGTCGTGCTCGTCGGGCTCGTCAGTTCAGCCACTTCCTGGAGGCGGTCGGCGCGAATGTCGCAGATATGGAGCTCGCGAACCTGCGGATGATCGGCGAGAGCGTTGGCTCGGACGCCGCCGATCCACCCGGTCCCAATGATCCCGACGCCGAGTTGTCTCACGGCTGCTGCACGCGGGCTTACAAGCTCGGTGATGTTCATGCGGTACCATCCTTGTCGCTGTTTGCCGTAATTTATTGTTGGCAGGAGAACCGATTCAGAGGCGCGGCAAGCGGGCTCACTCCATCAACTCAGCCGCGCTTACGGGAAGCTTGATCTCGGTCTTGCGCTCAGCCGATAGGTCCATCGCCATGCAAAGGACGAGGTTGGCATGGCCCTCCTCGGCGGTCGCATGCGGAGTCTGCTGTCCGTAGTAGATGCGGCGGAACCAGGAGATGGTCTCCTCGCGCATCGGGCCCCAGAACTGGTCCCCGTAGGTGTCCCCTGGCGGGAAGCTGGTCAGGAAGTCGACATGGCGGGGGACTTCGATGTCGAAGCCTTCGGGCTTCCAGCCGGGTCCCTGCGAATGGTCCGAGACGAGAACAAGGTCGCGATGGGTGTCCTCGATGTCGATAGCGCCCTTGGTGCCGACGATGCCGATCTCGAGGCCGTAGACCGATCCTGGCCAGGCGATGGGCAGGGCCCAGTTGATGTTCATCGAGAAGATGGCGCCGTCATCCATGGTGAAGACACCGAAGGTCGCGTCCTTGGTGCCGTACTGGGCAAGCGACACGTCCGTTGAGCGGGCATAGACCGACATCGGCCTCTTGCCCGCCATGATCCATAGCGAGATGTCGAGGCTGTGGGTGCCGGAGATGACCATCGGCGTCAGGTGCTTGCGCGAGTTGGTATGCCGGACGGTACCGATCGGGACCATGCGGTTCATCAGGGCGCGGGTAACGGCCGAAGTCACGTCGCCGATCTGCCCGGTATCGATACGCTCCTTGACGGCAAGGAAGCGCCGGCGGAAACGCTGGGTGTAGCCAAGGACAGCATCGACCTTCGATGAGCGGATCAGATTGAGGACGCGCTCGGATTCGAGCGCGTCGGTAGCCAGCGGCTTTTCGATGAAAAGTCGATGCCCGTGCTCGGCCGCAAGCAAGGTCGGCTCGACGTGGCTGTTGGGGTCGGTCGCGACGATGGTTGCGTTGACTTCGGGACGGCTGAGAAGCTCGCGATAGTCGGTCGTGAAGAACTCGGCGCCGCAATCTGCGGCAAGGCGCCGGCCGACTTTTTCGTCCTTGTCGCAGACACCGATCCAGCCGACGCCCGGATAGTCCTTGGCGAGCATCGCCCGGATGCGTCCGACCACGCCGCAGCCGACGACCGCGAGACCGATCTCCTGGCCCTTTTTCATCAACGCTTGCCTTTCACCAACAGAACGGTTGGCCCCATTGCCGGGTGCCGTCGCTGGTCGTGTTGGAATTCGCGTGACGTGGCTCCGGCGTGGTGAAGGTATCGGTTCAGGCGGCCAGGTCAACCGGCTGATCGACGGGCTTGGTTGCGAGGGTCTGCCAACCGTCGATTTTGCGCATGACGATCTGTC
>CAMCWB010000109.1 GCA_945882315.1 Bauldia litoralis | reverse complement strand
CGCACCTACCAGAAGGGCATCCGAATCAAGAAAGCCGAGATGAAGCTTCTCGACATCGTGGGCGACGCGTTCCATCCCGACTGGAACTATGCGATCAAGCCCCGTATCCCCAAAGAACCGTAGCGGTTATCGCTGCGAGTGTCCTTAGCTCGTGAAGGCCGGGTAAGGCTTGCGGCCCTCGAGCGCGGTGGCGAAGGACGGCTCGACGATGCGGTTGACGTCGACGTCGATCTTCTCGCCGAAGACATTGACGAGATTCTTGATGACATTGCCGAGCGCCGCCGGGTTCGGGACATAATCCTCGGTGGCGTGGGCGAAGAGGCGGTTGGTCTCGCGCAGCACCTCGACATCGTCGATCTTCGAGCGCTGGCGCATATAGGGAAGCGCCAGGTCGAAATCCTTCTGGAAGGCGCGGACGGCGCGAAGCTGGGCGCCGAGGAATTTCTTCACGACGTCCGGATTGGCGTCGGCATAGCGGCGGGTCGTGGTGACGGCGCCGGCCTGATAGGGCTCGTGATCGTCGGCATAGTCTTTCAGCACCGGCAGGCCGATCGCCTTGGCGTGGATCGGCTGCGGGATGGTGGCGGTCATCGCCGAGCATTCGCCGGAGACGATCGCCTCCCAGCATTTGCCGCGGCTGCCGCGCACTTCCAGCGTCACGTCCTTGTCCGGGTCGATGCCCCATTCGCGCAGCGCCCGGCGCATCATCATCTCGTCCTGCTCGCGGATGCCGCTGATCGCAACCTTGGTGCCGCGGAGATCGTCGGGCTTCTTGATCGCCTTCGAGCCCATGATGGCGAAGACATTCTCCGCCTCGATGCTCATGACGATGATCGGGTCATGGCCGGCGCGGACCGCATTGATGATCGGCACGGCGCCGGCGACCGAGAACTCGATCTCGCCGGCAACCAGCTTCTTGATGGCGTCGCCGGTGCGCGGCATCTCGATCATCTCGACGTCGAGGCCGGCGTCGCGGAAGTAGCCCTCCCCGACCCCCAGCGCCATCGGCGAATTGCCGGCGCCATGCGCCGAATGACCAACCCGAACTTTTACCGCCATCTCATGCACTCCCTTTGATTCTTCCGTCACGGCGGCGTCGCCCCTAGTCCGGCCCTGCCGCCGCCAACGCATCCGCGTTGCTCCGCCGCCAATTGCGATACTGTTTCCAGAACCCTCCGACGAGGAAAAGCGCCGTCACTGCCAGAAGACCGGCGGTGATCGGCCGGCTCAGCATGACGAGCCAGCTGTCCTGGCTGAGCGAAAGCCCATGCCGCACGCTCGCCTCGAAGCCGCGCGACAGGATGACGGCGAGCGCTGCCGCTGCCGGGCTGAAGCCGTAGCGGTACATGAAGTAACCGACGACCGAGAAGACGATCAGCACGATGACGTCGTTGATGCTCGACTTCAGGGCGTAGACGCCGAGCACGACGACGGCGATCGAGGTGATGATCATGACCGAGCGGTCGATGCGCACGGCCCGCAACATCCAGCCGGCGATGCGCATGCCGACGATGGCCAGCAGGATCGTCCCGCCGAGGAGACCGGCGATCGCGGCGTAGAGGAGCTGCGGATCGCGGTTGATCAGGAACGGCCCGGGCACGAAGCCCTGGGCGATCAGCGCACCGAGCAGGATGACCATCGAGCCGCTGCCGGGAATGCCGAGCGCCAGCGTCGGAATCAGCTCGCCGGAATTGGAAGCGTTCTGCGCCGCCTCGTTGGCGATGATGCCGGTGACCGAGCCCTTGCCGAATTCCTCGGGATGCTTCGACCAGAGCTTGGCCTGCTGATAGGTGATGAGCGCGGCGGGCGTCGCGCCGGCGCCGGGAATGGCGCCGACCAGGGTACCGATGATCGTGCCGCCGATCAGCGGCGGCACGAGATCGCGACCGCCCATCTTCGACCAGCTCGGCAGGCGAATGCGCGAGGTCAGGCCGCCGGCCTCCATCGGCCATTGGAAGACCTGACGGGCGGAGCGGAGCAACTCGCCGCCGGCGAGCAGGCCGATGATCACCGCAGCATCGTCAAGTCCCGGACGGAGGGCGGAAACGCTGAAGGTGAAGCGCACGACGCCGGTGATCGGATCGAGCCCGATCAAGCCGACCAGCAGGCCGAGCGCTGCCGAGACCAGCCCCTTGACCATGCTGTCGGATGCGATCGCCACGATCGCGGCGATGCCCAGCGTGTACATCGCGAAAAGCTCGGGCGCCTGGAAGATGTAGGCGAGCTGGGCAAGCGGAATGACGAGCGCGACGAAGAGCGGGATGCTGAGGACCTGTCCGACCAATGCGCCGAGATAGCTGGCGCCCAGCGCGATATCGCCCTTGCCCTGCTTGAACAGGCTGTAGCCGTCCATGACGGTCATCACCGCGGCCGAGCCGCCCGGCACGCCGACGAGGATTGCAGGGATACTGTTGCCGAACTGGCTGCCGACGGCGACCGAGAGAAGCATCGCCACCGACGTCACGGCGGGAAGCTGGAAGGTCAGCGGCAGGAGAAGCGCGTAGCCGAGCGTTGTGCCGATGCCGGGCATCGCGCCGATAAATACGCCCCAGAAGGCGCCGAGGCCGACAAAGAGCCATACCGTCGGGTCGAGCAGCACTTCGAAAGCACCGATGAAGGCATCAAAGAACACGGTCGGAAATCTCCAGCACTCGTCGGGTTACGCGTTCCGTCCGTTCAACCGAGGCCGACGGCGACGATCAGCGGGCGAAGGACGCCATCGGGAATGCGCACACCGAGCAGCGTATCGAAAAGAAGATAGGTGCCGATGGCGTAGAGCAGCGGAAAGACGAACAGCCGGACCGGCCCGCGCCCGTCCATAAGGAACGTGCCGGCGCTGACGAAAAAGACCGTCGCGGGGATGTAGCCGGCCGGCCGCAGCAGCGCGGCATAGACGATGAGGACGCCAATCACCGAGAAGGCGCGGAATGCCGATGCCGGACGGCCCGGCTCGTCGCCGCCGCGCTCGTCACTTGCCGTGTCCGCCGCGTCGGCAACGACCGGGCGAAGAGCTCTCACCTGCAGGACGACAAGGACCGCGCCGCCCAGCGCGACAAACGCGCCGACGACATAGGCGAAGCCGCGGGCGCCGATGAGGTCCCGGAGCACGCTCAGTTCGGGGATTGTGTAATACGCGCCGAAAATAGTCGCGACGCCGAGGGCGACAAGAAAAAACGAGAGCGCCAGCTCGGTCCTGCGGTAAGTGGTCATGACAAGTCCAGATTGAGAAACTCCCGGGAAGCCGCCTTCCCGGGAGCCGGTCTGCTTTCAGATCACTCGACGCTGATGCCGAGCGTCTTGATGAGTTCGTCCATCTTCTTGTCGGACGCGTCGTTCAACGCGGCCGAGGCTGCCGGGTCGCGAATATCGATTTCCGTGCCGACCTGAAC
Source organism: Bauldia litoralis (assembly GCA_945882315.1). Lineage (GTDB taxonomy): Bacteria > Pseudomonadota > Alphaproteobacteria > Rhizobiales > Kaistiaceae > CAMCWB01. The sequence goes on along the minus strand of CAMCWB010000109.1, from coordinate 5,174 downwards.
CTGCAGGCGCTTCGCCTGATAATCCTTGTCGCTGGCGACGGCATTCCAGAGAGCGTAGAGCCACTGGACGTGCTCGGGCGACACCGCCTTCGGCACGATGATCTGCTTGGTGCTGCTCATCGGGTCGTCGGGAATGCCGACTTCGGCCGCAGTCGGCACGTCGGGGAACTGCTCGATGCGCTTGTCCTGGCCGACCAGGAGCACCTTCACCTTGCCCGACTGGGTGTGGGTGAGGGCGAGGTCCATCGTCGTCGTCGTCACGTCGCCTTCGCAGGCGGCCGTGGCAAGCGCGCGATCCGACGTGTTGCCGACGTCGATGTGGTCGACCGAGGCCTTGTCGTAAAGGTTTCCGATGCCCAGCGTGTGGATGTAATAGGCGAAGGTCATGTCGGTGCCGGCGCCCGGACCGCCGCCCATGTAGCGGAGTTTACCGGGATTGGCCTTGATGTGGTCGATCAGCGCCTGCCAGGTCGGCTCCCAGGAGACGGTCGAACACTGGATAACCGCATAGGGCCGGTCCTCGAGCGTGATGATCTCGGAGAGATCGTCGAGGCCGACGCCGACATCCTTCTTGACCGGCGCGGCATGGAGATCGACGAGACCACCGGGCGTACCGAAGATGATGTTGATGTAGCCGTCCGTGCCGCCCTCGGTGTCGGCGGCGTATTTCAGCGTCTCCCAGCTGCCGAAAGCCTCGAAATCCTCGCGCGCCTCGGCCTTGATGTCGACGGGCGAGTATTTACCGGCGATCTCGACGAGGTTCTGCATGAGGATGCCTTCGGCGCTCGAGGCGCTGTCGGCGACGATGAGGGTGATGTCTTCGCTGGGGAATCCATCGGCGAGCGGCTGTAGCTTGCCGTCGACGAATTCAGGCTTCCAATCCTGGGCCGAGGCGGCTCCCACCGCCAGGACACCGGTCGCGCTCGCGAGCATGAGCGCCAGGCCAAAGGCCCGCAGTCCAGTCCTGTTCGACATGGCTTTTCTCTCCCTTGTGTCAACGCGGCATGGAACTCGCTGCGTTGTTTTCATTATTTTGGGCCGGTCTTGTCGGACCTGCGGGGGATACGTTGATCCGCCCAATTTCAGCGTCGGCGCATCTAATCAGGGAATTGGGGGCGTGGACAGCAAGACAGGGCCTGGAATCGATCGTATTTTTTGATCGCCCAATCGGCCGGCGCTATCACGCCGGAAGCCTTGGTCAGCGCGGTTCGGACAACGGGGGCGCCTTGCGGCGGATCGATCCCCGATCGAGTCGGCAATACCGACGACGCCAGAGGGTGTGGTCGCCCCCTCCACCGCCTCCCGGCGGTCCCCCTCCCCCGCTTTGCGGGGGAGGACCATCCGCCCTACGCCGCTTCGCTTTGGCTTTCGATCTTCGCGGTGCGGAGAGTGACGGCGAGGAAGGCGGCGATGAACATGACCGTCATCACGAGGACGATGGTCGGCGCCGGGGCGCTGTCGATGAAGAAGGACAGATAGACGCCGAGGAACGACGCCGTCGTCGCGACGGCGACCGAGAGGGCAAGCATGCTGCTGAAGCGCCGCGTCAGCAGGAAGGCGATGGCACCGGGCGCGATCAGCATGGCGATGGCGAGGATGATGCCGACCGCCTTCAGTGCGCCGACGATGGTCAGCGAGATCAGGCAGAGCAGCCCGTAATGCAGGATGTTCACCGGCAGGCCGATCGCCTTGGCATGAGCCGGATCGAAGGCATGCAGCAGCATGTCGCGCCATTTGACGAGAACGATGCCGGCGGTGATCGCCGCGATGATCGCCGTCTCGACGATGTCGCGCAGGCCGATGCCGAGCATGTCGCCGAAGAGGATGTGGTCGAGATGGACGTCGCTCTGGATCTTCACATAGAGGACGAGGCCGAGGCCGAACATCCCGGAGAACACGACGCCCATGACGGTGTCCTGCTTGATGCGGCTGTTGTCCTTGAGGAAACCGGTCGCGACGGCGCAGAACATGCCGGCGACGAAGGCGCCGACGGCAAAGGGAAAGCCGACGATGTAGGCGATGACGACGCCGGGGAAGACGGCGTGGCTGATGGCATCGCCCATCAGCGACCAGCCCTTCAGCACCATGAAGCAGGAGAGGAGCGCCGTCGGCACCGCGACCAGGACCGAGATGATCAGCGCATTGACCATGAACTCGAAATCGAAGGGCAACAGCAGCGTCTCATAGAGGCTCATGCGCCGACCTCCAGGGCCTGGGATGCGCGGCGACGGGCCGCGAGCATGCCGTGCTTGGGGGCGAAGAAGAAGGCGACGAGGAAGATCGCCGTCTGCAGCACGACGATGATGCCGCCGGTGGCGCCGTCGAGGAAATAGCTGAGATAGGCCCCGGTAAAGCTCGTGACCGAGCCGATGGCGACGGCGATGACGAGGAGGCGCGGAAAGCGGTCGGTGAGGAGATAAGCGGTGGCGCCGGGCGTCACCACCATGCAGATGACGAGGAAGGCGCCGACCGTCTGCAGCGCGGCAACGGTCGAGGCCGAGAGGAGCGTGAAGAACATGATCTTCAGGGCGGTCGGATTGAGGCCGATCGAGCGGGCGTGGTTCTCGTCGAAGAATACCACCACCAGATCCTTCCACTTCACCAGGAGGATTGCCAGCGAGACGAAGCCGATGATGGCGAGTTGCAGCGTATCCTCCGGGGTGATGGCGAGGATGTTGCCGAGCACGATCGTCTGGATGTTCACCGAGGTCGGCGACAGCGACACCATGAAGAGGCCGAGGCCGAAGAAGGACGAAAAGATCAGGCCGATGATCGCGTCTTCCTTCAGCTTGGTGCGCTGGTTGAGGAAGAGCATGGCGGCAGCCGCCAGGCCGCCGGAGAAGAAGGCGCCGATCGAGAAGGGCAGCCCGAGCATGTAGGCGCCGGCGACGCCGGGCACGATCGCATGCGACAGCGCATCGCCGATCAGCGACCAGCCCTTCAGCATGAGATAGGCCGAGAGAAACGCACAGACGCCGCCGACCAGGGCCGAGACCCACATGGCGTTCAGCATGTAGTCGTAGGTGAAAGGCTCGGCGAGAAGTGCCATCAGACCGGCTCTTTCGCGGGCGGCGCTTTCGCCTTTTCGTCATAGAGCAGGAACGGCCGCTCGTCGTCGGTGATGACGCCGACCGGATGCGGCTGGTCGCCCGCCACGCCGCCCATGACGAAGTGGCGGAGCACGCCGCCGAAGGTCTTTTCAAGATTGGACTTGGTGAAGGTCGTCGCCGTCGGGCCATAGGCGAGCACGGTGCCCTTGACCAGAACGGTGCGGTCGCAGAATTCCGGAACGCTGCCGAGATTATGGGTCGAGACCAGCATGACGCGGCCTTCGTCGCGCAGCGACCGGAGCAGACCGATGATCGCTTCCTCGGTCTTGAGGTCAACGCCGGTGAACGGCTCGTCGAGCAGGATCACGCGCCCGTCCTGCGCCAGCGCACGGGCGAGGAAGACGCGCTTCTTCTGGCCGCCGGACAACTCGCCGATCTGGCGCTTGCGGAAATCGCTCATGCCGACGCGGGCGAGCGCCGTCTCGACCGCCCGCCGGTCCGCGGCGCCGGCGATCCGCATCATGCCCATGTGGCCGTAGCGGCCCATCATGACGACGTCCTCGACGAGGACCGGAAAATTCCAGTCGACATCCTCGCTTTGCGGAACATAGGCGACGAGATTCTTCTTCAGCGCCTCGCGCGCCGGCAGGCCGAGAATGGTGATCTCGCCCCTCGCCAGACGGACGAAACCCATGATCGCCTTGAAGAGGGTCGATTTGCCCGAACCGTTCACGCCGACCAGCGCGGTGATCGTGCCGGTCGGGATCGAGAAGCTGGCGTCGCGAAGCGCGGTGAGACCGTTCCTGTAGGTCACGGTCGCGCCGGTGACGGAGAGCCCCTCCCCGGCATCGTCCGAGGCGACAAGATGGGCGGCGGGCTGGTTCACTGCGACAGCCCTTCCGAGAGACCCTTCTCGATCGTTTCGGAGGTGACGCGCAGAAGATCGATATAGGCCGGCACCGGGCCGTCGGCCTCGCTCAGCGAGTCGACGTAGAGGACGCCGCCATAATGGGCGCCGGTCTCGCGCGCCACCTGCTTCGCGGGCTTGTCGGAGACCGTGCTCTCGCTGAAGACGGCTGCGATCTTGTTGGCCTCGACCGCGTCGATGACCTTGCGGACCTGCTGCGGCGTGCCCTGCTGGTCGGCGTTGATCGGCCAGAGGTAAAGCTCCTTCAGGCCGAAATCGCGGGCAAGATAGGAGAAGGCGCCCTCGCTCGACACGAGCCAGCGCTTGTCCTCGGGGATCGTCTCGAGCTTGGCGCGGATCGGCGCGACGCTGGATTCGATCTGCTTCTTATACGCCTCGGCATTGGCGGCGTAGGTCGCGGCATTGGCCGGATCATGTTTCGCGAAGGCATCGCGAATGTTGTCGACATAGATCAGGGCGTTCGCCGGCGACATCCAGGCATGCGGATTGGGCTTGCCGACATAGGGACCCTCGCTGATGCCCATCGGCTCGATGCCGTCGGAGACGACGACGCTGGGGACGTCCTTCAGGTTCTGGAAGAAGCGCTCGAACCAGAGCTCGAGATTGAGCCCGTTCCAGAGGATGAGCTGGGCACCCTGGGCGCGACGGATATCGCCTGGCGTCGGCGCGTAATTATGGATTTCGGCGCCGGGCTTGGTGATCGATTCCACCACCGCTGCGTCGCCGGCGACGTTCCGTGCCATGTCGGCGATGACCGTGAAGGTCGTGACCGCCTTGAATTTTTCCGCAGCCGGCGCCGCTCCGGCCGACAGGCCGAAGGCCATAAGACATGTGACGATACCGAGAAACGGGCGCGGGAAACGTAGCGGCATGACCTGGAGGCTCCTTCTTGCGAACATTTCGCAACAGATAGGGCAGCTGGAGCCAAATTGCAAATCATTCGCATAAGCATTCTCGACGCAATGGTTTTTCGTCCGTACATTTCGTCCGTAATCCTTTGAAATATCAATAGATTTTCGACGACCGCGGCGGCTGCGGTCAGGAGGTTTCGGGGTGCCGTCGCGAAGTTGGTTGGAATTGAGGGTGGCGTAGTCTCCGGGTGCTTTAACCCGAACGAGTCCAGCGTTGACGCGCCGGACAGGAGACCACGCCATGACGAGCACTACCACGAAGCCCGAAGCCGTTCAGCCTGATAC
>CAMCWB010000108.1 GCA_945882315.1 Bauldia litoralis | reverse complement strand
CAAGTTCTCGCAGAGCCGGCCCGTCAAAATCATCCCGTAGCGAAATCACTGCTGCCATCGTGAACCTCCTTGGTTCACCTTATCGATTCAGACTTTCCGCGATTCGGAAATCCCAATGTGAGTCTCGATCAGTGCTGGCTGGTATAAGACGATGAAAAGTCTAGAACGTTTGGCACTGGCCTTTCTCACGCTCGCCATCATGATGGCCTTTCTGGTCGTCGGCCAAATGGTGGTGGAAACCGCTGGCATGCCGGCCCACGCTGCTAAGGCAGTGATGCCTGCGACGACCCGTTAGGGCGTTTCGACACATCGTTGTCGGCTGCAACGCCCGTGGAGAGATCGGCTTCGACCACCGCCAAAGAGCTGACGATCTGCTCCGCTAAATCCAGGACGCCATCGCAGCGGCGAGGGATGTCAAACTCTCCCAAAGCGATCGCCTGCAACAAGCCAAAGCCTTGCGACCGTTAGACCAAACTGCGGGTGTAAAGCGTCGGTCCTGCTAATCGACTCAGGCGAGCTGTCAACGTAGGGGCCAGACTAGCATCAGTGTCGGTATCGCGACGACGATGACCAACACGGACAGCGGCAGCCCGAGGCGCGGATAGTCGCTGAACCTGTATCCGCCCGGTCCCATCACCAGCGTGTTGCATTGGTGACCGATGGGCGTGAGAAAATCGCATCCGGCGCCGATCGCCACCGCCATGAGAAAGGCTTCCGGGCGGTATCCAAGCGTGGTTGCGAACCCTGCCGCGATGGGGGCCATCACAAGCACCGTCGCCGCATTGTTGAGAAAGGGCGTGATCGCCATGGCAACCACGAGGATCAGGCCAAGCGCCCCGTAGCCTGGGAGGGTGGCGCCGACCTGGCCGAGCCAACCGGCGATAACGTCCGTTGCACCGGAGCTTCTGAGCGAGTCACTCACCGGAATGAGCGCAGCGAGCATCACCAGAATGGGACCGTCTATCGCCCCATAGACCTCGCGCAGCGGGATGACGCCGAGCACCACCATCGCAACAGCCGCTGCGAAGAAGGCTATCGCGACGGGCACTGTGCCCGTTGCGGTCGCGCCCATGGCGAGCAGGAGCACCATGACCGGCACAATGCCCCGCCTGACACTGCCGAGAAGAATGGGCCGCTCGGCCAACGGCAAACAACCGAGCTCGCGGAGGATTTCGGGCATGGCTGCCCGGCTGCCTTGCAGCACGATCACGTCGCCCGTCCGGAGGGCTATCGAGCCCGGGCGTTGCTTTAGATTCCCCCGATTGCTCTTTCGGCTGACCGCCAGCAGGTTGACATTGTAGCGATCGAAAAGCCCGAGCCGCTGCGCCGACCATCCGACCAGGATGGAATTTTCGCCGATCACGGCCTCGATGGCCTCGGCCGCTTCGCTGGCGTCACCCGCGTCGCCGCGCTTACCGGTGACGCTGAGGCCGGCCTGCGCCACCAGGCGGTCGAGGGTCTCCGGATCCCCCTCGACGAGAACGATGTCGCCTTCGCGGAGGATTGCGTCGGGAAGCGGGGCGATGCGAAGGCTCTTAGAGCGGAGGATGGAGGTGACGACGGCGCCGCCTTTTGTCAGCTTCAGAAGATCGGCGACGCTCTTGCCGTTGACCGCCGATCCTTCGCCGATCCTTCGACAACCCGTGCCTCCGCCAGGTAGTGAGCATCGAGCGCCTCATGCATATCGACACTGGCGCGTGTTCGAATGGGAACTAACCAGTAGAAGAAAACCAGGAAGACCGTCCCGACCAGCGCCAGCGTTGCGCCGACCGGGGTGAAGTCGAACATCGTGAAAGGTGCACCGGTCAGATCCTCACGTACCCGCGACACGACGATGTTGGGCGAGGTGCCGATCTGGGTCATCAATCCGCCGAGCAGCGATCCGAAAGCCATCGGCATCAGGAAGACAGACGGCGAGGTACCGGACTTCCGGGCGAACTGGAAGGCGATCGGGATCATGATCGCCAGGGCGCCGATATTCTTCACGAAGGCGGAGAGGATGGTTACGACGACAACGAGCAGGATGAGCTGCGAGCGGACGCCGGCAAGATCGGGGGCATAACGCTGGATGGCGACCTCCATGATCCCCGTGCGAGCCACGGCGGAACTCACCAGGAGCGCGCTACCCACAATGATGACAATGTCGTCGCTAAACCCCGAAAAGGCGGCATCCGGTGGTACAACTCCGAAAGCCAGTGCCCCGATGAGCGCCACCGCTGCGACGACTGCGACGATGTCGTAGCGAAATAGCCCCCAAACGAAAGCGACCATCATCAGGGTGATGATGGCGATGGCCAGAATTTGTACGGAAGTCATTTTTCGCCCCATGCTGACAGCAAACAGGGTGGCTGCCGGCTCGTGCAATTCTCGGCCTAGTCGAAGGTTCCAGATTCTTAAACGGCCGTTAGGGTCTCTTGGACGCCAAGGTTACTCGCGGACACCAGCAACACTGTCGGCGAACACAGCGCCCCATAACAAGGTGCGGTCGTCCCAGACCATGGCGGCCGCGCCAGCCAGGCCGGCGAGCAAGATGAAAACGGCGGCACGTTTGTAGCGGCGGCGCGGCTCGATCGCATGCTGCGGGATACCGACCCACGGAATCCGCGTCCGCCGCTGTCGCCGCCGCGGACCAGTGGGTCGTGCGGTTACGGCGATCGGATGGGCGGCGTCATAGGCCTTCCGTCGCTCGGGCGATTTCAGATCGTCCCAAGCCGACGAGACACGAAGCGCCAGCGACGATTCCCATTCGCTCCGTTCGCGGTCCGGATGCAGCCATTTCATGAGCCAGCGCATGTGGTCGCGCAATTCGGCCTGGGTCGAGGAACGCTCGGCCCCCAGCACGCGATACGAGTCGGCTGCCGGCGTGAACAGAACAGTCTGCAGAAACAGGATGACGGCGTTGCGGATCCTGTCGGCTGGCTCACCCGTCGTATCAACCGCCTGCTGCAGTGTATCGTCAGAGCCGCCGGCGATCTGGAGCACGGTGATCATGCCGGGCGGCAGCGGCTGCTTTGCCGCCAGCCCTGCGAGGACCGGCGTGAAGGCCAGGTCGAGCGCCACGCGAAGCGCGACCGGCCGCGACATCAGGCTTCACTCTTGCCCTTGTGCGTCAGTTTTGCCGGCGCTTCCTGGCCGTAATAATTGGTATCGCCGTACCCGTAGCCGTAACCATAGCCGTAGCTATAGCCGTTGGTGGCGAGATCGAGCTTGTTGATGACAGCTCCGACAATTTGGGCCCTGGCAAAGGCGAGCCGCTTCAGAGCTGCCTTGGCAACACCGCGCCGTGTTCCCTTGGCATCGATCACCAGCAGCGTGCCGGAAATCATGCTCGACAGAAGCGGCGCATCGGCCAGGCCTGCAACCGGCGGGCCGTCGATCACGACGAGGTCGTATTTTTCCGAAGCGATGTTCAGGAGCGACATCATCTTCGCGCCCGCCAGCAGCTCGGCCGGATTCGGCGGCAGCGGGCCGGAGGTCATGATCGTCAGCCCGGCCATGTCGGTGCGCTGCAGCGCCTCGGGCGGCATCGTTCCACCGGCCAGGAAGTTGGTCAGCCCGACATTCTGGTCAAGCCCGGTGTAGCGGTGCAGGGACGGCTTGCGCAGGTCGGCATCGATCAAGAGGACCCGCAGGCCAATCTGGGCAAAATTCCGCGAGAGGGTCAAAGCCGTCGTCGACTTGCCCTCGCTCGCCCGCGAACTGGTGATCAGGAGGCTCTTGGGGACGCCGCCACTGGTCGAGAATTGCAGCGCGGTGCGGAGCGACCGATAGGCCTCGGCCACCGGCGAGCGCTGGTCGTCAAACAGTGCCTTCGGATCGTCGATCACCCCGACCATCGGGATGATACCGAGCAGCGGAATGCCGAGATTGTCTTCGACGTCCTCGGGCGACTTGAAGGTGTCGTCGAGATGCTCGCGGGCAAAGGCGGCGGCGCCGCCGAACATCAGGCCGAGCATCAGGGCGATGGCGAGATTGCGCGACAGGCGCGGCGTGTAGGGACTGCCGGGTACTTCTGCCGAGTCGACGATCGAGATATTGTTGACGCCGACGCCGCCGGCGACGCCGATTTCCTTGTAGCGCTGCAGCAGGCCTTCGTAGAGCGAGCGGTTGGTGTCGACCTCGCGCTGCAGGATCGTGTACTGGATGTTGCGGTTACGGAAATCGGTGACTTCCGATTTCAGGTCTTCGACCATTTTCGCCAGCGACTGCTCTTCGTTCAGCGCCGCTTGATAGTCGGCCTGCACCGACTGCTTGATCAGCGCCACTTCGGAGGCGATCTGGCGATCGAGCTCGTCGATCTGCGCCTGGATCTGGCGCATCTCCGGGAAAGCCGGCTTGAAGAAACTGAGCTTGTCCTTGTATTCCGCCGCGAGCTCGACCTGCTTGGCGCGCATCGTCTCGATCGCTTCGCTTTGCAGGATCTGGGGCAAGGCAAAGCCGGTCGACGCCTCGAGCTGCTTCCAGAGCTGCTCCTTCTTGACCCGCTCACCGGTGACCTTGGACAAACCGTCGTTGGCGGAGGCGAGGTTGGTCATCGACAGCGTCTGGCTGTCGCCGGTGCCGACGATGCGCTGCTGCTCGGCGTAGGCGACCAGTTCCTTCTCCGACTCGGCGAGCTTCACTTTGAGCTGCTCGAGTCGCTCCTCGAGAAATTTGCGGGCGTAGGCAGAGGATTGGTAGCGGCGCTCGAGGTTGAGCGCGATGTAGGTCTGGGCAACCGCGTTCACCACCAGCTGCGCCGCCTGTGGGTTGGGGCTGTCGAAGCTCAGCTTGACGATGCTGGACGACCGGACCGGCTGGACGCTGAGGCCGCCAAGGACGCGACCGGTTGCCGATGCCTGACGGGCTTTCACGTCGGTAGTCGGCGCCGCGGATCCGCCGCCAAAAAACATGCTGCGCAGGCGGCTCCAGGCCGACGGCGCCACCGCGTTCATGAAGGCCTCGTTATTTTCGAGGCCGAGATCGGTCACGACGCGCTCCGCCAGCGACCGGCTCTTCAGCAGTTCATACTGTGTTTGATAGAACTCGATATCGCGTCCGGCGTCGGGACTCTTCATTCCTTCAAATTCGACAACCGTATCGACGTTGCGGTTGATCTGGATCGTCGCGTCGGCCCGATAGACCGGCGTGGTCAGGAGCGTTGCGAGCAAACCCAGGATGATGAAGACGCCGGCCGACCCGGCAATGAGCCAGCGGTGCTTGAACAGCAGCCAAAGATATTTCCTGAGATCCAGCCGACCTTCGTCGACGATCGGATCGGAATAGGCTGACGGCGGCGAATAGGTATCGGGAAGGGTTTCCCTCGCCGGCACCGGCTGGGATGGCCCGCGCGGCGCCGGAACCTGGTCCGAGGGCCGGCGGCCGCCGCCTTGGTCTCCGGAGCCTCGGCCGCCACCGGCGTCAGACCAGTCGTCATGTCCAGACGCCTTGTCGCTGCCGGGACGTCGGCTGCCGGCACGGCGCTCAATGGGGTCACCATGCGTCCCGGCGCCCACGCCATGACGATCATCGGCCGCGGGCCGATGGCTGCCGTCATTGAGGTTTCGCTCGAAGCTTTGATCGTTCATCAGGTCGCTTCGTTCTGGCGCCTAGAGGATGGGACTGAACAGACCGAAAATGCCAAGGGATTCGCGCACACCGCGCAACGCAGTCTTACCACCGTCTTGGTCGACGACAACGACATCGCCGCCGGCAATGACCGGATCATCGGCTTTGCCGGAACGGATCGATGGCAAATCAAATTTTGCCGCCTGTTTTTTGCCGCCGGCCTCCCGGAAAACGACGATGCCGCGGGAGTCGGCGACGCGGTCGAGACCCCCGGCAAGCGCGATCGCCTGCAGCAATGTGGTCTTCCCCGACATCGGATAGATGCCCGGCTTGATCACAGCGCCCTCAACCGTGACCTTCTGGCTCGTATACTCTTTGACGAAAACACTGACTTGCGGCGATTGCAGGTATTTGGCGCCGAGAACGCCGGCAATCTGCTTCTCAAGGTCCTGGGGTGATTTTCCGCCGGCCTGCACGGTGCCGATCAGCGGCAGGCTGATCTGGCCGCTCGAGCTGACCTGAACGGTTTTTGTAAGGTCCGGGACCTGGAAGACTGAAATGTCGAGAATGTCGAGGGGCGCGATATGATAGTCGGCGCTGGACGTTGGGCCGGGCTCCGCAGCCGCAAAGGCGGACGGAACCGCCGCTGCCGAAGAGGCGCTACCGCCCGCAGAGCCACCGCCGGCCGACGAGCAGGCCGCCAGGACGAGCGGAAGCAAAACCGAGAGAACCCGAAACATACCGGTCAAAGTCAAATGTCTTTCCCTCGCGTCCGGCCGCCACCGAACTGCCGTAGCCATCCGAGAAAGCTTTTTTGCTCTCGGCCCAACCCCCCCGACGCTGATCGCAGCTCGGAAGGTAGCACATTCTGTAGAATATATAGAGGGTTAGTTACAACCAGCCGCTGAGCCTCCTCGTTTCCCAGCAACCGCGCGGCAGCGTCTCGAGCCTCTGCCAGGAGGGGGGGCCGTTTGCGAGTATCATGCGCATCAGTAGCTAAAAGATGAACCCTGCCTTCGGCCAGCATCTTTTCGGCCCAATACTGAGGCCGCCGGCCAAACCGGCCGGTCAGGGAACCACCGGTTATCTGCATCAGGACGCCGGCGGCGTAGAGCCGTTCGACCACCTCATACTGGCCTTCGATCCAGGTCAGCCGTTCCGGATGCGTCAGGATGGGATGGTGCCCGGCGGCGATCATGGCGAAGGCGAAGTCTTCCAGGCGCGGCGGCATCACATGATGCGGCGGTTCCAGCAGGAAGTACCTGGATTCGTTCAGCCCCAGGACGAGACCGGACGCGAAGTCGACGGCAAACGACGGGGAGAGATGGATGTCGGCGCCGCTCACCAGCTGCAGGGGTATGCCCGCGAGCCGGAGTTGGTCGGCCAGTGTTGCGATATCGGCGCGGATGCTGGCGGCCGAGTTTGAGTAGACGCCCGCCATGATATGCGGCGTGCAGGCCATGACCTCGATGCCGTCGGCCACCGCCAGGCGTGCCATCTCAAGGGATGTTTCGAGATCGGGCGAGCCGTCGTCGATGCCGGGCAAAAGATGACTGTGAAGATCAATCAGCGGCCAATCCCCCTTCGGCCTCCGAGCACGACGAGCACCGACGTAATAACGTCAGGCGGTCCACTGATCACGAAGACTTCGATTCTGTCGAAAACAATGTAACAACAAATATCGCCGTTAAAAATAATGACAGAGCTGCGCTCGTCCGCTGAATGTATGGGCTGTTGGAAGCCTCAATTTATTCCCCACGGCTCAACTTGCAACGCATGCGGATTATTCGAGCTTTCTAGAGAGCTGCGTGGGCGAGGGGCCTTTAGAGCCCTGAGACGCCTACCGGCTAAAGCAGTCGGTACGACGGCGCATCGGCTACTTCGGCTTTGAGGGAGGCCGCCCGCCCTTGAGGACGGTTGACAACTGACGGCCTGGAGCCCTGAAAAGCTGCTCCAGGTCAACGTTGAGTGCCTGAGCTAGCTTCGCGAGTGTCGTAATCGTCGGATTTGCTTCGCCTCGTTCAAGCCGCCCAACATAAGCCCGATCGAGACCAGCTCGAAGCGCCAAGTCGTCCTGCGCAATCAGCGCGGCCACCCGAATCCGCCGCACATTGATCCCAACGATTCGATGCGCCTCCATGATTGGAGGGCAGCATCTTGAATGTGCATCAAGCCACGGTCTAAAATACCACGGTTTATAATACTCCGAGGCTTGCGCTATCCAATGTCGATTTGGACATCTCCCTCCCGCTTTCGCTTTCGGCGCGCCCGTGGCGATATCGACGGCCCGCATTCGACCTACGCGCTCGCGCTCGCGGACGCCGGGCGGCGCATTCCGCTTGCCGCCTCACAGCTGGCCGAACTCCGAAAGCAAATCGAGTGGCTGGAAGACCAATCGAGCCGGGTGATTGAGGGGACGGTGGAGCAGCTCTTGCTCTCCGACCAAAAAGGATCGGAGCCGATGCTGGATCTGACCGGCTTCCTGCGCGTCGAGCGGCCATATGACAGTAACGAGTCGAAAGCGGATGGCGATGGCCTTTCCGATACCTGTGATTGCGGACGTTCTCTCGAATCAGGTTTCTTGTTCGACGTCTGCAGCAACCTCAACCTTGTGTGGTCGTGGATGTGCCCGATCTGCTTTTTCAGGATGGGCTGTGGGCTAGGAACCGGATTTGGGCAGCTTTATCGCCGGCACGGGTCGGAGGTGAGTTTGGTCTGGGGTGGCGACCCCGATGTTTGAGGAACCCGCATTGACCTTGCCCCCGAAGAACGTCTCCCAAGGCTGAATGTGTATCATCAGTTTTGGAGGAACGGATATGACGGGAATGGTGCGGGCGCGCTACACGCTGGAGTTCAAGCAGGAGGCTGTTCGTCTGGTGCGAGGCGGTCAATTGCTGTCCTCGGTTGCGCGAGGGCTGGGCGTTTCGGCGCAGTCGATTGACAATTGGGTGAAGGCGGATGCGATCGGCGGCCTGAAGGAGGCCAAGGGCAAGCCGGTGAATGCAGACCAGATGGAGATTGCGCGGCTGAGGTCCGAGTTGGCGAAGACTCGGATGGAGCGCGACATCCTAAAAAAAGCGGCGGCGTATTTTGC
>CAMCWB010000107.1 GCA_945882315.1 Bauldia litoralis | reverse complement strand
CCGAGATTCGCTCTCGAGCCATACCCCCTTGGTGAAAACCACGAGGCCCGCGCCGGGTTCCGCATGGGCAACAAAAAAGCCCCGGGGAAAGTCCCCGGGGCTCTGAAGCCTCGTCTAGCCCGTGCGGACTACTTGATCAGCAGATCCTGGTGCTCGGACTTCCACTTGGTGATCGACGCGCGGAGTTCGGCGTCCGTGTACTGGTTCGCCACCTCGATGAAGGACGGATCGAGGAAGGTTGCTGGATCGACTTCCGCCGAGATCTCGCCGAGGCGGATCAGCGGCGGCTGCACGCTCTGCCAGACTTCCGGCTGCGGCTGGCCACGGAAGCGCGTCCGCTGCACGGTGGTCGTGTAGACGGCGTAGCTGTGCAGACGGCGACCGAAGGTCGGATCTTCCCATTTTTCGGGCACGACGCTTTTGCAGGCGGCGCTGGTGGCGGCGATGTCGACCAGGCCGGCCTGTGCGGCGAGTGTCCAGGCGCGCAGGAACTTGCCGACCTTGTCGCGCAGCTCCTCCTTGCGGTCGTTCCAGATAACGAAGGAGTTCGCCGGGTTCTCTGAGACGGCCGCCGGGGTCAGGTCGCGGAAGGGGATGCCCGCCGCTTCCATGCCGAAGCGATCGACCGAACCGCCCGCGAAGGCGTCGATCTGGCCGCCCTGGATGGCGCGCGCGATGACCGGACCGGCGTCGCCGACGACCACGGTCGTCACGTCGTCGATCGTCAGGCCGACCGATTCGAGCGCGATGGTGGTCGTGACGGTGTCGCGGTCGCTGGCGAGGCCGATCGTCTTGCCCTTGAGCTCGACGAGGCTCTGGTAGGGGCTGTCGGCCGCGACCACGATGCCTTCCGGCGCGAATTGCATGGCCTCATAGACGACCGAGACCGGCAGGCCGGTATTGACCGCCTGGAAGACCTGCGGCGCGTCGAGCATGACGAGGTCCGCGTCGCCGTTCTGGAGGAAGGCGACATAGGGGACCGAGGTGGCCGAGGAGAGGAAGTTGACCTTGAGGCCTTCGGCTTCGAAGAAGCCCATCGCCTGGCCGACCAGCACCGGATAGACCGACGCGGTCCGCTCGTTGGAGACCAGGATGTTGATCACATTGTCGTCCTGGGCCTGAGCGCCCGACACGGTGCCGCACCCCAGCCCGGCCATTGCGGCGCCTTTGGCCAATTGTCTGATATTCATCTCTATTCCTTTTGAAGCCACATTAACGGTGCGGTTCTAACAGCGGGAATCACTGGGCTTTTGCGACAAAATCGCCCGCTGCAGACACTTTTCTATGGGCATCGAAAAGGGCAGGGGAAGAGAGCGCCCCAACAGGCGATGCGACGCTTCCGCCACGCCGCGAGCATTCGCGGACGGCTCGAACCAGCGGTGGCCCGGCAGCGGCAGACAATGAGGGAGTTCGGGCGCTGGAGAGGCCGCCGGCCTTGCCGACGACACGCCGATCGGGAGGGCGTTAGCGCGGGAAAAGAAGTGGTCGGAGTGGCAGGATTCGAACCTGCGACCCCCTGCTCCCGAAGCAGGTGCGCTACCAGGCTGCGCTACACTCCGTGACCCCGGCGAAGCCGTCTTATAGCGACGGACCCTGCCAGCGGCAAGGCGGGCTTTCATGCTTGTTTGCGATCGTCAGCCAACCTCCGGCGCAGGGATTTCCAGCGCCGCGACTGCCTGCACGCTTTCGGCAGGGAAGTCCCCCGGGGAAGCGGTCGCTCGCGTTGCGGCGCCGCCGTCGAGGTTATATAGGAACAGTTCGCAAACGATGGGGCGTAGCCAAGCGGTTAAGGCATCGGGTTTTGATCCCGTGATCCCAGGTTCGAATCCTGGCGCCCCAGCCAACCAGTCCGCGAATTTCGCATGAGTTTCCGAGGTCGCTAAGAACGCTTCGACTATTCCGTGGGTTAGCGGACGTGTCAGCGCGTTTGCGTCTCTCTGTTGTCTCTGTATTCGGAGAAATCGGCCCTTGGCGGCCCGCGGTTCTCTGCCGGTGCTTTTTCGGGAATGCGAGCCGGCTTGACGCTGCGATCTCACCAGGTCCTTAGGCAACTGCCTGATATCAGGGGAAAGAACAGGGCTCCCGCGTGGCATGACTCACGCTGTTGACGGCCGTGAAGGCGGAAATCCGCGGCGATCAACGTCTCATGCTGGGCGTGGGGTCGGGTACAAGCAGGCAGTCACGCGAATTCTGCCCGGCGGACCGGCGTCGCATTGTTGAGAGCTGTGCGCAAACCGATCGAATCTGGAGAGCATGGCCTGGGCTGCGCTGGCTGTCTTTCGAGCTGGGTCAGACCCCGGTTTGGATCCCCGGTTTGGCCGTGCCGGGTAGCGGGCGCAAAGGTCAGTCTTCCCGCCATTTGAACCCGGTCGAACCGGGGGTCTGAAGGACGCAAATTTATTGCTCGGTCTGACCGCGGGCAAATCGCCCGATTGGTCGACGCGCCGCCGAGGATCAATATCAGTGAATTGTTCGCTCGTTGGTCGCGACGCGACCGATGTCACCGACTGCTATGCGATTGCTTTTTTTCGAGTGACGAGGGCAGCGTTCAAGGCCGGTGCAGACTTTGGTCCACCGGCATGCGAAGCGCGTTTTTCCACTTGCGCCAGGATCGGCATTCCGGAAACATTGCGGCATCGACCTTCGCTCCGCGAGCGGAAGGTCCAGGTTTACCGGCTCGCATGAACCAAGGAGGGTTCGGGCTTGGATGGAGGCTGCCACGGCGGCGTCCATCTTGGCTCCGACCTCCTCCTGGTCCGCCGCCCTCTGACGGAGGTTTGTCAGAGGAGTGGTTATGATGAGATCAGGATCAGAGAACGCTATCACCCCGGCACGGGGTCTGAGGGATCGAATCCGCGGCAAGGCGCGTCATCGCCGCGAGCGGGGGACGGAAGAGTGGGAAGCGGAGCGGGGTGAGCGGCCGCCGCGCAACGACCTGCGGCCATCACTGCGATACGAAGAGTGGCCGATCGACAGCATGCGTCCGCCGGAGCGCCATGTGCGGCCGGCAAGCGTGGCGCATGTCAAACGTCTGATGCGCTCGATCGGCGAGAACGGGATTGTCAAACCGATCCTCGTCGACCCCGATGGCTGCATTGTTGACGGGGTGGCGTCTTGGCTCGCCGCGCGCAAACTTGGCATCACCTCGATGCCGGTCATCGTTGTCGAACATCTCAGCCAAGCGCAGCTTAAGAAACTCACGATCACTCTCAACCGAACGGCCGAGAAAGGCGAGTGGGACCCCGAGGCGCTGAAGGCGGTTTTCGAGGAGTTGATCTTGCTGGAGGAAGATCTCTCCATCACCGGCTTTGCCAATGCCGAGCTCGACATGATTCTGCTCAATGAAAGCGATCTCGAACGGACTAATGCGTCGGACCGGGTAGACCGGGTAGAGCTGCCCCGCCCGGGCGAGCGGGCCGTGACGCTAGGCGGAGACCTCTGGCTGCTTGATCGCCACAAACTCCTTTGCGGCGACAGCTGCGATTCTGCGTCCTACCAGAGTCTGCTTGACGGCGAGCAGGCCGGTCTTCTCCTAACCGACCAACCCTACAATGTCCCGATTGCCGACTTTGTGACAACTCGCAGGCATCGCGAGTTCGCGCAGGCCTCCGGCGAGATGTCGCCCGAGGCGTTCTTAGGCTTCACGGGAAGCTGGATGGAAGCGGCCTCGCCGAAGCTTCAGGACGGCGCACTTCTCGGCACCTTCATCGATTGGCGAGGGGTTCACACCGTGCTTGTTGCCGCTGAGACCCTCGGCCTCACGCTCATTAATATCATCGTCTGGGCGAAGTCGAATGCCGGCCTCGGGAGCCTGTGGCGCAGCCAGCACGAGTTGCTGCCGATGTTCAGGGTGGGGTCTTTGCCGCACGTCAACAACGTAGAGCTCGGCCGCCATGGCCGCTGGCGTTCCAATCTCTGGCAGTATCCGGGCGGCGGTGGCAGCGGCGAGGGGGATCGCGACGCGACGCGCAGCCATCCGACGCCCAAGAACCGCTCCATGATCGAGGATGCCATCCTCGACGTGACCCTGCGAGGCGATATCGTTCTCGATCCCTTCCTAGGCTCCGGCACCAGCCTGATCGCGGCGGAAACAAACGGCCGCCTCTCCCGCGCCATTGAGATCGATGGCCTCTACTGCGATCTTGCAGTCCGCCGCTGGCAGACGCTCACCGGCAAGACGGCTATCCTCGCCGCGACCGGCGAGACTTTTGCGGCGGTCGCTCGCCGACGGGAAAGGGACGGGGCTGATACCGGCTCAGCTCCCTCCGCCCCCTCTACCCGTGTTCTGCTGCTGCCGCCGCCGGGCCAGTCTGGAGGTCGGTCATGAGCGCAAAGAAGGGCAAGACGCCTAAAGCCGCGAATCCTTCCGCAGCTTACAAGGTCGGCCACGGCAAGCCGCCGAAGGCGCATCAGTTCAAGAAGGGCCAGTCCGGCAATCCGTCTGGTCGACCGAAGGGGTCGGTGTCGCTGCATGCCCGCTTCCTCCGCGAGGCGGAGCGCATGATCAAGACCAAGACCGGCGAAAAGGTGGTCAAGATGGCCAAGATCGAGGTTGTCATTCGCCGCCTGCTTGATGCCGCTATGCAGGGCAAGCCGGACGCGCAGCGGCTGACGCTCGCCTATTTTAGCCAAGCCTGTCTCGCCAGGAGCGACGGTGAGGAGAGCGACCCGGTCCTGAGCGACGCCACCGTTGCCACCTTCAAGTTCCTCCTCGACGCGGGGCTCCTCAAATGAAGATTGACCCGCAAGACGCCGCGAGCCTGCTGGCGACGGTTCATGCACAATCCCGCGCGCGCCTTTATGTCTTCTATCATCTCCTCTTCGGGGTGTTAGCGCCCGGCATCGCCTTCAGCACCTCGCTGCACTTCAGGGTGCTCGCCGCGACGCTCGAAAGGGCAGTCCGAGGCGAAGTACGTCGCCTTCTCATTTCGATCCCGCCGCGACATGGGAAGAGCATGCTGAGCTCGGTCATCCTGCCCATCTGGATCCTAGGCCGCGAGCCCGGCGCCAAGATCATCTGCGCCTCCTATGGCGACGATCTCGCTCAGGACTTCGCCCGCCGCAGTCGCGACGTGATGCTCTCCGATCTCTATCGCGGCGTCTTCCCCGAGACCGTCCTCCACGGCGCAAGCCTCGACGAGCTCCGCACCTCTGCCAAGGGCTACCGACTCGCCACCTCGGTTGGCGGCGTCCTCACCGGCATGGGCGCCGACTATGTCATCGTCGATGATCCCATGAAGGCATCGGACGCCTGCTCCGATTCCGAACGCGAGCGGGTCCATGGCTGGATAAAGACCACTGTAATGTCGCGCTTCGACAACCCGCAACGCGGCGTCCTGATCGTGATCGCCCAGCGCATGCACCAGGACGACCTTATCGGCAGATTGCGGGCCGAGGGCGGCTTCGAGGTCCTCGAAATGCCCGGCGAGGGGGTGGTGCAGCAATCCTTCGATCTCGGCGACGGCAAGAGCTGGGACTTCGGCCCGGGAGACATTCTCTATCCAGACCGGTTCAACCGGCAGGCCCTGGACCAGCTCAAGCTCGATCTCGGCGACCTTGGCTACAACGCCCAAGTCCTGCAACGTCCCACCCCGCCGGGCGGCGCCCTCTTCAAGCTCCATCACCTGCAGCGCTATGACGAGCCGCCGCATCGCTTTGACAAGATTGTCCAGAGCTGGGATCCCGCCTCGACCGAGGCGGAGTACAGTTCCTGGGTAGTGTGCACGACCTGGGGCGTCCGGGGTCGCAACCTTTATCTCCTCGACGTCTTTCGCAAACGTCTCGAGTTCCACAAGCTGAAGCCGGTCCTCCTCAATCTCCGTGACAGGTTCAAGGCGCAGATGGTTATCCTGGAGACGACTGGCATCGGCCACAACCTCGGCAATCTCATCGCATCGGAAGATCCGCAATGGCGGCGCTGGCTGATCAGCAGCGCTCCACGGGAGGACAAATTAACGCGCGCCATTGCCCAAACGCCGCTCTTCGAGCAAAAGCGTATCTACCTGCCGCGCGCAGCCACATGGCTCGACATCTACGAGCAGGAGATCGCCCAGTTCCCACTCAGCAAGTTCGACGACCAGGTCGATTCAACCGTCCAGTTTCTGGCTGCCTTGCGCAGCCATAATGTCGTGACCGACGGGCTGTCCGACTATCCGCCGCCGCCGATTGCGCACTGAGGATCATGCGCAAGTCTGACGCGAGGCGATCGCTCATGGGTCCGCGATCAGGTGGGCACGGCGGAGGATCGTTCCGACCGTGTTGAGATTGTCATCGGCGAGCGCCTGCAGGGCGCGATCCCGTTCAGATGGATCTGAGAGGAGCTCGATGATGTCGGCAACAGGCGTGCGGTCTCCCTTGAGGTAGCGCCCGTCGCGGTCGCGGATGTACCAGGCCATACAATCGTCGGTGAATCGATTGAAGCTGGAGCCCTCCCCACGGTTCGTTACCACTGGCATCTCCTTTGACCACCGATCCCTTACTCCGTGACGCATCACTTCCAACGCTATCAAGTTGGGTCCCGCGCGAGGCGCTCGCGGACGGCGTCGATGAAGCGCGCGATCACCACAATCCAGGCCTCCAGCTGTGGGGCGATGACCTCGATTTTTGGCGGGCTGCCCGCCTGGCGGACCTGCCAGTTCTGGCCAAAACTCTGCCGATCAACCTCGCAGCCCCAGGCTTCGGCAAGCTCGCTGACATAGGCCTGGCTCAAATCGAGAGGAGCGTTGAGATGCACGGTGTCGGTCCAGACGGCGCCGTTCCGCTGGATATAGCCGAGATTGATCGCCTTTCCCGTAGGAGGATCCCAGCGGAAGATGAGCGAACGCTGGAAGTCGGCATAGACGCCCAGCGGTTCAAGCTGGTTGATGAAGTATTTGAGCTGCTCGGGCAGGGCGGCGCCGCGCACGGCCATCGCCTCAAAGAACTGCTCCGAGGTAATGCTCGAAGCCGAGGGGGAGGGGGCGGCGATCGTCCGCGGCGGGTCGATCCTGGGCTGGACGCCTTCGAACCTCAGGATGCCGCGCTCGACCATGACGGTCTTGGCGAGGGTGCGCGGGATGATCACGACATTCCCGTCCTCCGGCATGCGGAAGACCGCCATCTCGACGAGGGCGAAGGTGAAGTGGAAGCCGGCGTGCGACTGGAGGCCATCGGCAAGTCGCTCCGCCTCGCTGCGGATGCCGTCGCCGACGACGAGGACGACCAGGCGTCCGCGGCGAAGATTGAGCGAGACCGCCTCGATGAACTCCGGCTCGTCGAGCGCCTCGCCCTCGCCGAACAGAGCGTGGAGGGTGGACGGCTTGTCCCGGCTTGAGAAGAGACCCCTGAGGGCTGCCGTCTCGAACTCCTGATAGCTCATGCCGAAGATGGCGGTGGCATAGTCTTTTTTGTAGCATCGATGTTTTGCAAGCGGTGCCGTCCACTGCGCGTTGAACGCCCAGCGCCGGCCAGCGGCCCGAGTAAAACCAGAGGGCCGCCTTCCTAAAGCTGATAGATGTATGAGGTCGTAACCCCGAATTTTTTTGCGAGGTCCGCAACACGCTCACCACGGCGGCGCGCAGCGGCGATTTCCTTCTTCATCTTCCCGACCTGCGTAGCGGTTCGCCGCGTGCCTTTGGTCCTGCTGTTGCTAGCCGTTGGTGCCGGCCGCTTCTCCAACGCTGCTCCTTTTGCTTCGGTGACAATACGTTGCAGTTGGTCGACAATCTTCTGCAGTTGGGAGATGTGGCGCTGAGTCATCATAAATTTGTATCCTCACCATCGCTTAGTGGCATGCGCGGCCGTCATAGCATCACTCCGGGTAACTTGGAGCGCGGCGGTTCGTCTCGTCTTTCGCGTTGGCGGAGCGACACAAGTGCTCTAAGAAATCGCGGCGGCCCAGTGCGCGCCGTGATGTTCGTAGATCAGGAACGACTGCCCACTTTAAAGGGCTAACTCAAGTCGGTTACGCCGAGGGGCGGAATTGCAATGAGCCTCACGACTTGGCTTGCATTCGCGGCGACTGCAGCCTTGCTTATTCCTACGCCGGGCCAGACCGTACTTTTCGTGATCGGCCACACGCTGGCACATGGAATCCGGGACGTCGTCTCGATCGCGTTCGGCGTCATGACGGGCAACGCCGTCGCGATGACTGTTTGTTTCGCGGGCTTGGGCGCGCTGCTGGCTACCAACGCAACGCTCTTTGCCAGTCTCCGATGGGTGGGCGCCGGCTATCTGATCTTCCTGGCCATCAGGCTGTGGCAGGGCTCGACGAACATCAAGGTTGGTGAGGCCCCAGAGGGCCGGAGCCCCTTCCTGCAGACTTTTCTCCTGATGGTTCTCAACCCCAACGCACTAACGTTTTTTATCGCCCTGGCACCGCAATTCATCGATCCATCGCGAGATGTGCTTCCGCAATTCGCCGTTATGGAGGCGACGTTCGTCCTTCTCAGTGGAGTCAATGTCCTGTTCTATTCCTTTGCAACGAACAGGCTTCGGCATTCTGTCGGCAACCCAACGGCTCTCGCTTGGTTGAACCGCGCAGCCGCGCTTTCACTCATTGTCGTCGCGCTCGTGGCGATATTTTGACGATCGGCCAGGCCAAATAGTCCCAAAGTCTCGTCCGGCGCGTGGCTTTCGCCTAGCAGGCTGTTGAAAAAGGCGGAGCTGAGCGGGTTGGCGGCCACGGATGCGCAAAGGACAATGCGATCTTCGCCTTTTCTTGTATTATTTTTCCGCTGAACCGGGTGAAGGAGAATCGATTTTGCGCGCGGCCCACACCAAAAATCC